>CAWVUB010000027.1:0-21952 GCA_963933065.1 uncultured Acidimicrobiaceae bacterium | reverse complement strand
CCCAACGCCCAACGCCCAACGCCCAACGCCCAACGCCCAACGCCCAACGCCCAACGCCCAACATCCAACATCCAACATCCAACATCCAACTATCGCTCGATCTCGGTGCGATCCGAGTCCAGGAGCACAATGACTACCGTCAACAGTTCCGTTGATCCGACTGCCGCCTACGCGGGCTTCGCCGGTCAAGTGGGGCGGATCATGTCGACCTCCACCCCGGCTTGGACAAAACCGCCTGCCGCCCCCAACGGTGCCCCCAACGTTCTGATCGTTTTGGTCGACGACCTCGGCTACAGCGACATTGGCTGCTTTGGCTCGGAGATCGACACGCCGCATGTGGACCGCTTGGCTGCTGAGGGCATCCGCTACGCCAACTTCCATGTAAATCCGATGTGTTCACCTACCCGTGCATCACTATTAACCGGCCTAAACCACCACCTGGCCGGAGTGGGCACGGTCTGCAACATGCAGCCAGGGTTTCCTGGATACTCGGCTTCTATTCGCAGTGATGCTCTGACCATGGGTGAGGTGCTGGGCGGCGCCGGGTGGACCAGTTTGATGGTGGGAAAGTGGCATCTCTGTCCAGATAGCGAGACGACTGAAGCTGGCCCGCGCACTGGATGGCCGTTGCAGAATGGTTTCGACCGGTTCTACGGGATTCTTGAGGGGATGACCAACTTTCATCAGCCTCATCGACTTTACGAGGACAACCACGCTCTAGACATCGACGAATACCCAGAGGATTACTACTTCACCGACGACCTCACCGACCGTGCACTCACCATGGTGAGCGAGGTTCGTTCCGGCCATCCCACTCGGCCGTGGTTTCTCTATTTCGCTCACGGAGCAGTGCATGCCCCGTTGCAGGCCAAACCAGTTGATCTTCAAAAGTACCGAGGCCGGTACGAAGCAGGTTGGGATGAACTGCGGCGCCAGCGATTCGAACGCCAGAAGGAACTTGGACTTTTCGGCGATGACGTTGTTCTTCCACAGCGCAATAACGAAGAGAACTATGCGGTGCGAGCATGGGACGAACTTTCACAGATGGAACAGGAGCTATTTGCCCGCTATCAGGAGTTGTACGCAGCCATGGTCGACAACGTCGACCAGAACCTAGGAAGCCTTCGTGAGGGCCTCGAGGCCATGGGAGAGTGGGAGAACACCGTGGTGGTCTTCACATCAGATAACGGTGCCAGTCGTGAGGGGTTGGACAACGGGACCTCGGCGTACTTCCGGACGCTGCTGAGTCAGACCAGGTCCAATCCAATGGATTCGGTGGAATTGGACTACTCCCGTATGGAGTTGCTTGGGGGCCCACAGACCCTGCCCCATTACCCATCGGGGTGGGCCATGGTCTCTGGCACACCCTTTCGCCTTTACAAGATCAACACCCATCAGGGCGGGCACCAAGTGCCCTTTATTATCTCCAAGGGTGCGGGTCTGCCGGATGGTGGGGCAATCCGCCACCAGTATCAGCACGTCACTGACCTACTACCGACCCTGCTCGGCTTGGCGGGTGTTGACATGCCGTCCACCAAGGGCGGAGGACCGGTGCCGCCTCCGGCTGGAGCCAGTTTTGCAGCGTCTCTTAGCAATCCGGACGTTTCTGGTACCCATCCGGAGCAGTACTACGAACAGATGGGTCATCGGGGTTTTTATCGGGACGGCTGGTCCGCAGTGACCTGCCGGCAACCCATGACACCGTTCTCAGAAGAGCGTTGGGAACTCCATCATCTTGTGTCAGATCCCACCGAGTCTCGGGACTTAGCCGATGAGTACCCCGAGAAACTCGCTGAACTAGTTGATGCTTGGGAGCAGGCAGCTTGGGCCAATCAGGTGTTTCCTTTAGATGAAGGCAACTACGTAAATTACTTGTATCGACCACCATGGGACGCTGAAAAAGTTGTAGACACCGTCCTGTGGCCAGGGGCGCCAACTACTGATCGATATCGGGCGCTGGCGCTCATCAACTTTCGGTCCTTCGAAATCGAGGTAGCCCTTGACTTTGAGGCCGGTGATAACGGCACCCTGGTGGCCCACGGCGACCAAGGTGGCGGCTATGCCCTCTACGTGGTCGATGGACGCGTCCAACTGGCTTGGAACGGTTACGGGACAATGACTGAAGTGGATGGCGGTGCGATTCCACCCGGAACAACCTCGGTCGTGCTGGCTATCGAGGCTGCTGGAGACCTGAAGGTCCACGCTGAACTGCGGGTCGATGGAGACGTCGTAGCCCGCCGCCGGGACTTACCGGTGATTACCTCCATTGCGCCTTTCCAGGGCATCGACGTAGGAATTGATCGCCGATCACCAGTTTCCTGGTCCATTAGAGAGCGCTTTGGTACCTTCGAGTGGACTGGCCAACTCCACCACGTGACCTACCGTCCCGGTGAGTTGGCACCCGACGCGGGTGACCGTTGGTTGGATGTTCTGCGCGAGACCGGTGCGAAGTTCGAGTAAGTCCGGCGATGACGAAAGGAGAGAATCGATTGATGGAGATTGGAAACTTGGTAGATCCAGCCCACTGCGCTCTGTGCATCGTTGAGTGCCAGAACGGACTGGTGGGCGAAGATTCCAGTATGCCGGTGCTGGCTGACGCGGTAGCCACCGCAGGACTGCTGCCTCGGTTGGCCGATCTCGCCGGTGCTGCCCGCTCTGCCGGTGTGCGGGTTGTGCACTGCACCTTCCACGCCCATTTCGACTTATGGGGAGGTAATCGTAATTCCCGCTTGTTCGCTGCTGGTCGCCGGGCTGAGGTTCAGCAGTATGTGGAGACTGAGGCTGTGGCCCCAGTCGGTGAAATCGGATTCGTGGATGGTGTCGACGTAGTCGTTCCTCGATTCCACGGATTGTCACCTGTGGCTGGCACCGAGTTAGCCCCCATGCTCCGTAATGAGGGTGTAACGACCGTGGTGGTGGCTGGAGTAAGTCTTAACGTAGCCATCCCTAATGCGGTATTTGACCTAGTGAACGAGGGATTCCAGGTGGTGGTCCCAACCGATGGATCTGTAGCCACGGTGGCTGGCTATGGAGAACAAGTGCTGGAACACACGTTGGCCTACGTCTCAACGTTGACTGATGTGGCCACCCTTGTGGAGACTTGGTTAGGGCAAGCGTCCCTCTAGGGCTGTCCACTGCTCTGACTAACTGTTCGGCGGGTTCGCAAGCCCATGGCTAGTGACAACAAGATCCCCACCAGCACGCCCTGTTCAACCTGAGGTGCGAGGGCGAGGGTGGCAGCGAAGGTGGACCATGCCACGAGGGCATTGGCTGGCGATTGGCGGACCGTAACTACCAGAGCCACTGGCCGGACTAGGCCTATCACAGCGGCGATAACAACGCCTCCTAAGGTGGCCCGGGGAAGTGGTGCGAGAACATTGGCGAATGGGAGGAAGGCCAACACGGCTACGCCGGTAACAAGGCCCGACCACCTAGTTTGGGCTCCGGCCATACGGTTGAGCGACGAACGGCTGAACGATCCGCCTACTGGAAAGGCTCCGGAGACTGCAGAGGCAATATTGGCCACACCCTGGCTCACGAACTCCCGGTCGGCGCTCCATCGCTGTCCGTCTTGGCTAGCAAATACCCGGGCAATCGATGCTGGCTCGGCGAAACCGACTAGGGCAATGAGCACACTCCCGACCAGCAGGGAGCCTGTTGAGCCCCACGGGAGGTTGGCCGACAGGCTGGGGAGACCGGTGGGCACGTCGCCGACTACAGGGCCGTCGTAATCCGTTAGCCGGCTTATCACCACGCCCCCAACCACGGCCAGCAGTGCGCCGGGGAAGAGGCGATGCACGACCTGACGGCCAGCCAGAACTAGCCCGAGGGTGACCACTGAGATGGCTACGGAAGTGAGTTCCCATTGGTCGGCATTACTGAGGGACCATCCTGCCTGCCAGAGCACCCCACCGTTTGGAGTTGTCACGCCTAAGGCTTTGGGTAGTTGCGAGGCGAGAATGAGGATGGCGGCAGCGGAGGTAAAACCGGTGACTACGGGGTCTCGCATTAGGTAAGTGACTATCCCGAGGCGCAGTAAGCCAAGCAGCAGGCGGGTCATTCCGACCAGCAAGGCAAGAAGTGCAGCCATGGCTATGTAGTCGGTAGAGCCAGTCTCGGCTAGCCCAGCCAGAGCACCGAAAGTCAGCAGGCTGGTCAAGGCAACCGGGCCAGTCTGCAGGTAGGGGGACGAGGCGAAGAAGGCGGCCAGAATGGGGGGTAGGGCCGAAGCAAACAGACCGAGATGTGGCGGCAGCCCAGCTAATTCGGCATATGCCATGGATTGGGGTACTAGAACCATGGCCACGCTAAGCCCGGCCAGGACATCGGCTATGACGGGCCTTGAGGGTGGTTTGACGAGCCGTTCAGCGGTCTGGTCGTCGTTCATGTCCCCGACCCTAGGATCACCGTGTGGTCGGCGGCGGATCGGATAATCGGATAGCTGGCCCCCACCGCGATATTTTACCTACTGACGGAGTGCCTATCCGGTCGGCGGCCACTTTGATGTTGATCGATGATCGCCCTGATTTGCACGTACTTTCCTTGCGCCGCACTGATGCCTCAACGTTCGTAGCCGGACACACGCTATTTCCTGGGGGCGCAGTAGATAAGGGCGATTGTGATCCCCGCTGGGCTGGCTTAGCCACTGGAGCCGCCGGTGGACTCCTAGGAATGGACGATCCTTCCTCATATCGAATTGCTGCGGTGCGCGAGACCATCGAGGAGATCGGCGTGGCCGTCGGTATTGACGACCCCAGATTGGCGGCTCACTTAGTGGCCAGCAGGCGAGCCTTGGAATCAGGTGAGGCATCAATGGTCGACCTCGTGGCTGCTGGAGGGGCTGGCCTAGATCTTTCGGGCCTCCATTCCGTGGCTCGATGGGTGACCCCCATGCCGAGCATCAAGCGCTATGACACAGCATTTTTCGTTGCCCGGGCACCTGCGGATGTCGAGCCGGTAGTGGACGGCCATGAGGTCGTGCACTCCGAATGGTGCCGACCGGCTGATGTGCTAGAACGCTGGGGAGCCGGTGAGATCACCATGGTCAGCCCGACGATCTCCATGTTTCAGAGGCTGGCAACCTACCGGAAGGTCGATGAGGTCTTGGCTGCCGCTTCATCCAATGCGCCCGTTCTGCACGTACGGATTCTCGACGATTCGACCACGCCGGTCCGCTTTGAGGGTGACAACGGCTACAGCGATCCTGGTACTCGTCCGACCCTTGGCTGGATCTGGTTGCCATCTGGCCCCGTAGCCTGAGTCCATGACCGCACCGTCGTACGTTCCCCAGCCTGCCGTTCGGTCCACTCAACGGGCCTACTCGAGTCCTCGTCGTCGGCTGGGATCGTGGCATGCTGACCGGCCAGGTGAGGTAACAGAAGGACAACCGCGTGGTGAACGCCTGGGCAGCCAAGGCCCTGATCAGGGATACGCACTCCGGCTTGCTCACGGTTTCACGGCGCAACTGCAACTCGGTGACGGCGAGCACACTGCTGATGTAATCGCCGGATGTGTCAGTGTGGCCTTGAAGCGAGCCGCTCTTTTCGGTCGAGCACCGATGGTTTCCGATCTAGAACTGGCTTTTGGAATCTTTGGGTTCCTCGATGAGGTACCAACAGGTGAACGATTAGACGAGCGCCGAAGCCTTTTCGCAGAGGCTTCCCATCACCATCACTACGCCGAGGTTCGTCGGATCGCCGACCAAGTACCCGAGGGTGTACTGGTTCTAGGCATGGACGCCGCCCGTGATGCCTTCATCACCTGAACCAGTCAGGCCGGTGACCACTCGGCCCGATCGCACCCGGGTTCTGGACTCGGTGCTTCCAGTTGCGTTGTTTATTGGTCTTGAGCATTTTTGGGGACTAGCCGCCGGTGTGGCGGGGGCTACTCTTTGGAGCCTGAAAGTTGCAGTGGGTCGACGTCGCCGCGGTGAAGAGGTTGGCCGTTACCTGCCGGTGCTCGTGGCGTATCTGTTGGTTCGGGCCGTCATTGGCATAGTTACAGATTCAGATGCTGTTTACTTCGGAATCGGGATCGGAACTAAAGCTGCCATCGGGGCGGCGCTTATCGTTACGGTGTTACTTGGGAAACCCTTTCTGGTGCGCTACGCCCACCTAGTGGTGCCTTTCGAACGGGCAACACGTGATCACCCCCGCTACGGCCAAGTTATGGGCCACCTGACGGTCGGCCTTGGCTGCTATCAGTTCCTTACCTCAGCGTGGGATATTTGGCTATTCAACCAGACGTCAACCGGCAATTATGTGCTGATCCGGTTTCTTGTCGGCTGGCCAGCTGGGACCATGGCGAGCCTCGTGGCCTTTCTTTGGGCCGATCGGGCTCTTCGTAAGGTGCCTGGATTCTCGGGGATCTTGAACCTTATAGCCCCACCAGATTCTGGGGAGGCAGTGGTCCGGGAACCAAGAGACGGTCCCCAAGAAGAAAAACAGCCATGACTGACGGAGCGTTGGCCGGCATGGGTGTACTAGTCACCGGTGGCGGTACGGGCATTGGTCGGGCGTGTGCGGAGGCGTTAGCTGCCGACGGGGCCGTGGTCACCATATGTGGGAGAACTGCTGATCGACTGGTTGACGCCGCCGATCACATCACTCCTGGGTACGGGGGCTCGGTCCACTGGATGGTGGCCGACGTGACTGTTGAAGATGATGTAGCTCGTGTCGTGGCTCGGGCGGCTGGGCACGCCGGCAATCTAAGGGGAGTAGTGGCCAATGCTGGTGGCGGTAGTGGACTCGGCCCACTACACCTCCAAGAGGTTGAGGTCTTTGAGGCGGTACTCCGCCTGAACGTCGTGGGGACCATGTTGTGTTTGAAGCATGCGGTGCCGGAGATGGTGACGGCTGACGGTGGTTCATTCGTGGGCATGTCGTCGATCGCTGGGCACGTGACCCATCCGAACTTTGGGGCCTACCCGGTGGCTAAGGCGGGAATTGAAGAGCTGATGCGAAATGCAGCAGACGAATACGGCCCATCGGGCGTGCGCTTCAACGCCATCCGACCTGGTTTCATCGCTACTGAGGTAATGGACCTTGTCCCTCGGGATAGCGAGGTCTTTGCCTCTTACCTCCGTAACACGCCGTTGGCTGCATCATCGGTGACCGGGGTCGGTGAACCGTCCGATGTGGGAGCACTGGCTAGATTCCTGATCGGTCCCGAGTCACGCTGGATTACCGGGACAGCCATAAATGTCGACGGTGGTCAGGCTCTGAGGTCTGGACCGGACTTTTCATCATTTCTTACCTCGATGAGTGACGAGGTGCTAGGTGGGCGTCGGCCCGCAGACTGAGTTGTTGATCAGGCCGGTGTAAGTACGAGGTGCGCTTCGCGTAAGCCGTAGACGAACGAATTTGGCATTTCCACTGGTTTGGTTCCGGGGGCGATTCGAAGCTCGGATACACGGGCTACAAATTCCTCAAAGAACGAACGTATTTCTAAGCGTGCCAAAGCGGCTCCTAAACAGAAATGCGTACCGAAGCCGAAAGCGATGTGGTGGTTCGGGTGCCGGGTCACGTCAAAGTTTTCCGGTTCATTGAAGTGAGCTGGGTCTCGGTTGGCTGACGAATACATGAGGACTAGTTGGTCGCCGGCTCGGATGGTCCGACCGTGCATCTCCACATCTGTAGTGGCCACGCGGCACATATTGTGGATCGGTGTAACCCAACGGATGAACTCCTCGACGGCCACTGTCAGGTCGGCGCCACTGCGTAGTAGGGCCCATTGATCAGGTCGGCTAGCCAACTCGACGAGGATCCGAGCTATGACGGTACGGGTGGTTTCGGCACCACCATCGAGCAGCAATAAGCAGTCCGAGATAATCTCGTCAAGGCCGAACGGGTGCCCACCCATGGCTGCAGGGCCTTGGCGTTCTCGGTCAATCCAAACTGACATCACGTCATCCATTGGGCAGCCTTCGATCACTCCCGGCTTCTTAGCCTCGTAGAGGTCCGCGCAAGCCCCAGCGAACTCCATGGCGGCCACTATTCCTGCCTCGTCGTGGTACCCGGGACCACCCCCCAGCGCAATGGTGCGTTCGGACCACTCCTGGAGGTTCGACCACATCTCGTCACCGAAGCCGAGTAGGAGGCCGATCATCTGGGCCGGAAGTGGGGCGGCTAACTGGGCGATGGCCTCCACTCGGCAGGTCCCGTCGTCGGCTGGGTCGCCCAAGGCGTTGTCGATTAGCGCAGTGACCGCTTCTCGTACATGGTCCTCCCAGAGGCCGACGGCCCGAGGTGTAAACCTTCGTGACACCACGTTGCGGCGCATCACGTGATGGGGATCGTCTAGGCCGATAATTGAGCGATCTGCTGGGATCTTTGGTCGGTAACCACTGCGTCCATCACCGGCGTTGGAGAAGGTTTCCTTGTCTCGCTCAATGGCCACGATGTCGTCGTAGCGAGATACGCCCCACAGCCCGTTGATCTCGTCGCGGTAGAGAGGATCTTCACGGCGGAGGCGGGCGTAGGTGGAGTACGGGTCGGTTATGTAAAAGTTGCCGTCCAGCAGGTTGATATTTGCAACTCGACTCGCTCGCTGGTCCCCGCACGGGTCGTTAGTCATAGTTAAATCGTACGTGAAGGGCTTGGTCGCCCGAAGTCGGGCGCCGTGGCATCAGGAAAAGCAGGGGAGAGCGAGACGCTCTGCATGGCCGGTCAGTGGCGTATTTAACTTAGTAGAAAGTCGGAATTTGGGCTCGATGCTGATGGTGTGCTGGCTTTGTACTCGGTCGTGACATGGCTGGTTAATTGCAAATAGCCGCACACCGACTGTCGCTTGGCCCGAACTGGTCGCGGACTTGGTGACTTAGATTTTCGGTCTAGACGGTTCCGTCAAAATCTTTTGGTTAAGCAATAATTGTTTCGCTGGAGCAATCAAAGTGGGGTTCGAACCTCGGCCCACTGTCTCTCTGTAGCCGAGTTACACAAGGGTTGTCTGGGGGAGTGGGAAACGGCTTTGACGGGCAAAAAGGCCCTGGACTAATGGTTCAAACTCTTCTAACGCCATGGTGTCGTAGTTCCGTTCGAAGCAGTTTTGGTCGTATTCCTCACAGAATGCTGCACAGTCATCAAACCACTCATGGTCACGGAATGCCTCGCGCCCATCTCGGTCGGCACCGATGTGGTGGAAGTAGTAGTACCCCTGGAACAGTCCGTGGTGTCGGATGATCCAGTGGGTGCGGTCACTCACGTAAGGCCGGAGGATGTCGGCGGCAACTGCGCTGTGGTTCTCCGGAGCAATTGGGTCACCAACGTCATGAAGGAGTGCAGCCACCACCATCTCGTCATCCTCGCCGTTGCGAAGTGAGCGAGTTGCACTCTGCAAACTGTGCTGGAACCGGTCGATCTGATAGCCGAGAAGCGGACCGGCCATAGCCTGCAAAGTACCCAGTATGTGGTCAGCTAGATATTTGGCTTTGTGGTCGGCTCCTGCACGTCCGATGATTTCGTAGTCCTCTGGCGTGCCGTTAACCATGTGTTCGAAACTTGCAGTCTCCATGGACCTGAGTCTGTCAGCAGTTGCATCTAGTTGAAAGGTCTGCATAGGCCCAAGCAATAAGGGGTATCTGGTTAGCCTCGCTGTGTGCCCTCTTCTTCTGCTCTTACCGTTTCCGGACTAGGGAAGTCCTACGGAGACGTCCGGGCGGTGGATGGTCTGTCGTTCCATGTGGAGCCAGGTGAAGTGTTTGCACTGTTAGGCCCAAATGGTGCTGGAAAGTCCACCACAGTGGAAATCCTTGAGGGACACCGGACCCGTGACGTTGGCACGGTGGAGGTCTTGGGCTGCGACCCAGAATTGGCTTCTGCGGCATTTCGAGATCGTGTTGGGATTGTGCTGCAGGAGGTGGGAATTGAGCGAGAACTAACCGTCCGTGAGGTGGTAGCCCACTACGGAGCCTGTTACTCACGGTGTCGGCCGGTCGATGAGGTATTGGAACTTGTTGGTCTTGACGGACTTGGAGACCGGCGTACCCACCAACTGTCGGGTGGTCAGAAGCGCCGAATCGATCTAGCCCTAGGTCTCATCGGTGACCCCGAACTGCTGTTTCTCGACGAGCCAACCACTGGGTTCGACCCTTCTGCTCGCCGACAGGCGTGGGAAATGGTCGATGGGCTGCGGACGTTGGGTACTACCATCGTGCTGACCAGTCACTATATGGATGAGGTCCAAGCGTTAGCTGATCGGGTGCTGGTAATCGCTGGTGGAAGGGCCGTCGCTGAAGGAACCCCTGACGAGCTACGGGGGTCGATGGTACGCGGGACGTCGATCCGGACCCGCTTTCCGGTCGGTGCGGAAGGCACCGTTGAAGGCCTATTGGGTGGCCTTTCCGGACGGGCCAGGGTGCTAGGCGGTCGCCTTGAGGTTCGGACCGAGGAACCCACAGCCGACCTGCATCGGCTCACGACCTGGGCTCTGGATCGTGGTCTTGAGTTGGAAGACCTGGAAGTCGTTCGGCCAACCCTTGAGGATGTGTACCTGGGGTTGCTGGATGACTATCCAGAGTCCGTCGAGGATGGTGTGGCACACATAGGGCCGTCAGATGGCTGAATCACTCCCGTCACCACTGCGCCTTCTTGTGCGTCAGGTGGGTTACCAGAACCGCAAGTTTCGTCGAGTACCAGTCGCTGCATTCTTTACTCTGGCATTCCCACTAATATTTCTCCTGCTCTTCGGCACGATCTATGGCGATGGTGAGATCTTCGCTCGTGGCCATCTGATGAAATTCACTCAGTTCTACGCGCCAGGATTGGCTGTCTTTACCGCCGTGTCTGCGACCTACACGAATATTGGGATCTCCACGGCCATCGACCGTGACGAAGGAATTCTCCGACGGGTTCGCAGCACTCCGTTACCTAGGTGGGTCTACTTAGGTGGTGTGGTGACCTCTGGAGTGTCGATTGCTCTGGTTGGTGCGTTGATTATGTTGTTCGTCGGTATCGGTCTTTACGGTGTTGAGGTCAATGTCGGAGGGCTACCCGCAGCGGCGACGACATTTTTAGTTGGAACGGGATCGTTCGCTATGCTCGGACTGGCCTTGGCTGCTCTGGCGCCCTCTGGTCAGTCATCTCCCGCTCTGGCCAATGCCACCATCCTTCCAGTCGCATTCGTGTCTGACGTATTCATACCGATCGGTGACGCTCCTGGGTGGCTCAGGTTCATAGGTAACGTTTTGCCGCTCAAGCCGTTTGTGGAGGCGTTCTCGAATGCGTTCGACCCCTTTCAGGCCGGCTCAATGTGGGACCTGACCCTGTTGGTTCGTATCGGTGCCTGGGGCATGTTCGGCGCCTTGGTGGCGGCCTGGCGGTTCCGGTGGGATCCTTCGGTTGGTTCCGCTGGCCGGAGGCGCCGAGGCCCGCTGGTCCGTAGAAGTCAGTCCATTAGTTGAGGGCCTCTTATCTCGACAAGGTCAGTTAGGCCCTTGAGGTCGGCTGGGTCGTCGACGTCGAACGCCAAGTCGGGGTCGTGCAGGCTTCGCCATGGCAGACCCAGCCGTTCTGCCTCAGCCACGTGGGCGGAGTACGAACCCGGTCCGTAGGCGAAACGAAAACCTGCATTAGCAGGCACCACGATTACCGGAGTTCCGTCTAGGTGGCGGTCGGGCACCAGAGTGATTCCCTCGGTGGCTGTGCAGTGGTCGAGGCGGGTGGCTCTAGGCAGGTCAGCGTGAGCAATCACAACTTGTTCCACCCCGGCAGCCGCTAGCGCAGCGACCCCGGCCTCCACGGCATAGTTGAGACCCGGCTTGTGGACTCGAAGCACGCTGGCACCAACTGAACGCGCCCAAGCATCGACCTCGTCATCGTCACATACCACTGTCACTGGGAGAGGAGCCGCTGCAGCGATTACTGTGGCCGCCATAGTCCGGGCCAGTTCGGCGCGCATGTCGGCGGCAACGACACCGGCCAGACGCCCCTTTGCCTCGTTGAAAGCTTTCACGGGGATGAGCACGCCGACGAGTCCAGACATAGAGACACCCTAGGGTGGCGGTATGACGCCAAGGACGCCGATCGGATCTAAGGCCCACCGGGTAGCGGTGGTTGGTGCTGGATCCTGGGGTACGACGGTAGCGGCCCTCCTCGCACCGGTGGTATCGACGGTGCTGTGGTCTCGTCGGCCTGACGTAGCGGCCGATGTGGCGGCCGGACTGGGCAATCGGCGTTATCTCGACGGTTATGAGCTACCCGCTGAACTGGAAGCCACGGATGATTTACTCTCAGCGGTGTCTGGTGCCGACCTCGTGGTCGCCGGTGTGCCCACCCACGGTTTCCGATCTACTTTGACCGCCGCAGCAACGGCTATTGGTGCCAACGTTCCGGTAATAAGCCTTGCTAAAGGCTTCGAGCAAGGCACCGGCCTGCGTATGACCCAGGTGGCCGCCGAAGTGCTGCCTGGACGACCAGTCGGAGTGCTCACAGGCCCAAATCTGGCCAGAGAAATTCTTGAGGGGCGTTCTGCGGCGAGCGTGGTAGCAGTCACTGACCCGGCTGCAGCCTTTACTGTCCAAACCCTGTTGGCCTCAGATCGACTGAGGGTTTACACCAACGACGACTTAGTGGGTTGTGAGATCGGTGGGGCCGTCAAGAATGTTATTGCTCTGGCTGCTGGGATGGCTGAGGGGTTAAGTGCAGGAGACAACGCGAGGGCCGCGCTCATCACCCGGGGCCTCGCTGAAATGACCCGGCTTGGAGTGGCGCTTGGTGCCCGTTTTGAAACGTTGGCCGGGCTGGCGGGCTTAGGCGACACGCTGGCCACTTGTATGAGTAGTCAGAGCCGAAATCGCTGGGTCGGCGAACAGGTAGGGCGAGGAGTGCCAGCCGACAAGGTAGTAGCCGGCATGGACCAGGTGGCCGAGGGAGTGCGGGCAGCGGGAGTTGCTTGCCAACTGGCATCGGAGGTTGGTGTCGAAGTTCCGATTGCTGCTGGGGTCCGGGGAGTATTCGAGGATGGCCACTCACCGGTTGACGTGTGGTCGGAGCTGATGGCTCGTCGGCCAGTTTCCGAGGTCGAGTCGACTGCGAACGGATCATCAGGTATCTGATGGTTGGACTATTTCCCCGACTCCCGTTTCGGCGCTACCAGGCCGTTGGAAGCACAAGGGTGCCCGCTGGAACCCGAATCGGAACATGGGATGGTGCACTGGGTTTAATCGATTCTCGAGCCACGGTTTGGCCACTCGGTCGGGAAGGTGGATCTGGCCACCAGATCGAGTGGTGGATTGGGGCAGACGATCGGTGGTATGCCCCGGCGACCGAGACAGGAGTTCGCCAAGTGCGTCCTGGTCCGGCACCGGTACTAGAGACTCGGATGCGCGTCTCAGGGGGTGACATCGTGGCGACTACATGGGCAGCGCAGTCTGACGGCTCCTCTGGTCCGGCGGTGGTCGTAGAGCTGACTAACGAGGCATCCGTCCCTGTGGCCGTGGCGGTGACTGTGCGGGCCTCAGCAGGAGGCCGGATCCGACGCGTGGCGGTAGATGGTCGACGCCTGATGGTTGACGGGTTCCCTTCGGTGGTCCTTGACCGTGACCCAGGCCGGTTCTCGCTAGTGGATTCTGGGAGGGACTTGTGGGAGGAGGTCACCAGTGGCCTAGCGGTGAAGGAGGCTCCTGCACCAGTGCGATGCCGAATTGGAGCGGCCGCAGGTGCACTTATTGTCCCGTTGCCTCACCGAACCACCTTGAGGTTTGCCGTTCCAGCCGATGACTTAGTGGACAACCCGTCAACATCCTTGCCGCCCATGGATCGAGTTGTTGCAGGTTGGTCATCTCGGCTTGATGCCGCTGCAGCCGTTGACCTCCCAGATGGGGTCGATGTCCATCGGGCGTTAGTGGACCTGCTGTTGGCCGATTCGTCGTCGGCCGTAGTGGTCGAGTTGACCCGATGGGGGTTTGGAGACGAGGCGGCCCATCGACTCGGAAAGAGTTGGTTGGGATCAGGGATAGAGCGTCTTGAAGCCGCCGCCGCTCTCTGGACTCTGGCTCGTGATGTCAACCACTTTGATGGTTCTTCGGCTAGTAGTCAGGGTGTTCCGTTAGAGGAGGTCATACGCGCTGGTGGTGATGGGATGGAGGGTCGTCGCGCTGTGGCCTCTCTGGCTGGTCTATTCGAGGCAATGGGCGACACCAGGGCTGCCGCTGACGCTTTGTTGCTTGGCGGTGGAATATCCCGTTCTGGTGAGCCAGCCTTATCCGTTGCTGCTCTGGGTCCGGCTGCTGAACTCCGAGCTTTGGCGGACCGTCTGGTCCGCCGCTCCGTTGACGGCCTGGACCTTCTGGTGGACGTGCCCGACGGTTGGTTTGGTCAGCCAATCGAAGTGCACGGCCTAGTCACCTCTGTGGGGCGCCTGGGCTTTGCCATCCGCTGGCATGGGACGCGCCCGGCGCTTCTGTGGCAACTCGAGCCCCATCCGGGAGAAGGTCAAGTAGTCCTGCGAGTCCCAGGGCTAGACAGCGCCTTTTCGAGTTCTGAACTCGCTGGCGAAGCGCTGCTGGCCGCTCCTGCCGGCCGGCTACTGAAGCCTTAGGGTTCGGCCATGGCTAGAGGGACCCGGATGCGTGCTGCTCTGCGCGGAAAAGCGCCGGGGATAGACGCCGAACGGAGACTGTGGGCGGCGGGACATGTTGTAGTGGCTGGCATGGATGAGGTCGGCAAGGGTTCCTGGGCCGGGCCGCTTACCGTTGGAGCCGTCGTGGCCAACACCGACCGTCGGATTGTCGGGGTCCGTGATTCGAAGATGCTCAACGAATCGGAACGCGAAGCGATCTTTGGTCGTATCACTGGATGGGCTACCGCCTGGTCGGTAGGTCACGCAAGCAACGACGAGTGCGACGAGTTAGGGATGTCGGCAGCGCAACGCCTTGCGGCCCGACGGGCTCTAGATCAACTAGATATGAAAGTCGACCGGGTACTACTAGACGGCAACTGGGACTTCGTGGGCGGTGGGCGAGCTCAGACCATCGTGAGGGGGGACACCACCAGCCTGTCGATCGCCGCCGCCTCCATCGTGGCCAAGGTCACTCGTGACCGGATCATGCGCCAAGCCGATGAGCACTTTCCTGGTTACGGGTTCGCCGCATCCAAGGGTTACCCAAGTCCCGTTCATCGCCGGGGACTAGCCGAGTGGGGGGCTACGACACTCCACAGGCGGTCTTGGTCGTTCATGAAAGGCCTACCACCAGTTGGTCTGCCAGCCAGAGACCGTCATGGGTTGGTCCGTCTCTTCTGACTGGCGATACCATTTTCGACCATGCGTAGCGTGGTCCGACTCTTATGGTTGACAGTGGCCTGGACCGCTGTCGTCTGGGTGGGCCGGATCCGGAATGTGATCAGCGACGATGCCCTGGCTCGAGGAGCCCGGACATGGCAGATAGTTGTGGCCCTCGTCTTTCTCGTTCTGGCAGCACTGATGGCCACCGTGCCGCTCGGGCTCTGGCACCGTCGTCCCCTCGGGTCGACCCGTCTGGTCGCTGTGTTCTGTTTGTGGACCATTGTTTTCTGGACGGTCCGGGGCATTGGCATGTTGTTTGATGACTACGAACTTGGCTTCAAGTTGGTGCACACAATGCTGAGTTTGGGATCGATTGGGCTGGCTAGTGCTCTTTATCGAGCGGATCGCAGTCTGTTGGGTGACCAAAGTGACGATCTAACTGATCTAGCCGACGCTGCAGTGGGTGTCGACCGCTAGTCTGCCCAGCCATGGGTCAGCCAATCACCGTTGTTTCTAAGCCGTCGTTTCGCCCCGGGGTCGTCCGGTATGAGACCAATCGCTCTCTCACCGGTATGGGTCACGAGCGCTTCCGTGCTGGTGAAGAGATTCTTGGCGGCACGCCGACCGACGAACTTGCCCGGCGGTTGTTCGCTCGAGGAGGGATTGCCGGCGTTCATGTGAATAGCAACGTCGTCACCTTAGAGATGGCTGATGCCGAATCAGAGGATATGAAAGATATTGAGGACATCATTGCCGGCCTCTACCTTTATTGGATCGAAGGTGTTGAAGTTCCAAGCGATGACGAACTGACCGGCGACGCAGGCTGATTCAGTCCATGGGGTATGACCCCGCAACGCCTAGCCCCGCTGATCTGGGATTAAAACCGAGTCGACTTCAACGGGTCAAAGACTTCGCGCGAGCCTTCGTCGAGGACGGTCGCATGGTTGGTGCTGACGTCTTGGTTCCCTCCTCGGCCCACCTGCCGTTGAGGTGGGATCTACGGACCCTGGTCAACCAGGCCTTAGTGAACTGAGGTTCCAGTGGCGCTTGAGAAGGAGAACTCAGAGGGGGACCCAGTGACCCACGGTGCTGCTCAGGAGGATGGAATCGGCGTAGGCCCCCACCCTGAACCCTGGCCCAACGATTCGCGGTTGGATCCAGAGCTGCTCGCTGCCGGAGACCGTCGCAACGTCGTGGACCGCTACCGCTACTGGACGGTTGAGGCCATCAAGGCCGATCTCGACAGCCGGCGACATCCCTTTCACGTAGCAGTCGAGAATTGGGAGCACGATTTGAATATCGGCACCGTGGTGCGCAACGCAAATGCCTTTGGAGCCGCGGCAGTCCACATTGTGGGCCGGAGACGCTGGAATCGACGAGGTGCCATGGTGACCGACCGGTATCAGCACGTGATGCATCATCCGACGATCGATGATCTCGTGGCTTGGGCGGTTGGAGCCGACCTTCCGCTGGTTGGGATCGACAACCTGCCAGGAGCCGTGCCGTTGGAATTGACAGGCTTGCCGAAAGCTTGCATTTTGGTCTTTGGTCAAGAAGCTAGAGGTTTGTCTGATGCTGTTCGTGAGGTCGCTCCGATGATTTGTTCGATCGCCCAGTTCGGATCCACGAGGTCGATTAACGCAGGGGTTGCGTCGGGTATCGCAATGCACGTCTGGGTCCAGCAGCACGCTGTCTAAGTTCAAGAGGCCTTCTGACGGAGATCAATTTGGTAGCGTCAGGATGTGACTTCCAGTCGTTCTAAGCGGCTAAACGGGGCGAGTCGACCACCCTTAAATGACACTCCGAGGCGACATCAGTTCGTTCAGTTGCTGGGCTTGCTCTCAGTGATTTTGGTGTGGGTTGGGTGCGGTTCGTCGGCTAGCTCGGATCATTCTGCCGCTTCGATGGGCGACAGGGGTCATGACCATGGTGGGACCGTTGATCTGAGTGGAGTGGGCGATTTGCCGGCAGTGAAACTAGTGGTAGCGCCTGACGGTCCAGGCGCTATTGCTCTCAATGCCTCGGTATCAGGAATGGATTTGGTCCCGTTCGACGCGCAGAGGGAACATCGGGCTGGTGAAGGACATTTACATGTGGTGGTCGACGGTTCGTCGGTGGCCATGATCGCTGAGGAGAGCTATCGGATTACTGGCTTGACCAACGGCTCTCATGTCGTTGGTGTAACTCTTTCATCGAATGACCACAGAACCTACGTAGTTGATGGGAAGCCAATTGGCGCTATGGCCACCGTGGTTTTGGAACGTGGGGGGCAGGAAGATCTTGATTGGAATTTTGATGTTGAGTTAACCGGTGGTCGTGTGGTCGGTGGCACTCCACGCTTTGAGGTGTCAATTGGCGATCGAGTAGAAATTTTGGTCACGGCCGACTTGGCAGACGAAGTCCACCTTCACGTCTACGACGTGACTGCAGAGGTAAGGCCTGGGTCTCCAGCGGTCTTGCCGGTCTTGGCGTCGATACCGGGGGTCTTCAAAGCGGAACTGCATATGGGCGGAATCGTGGTCTTCGAACTTCAGGTTTCGTGACCAGTCGATTTTTGCTGGCCCACGGGGTCGGTGGGCGAACCGATCTCCCGCTGTCACTCTGGCAGGCGGGCTGGTCCGCAGCGGTGGCCTTGGTGCTGTCGTTTGCCGCCCTAGGGCTCCTCTGGCATCGGCCCCGGCTTAGAAATCTTTCTGTCGGTCGCCCAGTCGTTTCATGGGTGGCATCGCTGTATGCAGCAGGGACGGCCATGTTGCGTCTGGTTGTCGGGGTTTTGGCCGCTGTGGTGGTTACTGCGGGCCTGTTCGGCGTTGACGACGTGGCTGCAAATTTCTCTCCAGTTGCTGTCTATGTGGCCTTCTGGGTAGCTGTGCCGCTGCTGGTGGTGGTGGTTGGCCCATTGTGGTCGTCGATCAGCCCGTGGGAGATGGTGGTCAGACAGGTGGACGGTCGTAAGGGTGGAGGGCGACGTGGGCCTTTGGACTCGCCGACCGAAATATCGAATTGGGTACCGATATGGGTACAAGATGGCTGGCTGGCAGTCATGCCGATTTCAATCTTCCTGTGGTTGGAGCTCGTTTACCATGACGGTGCCAGACCTCGGGTGCTTGGGTGGGTGGCGCTCGGATACACGGTGTTGGTAGCCGGGATGACCGCTCGGTGGGGCGCTGAGGCGGCTCGGCGGTCGGAAGGCTTTGGTGTCCTGTTTGATCTGTTAGCGCGATTATCGCCAGTTGGTCGTCAGTTGCCCTCTCAGGACCAGATCACCCAAGGGCAGACCGCTCGGTTGGTGCTACGGGTTCCGTTGACTGGAACAGCGGTAGATGACTTGCGGCCCTCTGAGGTAACGCTTTTGTTGGTCGTGCTCGGGTCGACAGCATTTGACGGCGTATCTCGGACTCGGTTCTGGAGCGATGTTTCAGCGGGCCATGTTGGATGGAGCGCCACTGCGGTGGGCACGCTGGGTCTTCTCTGGGTGGTGGGCGTGGTATCGGTTGCGTGGCACCTGGCAGCACGAATGGGTGAGAGGCTGACTGGACAGCCTGGTTTTTCGGCGCGCTTTGGTCACTCATTGTTGCCTATCGTGATTGGGTACCACGTGGCCCACTACTTTTCTCTGCTCGTACTTGAGGGGCAGTTGTTCAGCGTACGGATCTCTGATCCCTACGGTCAGGGATGGAATCTCTTTGGGACAGCCGACAGCCCAGTGAACTGGACCCGGGTTTCGCCGAGCACCGTAGGGTGGGTGCAGCTCGTAGCGATTGTGTGTGGACATCTAGGTGGAGTTTTCTTGGCCCATGACCGTTCTATTGAGACATGGCGTCCGGCGGTTGCCCTGCGAAGCCAATATCCACTGCTGGTGGTAATGGTCGTTTACACGGTTTTCGGTCTGGTGTTGATGACGGGATGACCTAACGAAGAGGGCATTTGCCTAGTATCGAACAAATGTTCGATACTAGGCAAATGCCCTCAATCCAACCCACTTTTTATCCTCGGACCCTGCTAGCCGAACCCGAACTTTTTGATGACCTCTCTCCAGAGGAACTTTCAGAGAGGCGCTTTTTTTCGGAAGAGGGTCGCTCTAAGTCGACACTTCGGGTCGTACCTCCGTTGGCCGAAATGGCCCAACGGGTCCGGCCTACCACGCTGGCCACCGACCGAGTTCTCCCAGTGCTTGAGGCGCTGAAAGGCTTGCTGCCCAATGGCCTTCAGCGAGGTATAACTCTAGGAGTGTCAGGTGTTGGTGCCCGATCTTTGGCTCTAGCTCTGATGGCCCGGGCTACCGAGACCGGTTCATGGGTTGTGGTAGTTGGTGATGGTGATCTGGGCTTGGCGGCGGCAGCCGAAGTCGGAGTGGCCCTGAAACGCCTCATAGTGGTAAACGCTCCAGATCCCAAGCAGTGGGCTCCGGTAGTAGCCGCTTTCGTGGGATCTGTTGACTTGGTACTGGTATCGCCCAGACATCGCCCATTGATGGCTGAGGTTCGACGTCTAGCGGCCCGCTGTCGAGAAGGAGGGTCGATATTGGTGTACCTATCGCCCAGGGTGGGCCATCCACTTGACGATTGGCCGGGACGCCTCGACTTTCAGTTTTTTATCAATGGGGCCGCGTGGGTCGGATTAGATGTTGTCCCAAACGCTGGATCGGACATGAATCAGGATCGTCTCCGAGTCCGTCGGATAGACGTATCTGTCAATGGGCGGGGGCTTCCCTCGGAAGGTCGACGAGACACTCTTTTCCTTCCGGGACCGGAAGGTATCCCTGTTCGCGCATGACTGGATCGGCCATTCCCCCAACCGCTGCTCGAACCCTGGTTGTGGACTGTCCTGACTGGCCCTTAACCGCTCTGGCGGTAGATCCGGCTGAACTCGCCTTAGTGCTCGGAGCGGGCCGTGTGGTGGCTGCTACGGCGCTAGCTCGGAGAGTTGGGGTAGCCCAGGGTCAGCGCCGTCGTGAGGCCCAATTATTCTGTCCAGAAGCTCGCATTTTGGATCGCGATGAGGCCCAAGAGGCCCGTGGGTTCGAGGCTGTGATTTTGGCTTTGGGAGCGATCACTCCGTGGGTGGTGACCCAGTGGCCCGGCCAGTGTTCGTTCGGGGTGCATGGCCCGATCCGACTATTCGGTGGGGAGGTAGCTCTAGTCCGCCATACCGCCAAGGTGGCAACAACCGCCATTACTCAGTCTCGATTAGGTGCAGGCTCGGAGTGTCGGATTGGGGTGGCTGACGGAGCATTCGCTGCCGGTCTGGCAGCCCGTAGTGGTGGAGGGGCTCCAGAAGGTGCGGTGATCGTCCCCCAGGGTGGTAGCCCAGACTTCCTAGCACCCCTGCCGGTAGAGGTGTTGGCGACGGGCGGGCTGAAAGGTGGCCTAGCAAACGTATTAGTCCGTTTGGGTTTGACCACTCTGGGAGCCTTTGCTGATCTCCCAGCGGCCGATGTACTTGCTCGTTTCGGCGCTGATGGTCTCAATGCCCACCGCCTGGCTTCAGGGGTCGACGATCGCCTGGTAGGTCACCGTCCAGTGCCGCCAGATCTAGCGGTAACCATGGCTTTTGACCCACCAGTCGAACGGATTGATCAGGCTGTCTTTGCCGCTCGGTCAGCTGCTGAGACTCTTCACGAGCGACTCTCTTCTCAAGGAATGGCGTGTACCCAGATCGTGATCGAGGTCAATACTGAAAATGGGGAACATATTTCCCGCCGCTGGCGCGACGGAGGTGCGTTAAGTCCTACGGCAGTAGTTGACCGGGTGCGGTGGCAGTTGGAGGGATGGCTGCACGGACCGCCGGCGCTGCGCCCCACTTCAGGGATCAGCCTGCTGGTGTTGGCACCTGATGAGGTGGTATCGGCCTCGGGGCGCCAGTTGGGGTTCTGGGGTGAGGCTTCGGCGGCCGATGAACGGGCTGGGCGAGCCTGTGTCCAGGTGGTCGGACTACTGGGTCCAGGGTCGGTCCAGATTCCGGAGTGGCAGGGTGGGAGGGATCCTGATACCCAAGTGGCTCTAGCGCCATTTGTTGAGCTGACGGAGGAAACTGGGTTGACGGGCCAAGAGAAAGGTCTTGGCGGATCGTCGGACAAGAGCAGGAGTCTGGAAACCCCACCTTGGCCGGGTGCTCTTCCGCAGCCATCCCCAGCAGCCGTCCATGTCTATCCAGTAGTCGTGGAGGTAACAGACGCTAAGGGGGTCCCAGTAACCGTAGATGGGAGGGGTGGACTTTCGGGGGCGCCCAATCGATTGGCTATTTCTTTGCCGTTCGATCAGCCTTATCCAGAGATCACTTTGCGGGAACGAATAACGGCTTGGGCTGGGCCGTGGCCGATTGACGAACGCTGGTGGGATCAGCATCGTCGACGTCGTGGGGTCCGAATCCAGGTGGTCACAGCCGACGGTATAGCCCGCCTGGTGGTTCTGGCAGATAGTCAGTGGAAGATTGCTGCCACTTACGACTAAGGACTATCACTGGCTGGGCGTTCATCGGGTAGATTTTGTTGCCACGACCATCGGAGGGTAGAGAAGAAGTGGCAGACGAGCCCCAAGGGAAGAATCCCCAGCGCGAAGAAATGGATTGGCCGCTCTACGGCACGGCGGTCCGTGAGTTGGCTCAGATGGTGGCTGACGATGGATACCGGGCGGACATGATTCTGTCTATCGCCCGAGGTGGGCTATTTGTGGCGGGTTCATTGGGCTACGCGCTGGCTGTCAAGAACCTCTACGTGATGAACGTCGAGTAC
>CAWVUB010000026.1:0-22002 GCA_963933065.1 uncultured Acidimicrobiaceae bacterium | reverse complement strand
AACTACCACCCGAGGAGGCCACACTGCCTCCACCATCAGAACCACAAGCACCAGCAATCATCACGAAAGCCAGGCTGAGAGCCATTAGTGCACGTCGGTTTTGACGCATTGTCCCCCCCTAAAGTTTTGGAATCAGAATTGGCGAAACACCCACGTATCAGGTAGGTGAGGAGCCAGTTATTCAATTATGAGTACAGTACGGTACTGTATTGAGCTCGTCCAAACAAGAGTCACCCTCACCGTCCACAAGAAGAGTTTCACAAGGAACGCTGGTCTGTCCTGATTGGTTAGGAGCACAAAATCCGGCCGCAACCGTGCGCGACGGTAGGCCAAGAGGCTGGAAAGATGCAACTGTGGGAGAGATTATTGCTAGGCCCTCCTGCGGTGAAGAGGTATTCGAGATCGGCAACCTAATGGCGAACGAGAGAACAGGACATGCTTCAAAAGTAAGCGTGGGTGTTTTCGATGTCCATCAAGTTGAAGAACTTGCTAGCGATCCTGCGGGGGAAGCGATCCTCGGTGCAGCAGTCCGGCTGCTAGCTGATGGAGGACTTTCAGCGTTTACCACTGGTCGGCTGGCGGCTGAGGCTCGGGTGTCTAAGACCTCGATATACCGTCGTTGGCCGGACAAGAAGGCGATCTTTCGAGCAGTTCTGAGTTACTGGGTTCGTAGCGCGGAAGTGGAAGATGTTGGTCACTTAGGTCGAGAGCTGGAAGCCTGGTACATCGATCGCCAAGGGGAGTACAACACCCCTGGGTGGCGAGCTATCGCTACCAGCGTGTCGGAACTGGCTATCCACGACCCAGATATTGGTGCGGCGATGGCAACCGATCGTCGCGCCACTTGGAACACCCTGCGACATATTTTGCAGCGGGCGATTGACCGTGGTGAGATTGGTGAAGAGTTAGACATCGAGCATCTAGAACAGTTCCTGATTGGGCCGATCTACTACCTCGGGATCCTTGACGACCAACCGATCAAGGACGAGGCGATCAAGACGTTCTTGCTCTTGGCTATCAGTGCTCTGGGCTATCAGGATCCTGAGGGATACTCCTTTTCTGAAGGAGGATCTGTGTTGTGATCACGGTGTACCTGGCAAGAAAGATCCACACAATGGATCCATCGCTACCCACTGCGACGGCTATCGCAGTGCGAGGTGAACGGATTGTAGAAGTAGGGACACTTGATTCGCTGCGGCCGTGGTTGGACACCCACGATCACGAGATCGATGAGCGGTTCGTCGACTCGGTTCTGCTGCCAGGCCTGATTGATCCCCACGTTCACCCTCCGCTAATGGCTTTACTGATGGGTACTGAGTGGATTACGCCTGAGGCGTGGAGTCTCCCTGGACGCGAGGTGCCAGCCACTGTAGGACGTGATGCCTATATGGCTCGCTTGTTGGAACTAGAGGCCACCCATCCCCTAGATCAGCCCTTCATTACCTTCGGATGGCACCAGCAGTCCCACGGTGAAGTGACCCGGTCTGACCTAGATGCCATATCGACTCGTCGCCCCATTGTGGTATGGGGCCGGTCTTTCCATGAGGTGCGGTGCAACGGTCCGGCCTTGGAACTGGTTGATGCCGCTGAGGGTGCAGCTTGGGATCCTCATATTGATCTGGAGACGGGACGGATGTGGGAGTCCGGCATGGCATGGGCTCTGAGAACTCTGCGCGAGATCCTCATTGGCGGAGGCCGGTACGAAACGATGATGGAAAAGGTGGGCCAGTTGGTTCATCGAGGAGGGGTGACGACCATCGCCGACGTGGGGTTCGGTGGGATGGCACTACCTGATCGAGAGTTGGAAGTACTCGCCCAGGTCCACGAGGGCGACCACGTGCCATTTCGTCAGTACCTAATCCCGCAGATAGCAGCCTTCCAAAGAGAGTACGGAACCGAGGCGGCGGAGCGCATAAAAACTCTTAATGAGCGGGCCTCAGAGAGGATCCGCTTTCTGAACGCGACCAAGTTCTTTGCTGATGGGGCGTTCATCGCTCAACTCATGCAACTGGGCGAGCCCGGGTACATCGACGGGCATGAGGGGGCCTGGATGGCCGACCCGGATCGGATCGTCCAACATATCCGGCCTTTCTGGAATGCTGGATCGCAGATAAACATCCACGTAAATGGTGACAAGGGAATGGCCGCCACCCTTGATGCTGTGGCTGAACTATTGAGTGAGAAACCCCGGTTTGACCACCGGACCGTGCTGCACCATGTCGGAATATCAAGCCAGGCACAGTCACGCCGGGCCGCGGCACTTGGCTGTGCCATTCAAGCCAATGGTTACTACTTGCGTTATTTCGGCGACCAGTACGTAACTGAGGGGTTAGGAACCGAGCGGGCTTCGCAGATGACCCGGGTCGGTTCGGCACGACGGAATGGAATGAGTGTGGCAGTGCATTCCGATTTACCGATGGGACCTTTGGAGCCTTTACTGGCCGCCTCGATCATGGCAACCCGCCAGTCGGCCTCTGGCGTAGTCCTCTGCCCGGAAGAGTGCCTGAGCCCGTATGACGCCATTGCCGCAGTGACCATTGAAGCAGCATGGCAGATGTTTCTAGATGATGAGATTGGTTCACTGGCGTCAGGCAAGCTGGCTGACGTCACGGTGCTTGCCGACGATCCGTTCGAACTGAATCCGGCGAAGTGGCCCGACATCTCTATCGAGGCCACAATGTTGTCGGGCCGGGTTTACCCACTTTCAGGATGATCGAATCTGTCGTATCTGCTGTCGTCCCGGGCAACTCGTCCGAGGTTGACGCGCAACGGATTCCGATGGTGGTGCTCGGAGGTTGGCTGGGGGCTGGAAAGACAACGCTAGTGAACCGGCTGTTGCGGGCGGCCGACGGTGAGCGTATTGCTGTAGTGGTAAACGACATTGGCGAGGTGAATCTGGACGCCGAGTTGATAGCGACTCGTGACGGCGACACGGTGGAACTGACCAATGGCTGCGTGTGCTGCTCGATAGGTGACTCGTTGGCAGTAACCCTGCGAGATCTCGTGATGACGGACCGATCGTCGGGGCGACCGCTTGACCGACTGGTGGTGGAGGCGAGCGGTGTGGCTGAACCTGACCGCGTAGCCGCCTACGGCGACCGTCGGCGGATCCGTCCTGACGGGGTTGTTGTAGTTGTCGACGCCACCGACGTAGTCCAGCGTGCTAGTGATTCGACCTACGGACCTTTGGTGGTCCGTCAAGTTCGGGCCGCTGACCTGTTAGTGGTGACTAAGGCCGACTTGGTCCTAGATGGAGGAATCAGTGCAAGGGAGTGGTGTGCCTCAGTCGCTTCTGAGGTGCCGGTTGTGGTGGCTGACTTCGCTGGACAGGACCATTGGGTCCGATCAGTCCTTGGTGGTCTAGCGTGGAATCCACCCGTGGCGGTCACCTGCGGTGCGACTCAGACAATCCCTGAGGTGCTCGACCTGCCGGTGGAGACCGCGACGTGGCGAGCTGGTGGCCCGGTGGATGTAGACCACTTGGCCAGCGTGCTGCATGAGATTCGACAACGGGTGGGACCAGGAATGCTAAGGGCCAAAGCTGTTGTGGAGTCACTTGACGGTACCCCTACTGCGGTCCACTTGGCGGCCGGCCGGATTTCGAAGGAGCCGATTATGACGCCTAGTCCGGGACCGGTGTCTGGTGCACTGGTGGTTGTATCGGCCCCCGGTGTCCTCTCAGCTCTGGACCTCGCCGCAGCCTTAAACGCCGTCCTTGTGGATGATGGGATACGTTCCTTTGTGGAACCCTCGGTGTTGAACGACTCATGTTGACGAATATGACTATTTTGTGCTGACTCCACAACTCGTCGTAACCATGATCAGTCCTGAGACCGGGCTTCCGCGACCAACCACGGTGGACGTGTTGCCTAAGCCGGTAACTGCCGCTGAGGCTGGTTTGATGAGAGGTACCCCCGTACCGGAAGAACAGCGAGTTCATCATGGGAACTGGACGGCATGGCCTCAAATCTGTTGGTCGTTTACCCACATGGACGAACTCCGTTCATCGGCCCGTATCGCTTCCGGGGGCCTAGATGGGGACCTGCTCCCCTGCATAAGTAATCCATTTGGTTCTGACGTGACGGCCGGAGTTGGTGTTGATCTTGTCGATCTCCATGATCTGACCGTGGACGATGGCGATAGCAATTGGACGCTCGAGGAGATGCTCCACCGCACCTACACCGACGGCTTCCTTGTGCTCCACCGAGGCCAAGTGGTGATGGAGCGGTATTTCAATGAAATGGATTGCTCAACGCAGCACATCATGTTCTCGATGACCAAGACGGTGACCGGGGTTCTAGCTCTGCTGGCTGTGGAGGAGGGAGCAATGGCCCTCGATGACCTATTGACAGTGCACGTTCCCGAGTTAGTTGACACAGCGTTTGCTCCGGTGACTGTGAGTCAGGCGCTGGATATGACCGATGGAATCCAGTTCATAGAGGACTACGGCGACCACCGATCAGACATCATGCGGTACGCGGTGGCAATGGCTTTCACGCCAGTTCCCGGTGGGTGGGATGGGCCCAACGGGATTCACGAGGCGATCCTGGAATTTACCGAGCGGGATCAACCGCCGGGCAAATTGTTCCGATATAAGTCAGTGACCACCGACGTGCTGGCATGGGTTACCGCACGGGCTACTGGGCAACGCTGGGTGGATGGCGTATCGAAGAAGATCTGGATGCCAATGGGCGCTGAGGGAGATGCGTCAGTGATTCTTGACGATCGTGGGATCGCCGTGTCGTCTGGTGGCATGTCGTGCACACTGCGTGACCTCGCTCGATTTGGCCGAATGCTTTCTCGGTCAGGCCGGGTCGGTGAAGGTGCTGATGAGCGACAGGCCATCCCTGCATCGGTGGCGGATGATATAGCGGCCGGTGGGCAGCCCTACCCTGGCAGCGGAGGTGGTTACCCGAGTCGGGAGGGATGGACTTTCCATCGGCACTGTTGGAATATGCAGAATTCTTTGGGCGGATTCATGCCTATGGGAGTCCACGGGCAGCGGCTGTTCTGCTATCCAGAAAAGGACCTAGTGGTGGCCAAGTTCGGTGCTCATCCGGTGACCGGAAATGTCTACACCGATATTGCACATGAGTCGCTCTACCGAGGAATTCTGGAGCGCTGCTAAGACTTTTACACTCAGTAATGCCCTGCTGTGAACAGGGAGTTTGGTAACGACCTATCTTCGGGTACTAAGAAGCGGCATCATCAGTGGAAGATAGACAGATTCTCCTCGGTGCTCTTGGGTTGGATGTCGATCGCATTACGCACGACCCATTTCGACAAAGGTGTTTCTGAGTTCCTTAGGAAATTTGGTTCTGCTTTTTTTATTTTCGGTATTCAACTAGACCCCCCACCACAGTGGCCTGCACTGCAATGTCCCTGATGGCCATTGGGTCGACCTCGAATGGGTCCGTATCTAGAGCCACTAGATCAGCCAACTTGCCTACCTCAAGTGTTCCCTTGTCGCGCTCTTCCATATTCACGAATGCTGCAGCTGACGTGTACCCGGCTACAGCATCAGAAACTCGTGCTCGCTGCTCGGGGCCAAGGAGCTCGCCATCCCGGGTGATGCGATTAACGGCCGCCCAGATGGTGAACAGTGGATCGAGTGGTGTGACCGGCATGTCGCAGTGCAATGCGTGGATTATCCCATGAGCGGCAAAGCTGGCCAGCGGGTCGATACGTGAGCCTCTCTCTGGCCCGAGGAAACGATCCCGGTGGCGGTCACCCCAATACCAGATGTGGTTAGCAAAAACTGACGCCAGTACGCCCAAGCGAGCCATCCGTTCCAGTTGATCTTCACGCACCGTCTGACAGTGTTCGATCCGATGCCGGTGATCGTCTCGGGGGTAAGCAATCAGGGCTGCTTCGATGGCATCCAGCGTGTTGTCAATGGCTGCGTCACCGTTCGCGTGTACAGCTATCTGCCAGCCCTTAGCGTGAGCCTCGGTGACCATCTCGATGAGTCGACCAGCCGGGATGACCTCGTAACCGTTGACGTCAGGCCGGTCGTGGTATCCCTTGCAGAGGCAGGCCGTATACCCCTGAATCGAACCATCAGAAACGAACTTGAGTGCTCCAATGGATAGGCGCTCGTCTCCCATGCCTGTGCGAAATGGAAGGGTGTCTGTAAAACTCCAGCCGGGGAATACGCGGGTCCGGACTCGAATAGAGCCGTCTTCGACGCCGTTTTGGTAGGTGGCGTACATGTCGTTGGCCATCACCGCAGCGTCGGTCATTGTGGTCGTGCCGACAGTGAGGCAGTGGTCCGAGATCGCCTTAACCCCGGCTGCCATCACCTCTTTTGGGGCGAATGGCAGATTAGACCCGACAGCGAAGTTGGCGGTCTCCTCCATGCAGCCTGTAGGTCGCCCCGACCCGTCACGCTGAAAGGCGCCACCTTCGGGGTCCTTGACGTCGTCAGTGATCCCAGCCAGTTCCAGCATGCGGTCGTTCGCGTACGACAGGTGTCCAGAGACGTGGCGGATAAAGATTGGATGTTCTGTGCTGGCCAAGTTTAGGTCATCACGAGTGAGGTGCCGATCCTCAACCATGAGTGAATCGTCGTATCCCCATGCCTGGATTGGTTCACCGGTCGGGGTGATGGCTGCCCGTTCAGCCAGAGAAGCAGTGACGTCGGCGACGGTGCGACAGATCGGATAGGCAATTTGGGCGGCCTGCATCTGGACGCCAGCCGCAATGGGATGCATATGGGTTTCGATAAAACCTGGTAACACGGTGGCACCTTCAAGGTCGATGACTTCGGTCGTCGGGCCAACGAGGGCGTCGACATCGGTGCGAGTACCCACTGCTACGATCCGACCGCGCCACGCGGCCAACGCCTCGGCTGGGGGTTGGTCCGAGTTGGCGGGGTTGAGGGTGTGGAAATTGGCGTTGGTAAATAATTGGTCTGCGATGGGCATTTGCTTGCTCCTTAACTTTCTCTAACTCTTCTTGGAGCGGAGGCGCTCCAAGTAAGCATCCCGAGACAATCGGCCCTCGGGGTCGCGTAAGGCGGCAGTGAGGCCGTCGGCATCGGCCCATGACCGTCCAGTGCCCACCATTTGGTCAGTCACCGCGTTGACGTGACGCTTAGTAGACAACACAGCGCCTCTTGGTCGGCTGGCTACAGCTTCAGCCAGTTTGTCAACTGCTTTGTCAAGTTCGTCTGGAGGTACGACCCGGTTCAGGAATCCGGCGGCCATCGCCTCGTTAGCGCTAAACGGTCGGCAGGTCATGACCAGTTCCTTCGTCAGTGCTGGGCCGATCTCCCGCACCAGGCGGGGGATGCCGCCCCAAGCCAGAGGAATACCCAGATCGACCTCAGGGATAGAGAAGGACACGTCACTGGTGGCAATTCGGAGGTCGCATGCTGAGCCGATTACCAATCCACCACCCACTACATGGCCGTGCATTGCTGCAATAAGTACAGGTGAAGTGCGCTCGAGAGCCTCAGCCATGAGCCGTCCAGTGTCTGTCGGGACCCGCCCACCGGCTGGTGATAATCCATCGTCGTCAAATGTGGAAAGGTCAAATCCTGCACTAAATGCTCTTCCCTCGCCGCGAACAACCACTACCCGAAGGTCGGGCTGGCGGTCGAACCAGGCCGCAGCGTCGGCAACCTCGGCCATCAACTCGTTAGTTAGCGCATTGAGCCGATCGGGTCGATTCAGGGTGAGGGTGCCTCTCCGACCGTCACAAGAGACGACAATGGTTGTGAAGTCGGGAGGGGGCGTTCTGTCAGACATGGGTCGATCTTGCCTGAGGATTGGGGCAGGACCCTAGTCGGATGCGGGCTTTGACTCTGCAGGTTCTAGTTCGACATGGGCCGACAAGGCGTCGCCTGCGGCCAGATCAATGTGGGTGGCTCGGGCTGCTGCAATAACGTCACCGAGTACGAGACGGAGAAGGGCTAGGCGCTCTGGGGTGTCGGTCAGCGTGCAGGAAATAACTGGAGTAGCCAGCGAGCGCTTTTGAGTGGTCTTGTGGCGTCGGATCGCAACCAGTGCGGCTGCGGCCACCTCGGCTACTGCTGGGTTGACTGACTGCGCAGCACCGTCAGCGTTGAGGGCGGCGGACCGTAGCTCATCAGTTGATGGCCAGGCCTGGCGGTGTATGGAACCACCTCTCCACCATGACCAGACCTCCTCGGTCACGAATGGGAGAAAAGGTGCAAACAAGCGCAGCAGCGTTGATAGGGCGAGGCGTAGTGCATGGCGTGCTGACTCGGTGCCAGCCTCGTCACCTGCGTAGGCACGGTTCTTGACGAGTTCGACATGGTTGTCGGTGAAGTTCCAAAACCATGTCTCGGTGCGTTCAAGCGCCCGCGCATAGTCAAAGTGGTCAAATGCTTTGGTGGCCTCTTCGACCAAGTCGGCTAGTCCTAGGAGCATCGCTTGATCGAGAGGGTGGCTGATGGCTTCCGGGTTGATAGTCAGAGCGGTATCGGTATCTGCACCGAATCCCAGGGCGAACCGACTGGCGTTGAGCACCTTGACTGCCAGGCGCCGCCCGATTTTCATTTGACCATCGTCGAAGGCAGTGTCGGTCCCGGGTCGGCCGTTGGCCGCCCAGTATCGGACGGCGTCGGATCCGTACTGATCTAATAGGTCGACTGGCGTAACTACGTTGCCTTTGGATTTGGACATCTTCTTACGGTCGGGATCGAGGATCCAGCCGGACAGAGCGCAGTGACCCCATGGGGCAGTGTCGGCTTCAAAGTGGGAGCGCACGGCTGTTGAGAACAACCAGGTCCGAATGATGTCATGGGCTTGGGGGCGAAGGTCCATGGGGTAGGTGCGGCTGTAGAGGTCGTCGTCCTCCTCCCAGCCACAGGCGATCTGCGGAGTGAGTGATGAGGTTGCCCAGGTATCCATGACGTCGGTATCACCCACGAACCCACAGGACTGGCCACGCTGGGCTTCGTCGTAGCCGGGGGCGGTGTCCGATGACGGGTCGACAGGTAAGTCGGCTTCGGTGGGAATGATCGGGTGTTCGTGGTCGATTTCACCCTCAGAATCAAGCGGGTACCACAGTGGGAGGGGCACGCCGAAGAAGCGCTGGCGACTGATGAGCCAGTCACCGTTGAGCCCGTCGATCCAGTTGGTGTAACGAGTTTGCATGTAGGCGGGATGCCATTGAATTTCATCGCCGCGAGCAATGAGCGCAGCTCGGAGCTCAGCATCGCGACCGCCGTTGCGTATATACCATTGACGGCTTGTAACGATCTCCAGAGGCTTGTCGCCTTTCTCGAAGAACTTGACTGGGTGGGAGATGGGCTCTGGTTCGCCCACCAGTTCGCCAGCTTCTCGGAGGAGTTCGATCATCTCAGCCTGGGCGGAGAACATGGTCTTGCCGGCAAGACGAGCGTAGGCCTCCCGTGCTGCTTGGGACTCGATGCCCTGAGGCGGCTCAGGGATAATTCGGCCGGCTCTGCTGACAATGGATCGAACTTCGAGATCCAGTTCCCTCCACCAGATCACGTCGGTTGTGTCACCGAACGTACAGATCATTGCGATGCCGGTTCCCTTGTCGGGGTCGGCCAGATGGTGTGCCATCACTGGGACCTCAACGCCAAACACTGGCGTGGTCACGTGACTGCCGAACAGAGGTTGGTAGCGCTCATCATCTGGGTGAGCGACTAGGGCTACACAGGCGGCTAGCAACTCGGGGCGGGTAGTGGCGATATTGAGGTCGTTGCTGCCGTCGGGGCCGCTGACACCATTGGACAGATGGAAGGTGAGGCGATGGTAGGCGCCGGGGCGCTCACGGTCTTCGAGTTCGGCTTGGGCTACAGCGGTGCGGTGAGTGACGTCCCAAAGTGACGGTGCCTCAATCTGGTAGGCCTCTCCGCGGGCCAGATTACGGAGGAAGGCTCGTTGGGAAATTCGTTGGCAGCGCTCGTCGATGGTGGTGTAGTTCTGTGTCCAGTCAACAGATAAACCAAGGCGCCGAAACAGGGCCTCGAAGGCCTGTTCGTCTTCGGCGGTAAGTATGTGACAGAGTTCAATGAAGTTACGTCGACTGATATCGATGTCGCCGCGTTTCTTTATGGCGTGGGGGTCACCAGCGTCTTCAGGGGCTTTGAAGACGGGGTCATAGGAAAGTGACGGCTCGCAACGGACTCCAAAGTAGTTCTGAACCCGACGTTCGGTCGGTAGTCCGTTGTCGTCCCAACCCATTGGGTAGAAGACCTCCCGACCAGACATGCGCTGATAGCGGGCGATGGTGTCGGTGTGGGTGTAGGAAAATACGTGTCCAACGTGGAGCGATCCGCTGACCGTAGGCGGTGGGGTATCTATCGAAAATACGTCACTTCGCTCGGCTGTTCGATCAAAGCGGTAGGTGCCCCACTGTTCCCAAGCGGCATCCCAGTGGTCCTCGAGTCCTTCGAGGCCGGGGCGATCGGGGATTGAGGGAGACGGCGATTCTGCCGAAGGAGCGGTGTGGTTCATTAATTTCCGAGGCTACTAGCGGGCCTCCGAGCCACCCTCAGAGTTTTTACTGGCTGCTTTTGCTGTACCTGTTGGATTTTACGACTAGTACTTAAAGTTACCGATCGGTAATAATAGGGTTCAGGCTGCAAGCCATTCGGCCGTAGATCCACCGACGCTGGGAGCATGACGTGACCGAGTTCAGCCTGTCTCTGACTGATGAGCAGGAACAGCTGCGGGACTGGGTCCATCAGTTCTGTGTGGACGTAGTCCGGCCTAATGCCGAGGAGTGGGACGAGCGAGAAGAGTTCCCGTGGCCCATCGTTGAGCAAGCGGCCGAGATTGGCCTCTACGGCTGGGACTTCCTTGCTCAGGGAATGCTCGGCGATAAGACTGGTTTAACCCTGCCTGTAGCTATTGAGGAACTGTTCTGGGGTGATGCGGGTATTGGGATGGCCATCATGGGTAGCGGTCTAGCTGCGGCAGGGATCGCCGCTGCAGGGACCCAGGAACAGGTCCTTGAGTGGGTGCCGCAGTGTTATGGAACTCCTGATGATGTCCGGCTTGGAGCTTTCTGTGCCAGTGAGGCTGATGCCGGTTCTGATGTCGGTGGGTACCGAAGCAGCGCGGCATATGACGAGGCAACCGACGAGTGGGTACTCAACGGTGCCAAGGCATGGATCACAAATGGTGGGATCTCCGACGTTCATGTTGTAGTTGCTGTTGTTGAGCCGGATCTGGGTTCCAAGGGTCACGCCTCATTCGTGGTGCCACCCGGAACGGCCGGTCTCAGCCAAGGCCAGAAGTACAAGAAGCACGGCATCAGGGCCAGTCATACCGCCGAGGTCCTTCTAAATGACGTGCGGGTTCCGGGTCGGTGTTTACTCGGTGGCAAAGAGAAGCTGGATGAGCGGATTGCTCGGGTGCGTCGCGGCGAGAAAGGAAACGCTCAGGCCGCCATGCAGACCTTTGAGGCTACTCGGCCAGCCGTTGGCGCTCAGGCCATCGGGGTGGCTCGGGCAGCGTACGAGTACGCGTTGAACTACGCCAAGGAACGTCATGCCTTTGGCCGTCCAATCATCGCCAATCAGAGTATTGCTTTCATGCTGGCTGATATGGCTACGGAGATCGAGGCGAGTCGGATGATGGTTTGGCGGGCGGCGTGGCTAGCTAAGCAGGGTGGATTTGTTAATGCCGAAGGTTCGATGGCCAAACTCAAAGCCGCCCGAACGGCCACGTGGGTAACCGAGCGGGCTATTCAAATTCTTGGTGGTGCTGGCTACACCCGAGAGGTGCCCGTTGAGCGGTGGCATCGAGATGCGAAGATCCATGACATCTTCGAAGGGACTGAGCAGATCCAGCAGTTGGTCATTTCAAGAGCTATTTCAGGCATGCGCATCGAGTAGGGCGAATCGAACAGATCTCCTGCTCACCAATTAATTTCACGAACTCAAGCAACGTGGCAGACAGGTCCATCTGAAGGACTTTGCTGAGGCCTCTCCTCATGGTTGGTTCTTGGATTCCAGAAATGGTCTGAGACCGGGGCCAGAATTAGGCCAACGGGAATCGGTCATCGTCAGATGGGTACTGCCCGGGAATAGCTGTAGTTTCAGCTTGAGTGACGGTCGGATCACACCCCGGGTGCGGATGCCAGACAGTGTCGTCACCCAACCACCTTGTGGACATGGCCACTCGGCGAGTGGGGCCAGTATTTCCGGGAGAGCCGTGGACAATCCATGCGGAGAAAATAATGGCGTCACCCGGCTCCACATCGAAACCCAGAATGTCGTAGCCAGCTCTATCAGATTCAATATCAGGCATGCGCTCGCCGACGGATTCATCCGTCCAGCCGCCCTCGCCGTCAAATGATTCTGGGGCGAAGTAACGACCCCAGCGATGCGATCCTCGGATGAATTCCAGTGAGCTTTCCTCAACGGCGGCTGTCGAACATGCCACCCACACAGAACAGATCCTCTGTCCCAGAAAGGGCCAGTATGGAATGTCTTGATGCCAGGGAGTGGCTTCTTCTGTACCGGGTTCCTTTACTAGAAGGTGGTCTGTGTAGAGCCGGACTGATGACGATCTCATGCAGTCCTCAGCCAGGTGGGCCACACCTGACTCCAGCACAAATCGACGAACGACTGGATCATCGCGCCACAGGTAACGGGTGGTGAGAAATCGACCGTTAGTTGAATCGGCACCTGTATCGGTGCTCCAAGGTCCCGGATCGTCCATCTGCCGATCGGCCAGGGCGTTTATGTCACCTATCAGTGAGGCGCTGATCGCTCTGGGAACGTGTATCACACCGTCGGTCGCGAAAGTTTCAATTTGCTCCACCGTGAGATCTGTATGTGGGCGTTTGGCCATTGGTTGCACACTAGATGGGGGTCATCACGTCCACCGCTCGAGTCGAGTAATAGATCTATCCTCAGAACGTGATTAGTTATAGAGATCCGTCAGACGCCAACGTGGATTATTCAACACCAGAGCCTGCCGGTTGGTGGACACGGGCAAAAGCAGCCCTCATAGACTTCGGACTGTTTGTTGGTGCACTAATTATTCCGGTGGCGATGCTTGTCGTCGGACTTACTCTCTGCTGGGAAGATGAGGTGGCCCCAGGTAGATGGGTAACTGATGGTGCCGGCGTTTCCCTCAGTGTGATTGGAGCTCTGCTGGCGCTCAGCGGCTTCGTCTGGGGGGGCTGGCTGTTCGGCTATCGACAGGGAGTAACCGGTATCACACCAGGGAAGCGTCGCTTAAATATTCGTTTAATCGATATCAGAACGGCGGAGGCCCCCGGTGGGGCAAAGGGTGTGGGTCGTTGGCTGGTCCCAGTGCTAATCAGTGGTAATCAGGGTCCCGGTCAAACAGCGCAACTCATCGACATCCTCTGGCCACTTTGGGACAAGAAAAACCAGCGGCTCATCGACAAAATGCTCCACACGCAAGTGGTGGTCGGATCAAAATCCACTGGGATTGGACATAGTGAAGACCGCTATGCCCTACCTCCCAGCCCGATTAGCTAATCCTGCCAGATAGGTGCTCCGCTGGGAGTTAGGTACGGGTCTGCCCCTACGCTTCGGCCATGCCACGCTTGCGACGAGTGCGCCGCGAGAACGTCCACGTCGGTGCTCAACCCATTTTTCAGATGCTTTTCGGTGATCGCGACCCGATTGATGAGCCGGGAACCCCAACTGGTACTCCTGGAGACTGGTGGAGCACCTTCGCTCTAGTCCCTGATGTATTTGACCACGCAGTGGGTGGTTTCGCGCTTTACCGAAGTCCAAAGCGACTACTCGACCCGGCCCTTCGGGAAATCGGCCAGACCCGGGTGGGTTGGTGCGTGGGAAGCCAATTCGTCTACTCCCAGCATCGCAAGGTGTGCCGTACCGTCGGAGTCTCAGAGGAGAAAATCGACGCAATCGATGCATGGGAGACCTCTGAGTGCTTCAGCGAGGTCGAACGGGCTGTGCTGGCCTATACCGACGCCCTTTCAATTCAGCATGGCAGGGTTCCGGATGGGTTGTTCTCTGCGCTTCAGGCTCATTTATCTGACGAGGAGATTCTGGAACTGACATACATCGTCTGCACGTATGCCATGCATGGTGTGATGAGCCGAGCTCTCCGTCTTGAGTATGACGCGGATCCCCCAGCGCTCGTCGAGCAACCAGGGGATGGGGAGAGTCTCAGCGACGAACACACCCGTCGTGAGCTTCGCCTTGCCCTGCGTCTCGTCGAAGGCGAAGCGAAGGGCGATAGTGACCAGGCCTGAGTAGGTTTCCGACCCGGCTCAGCCGTTGACTGAGAATGATGAGTCGGGGTTAATCTCCCGGTTTCGTCGGTAGAAGCCCATGTTCATTTCAAGGCCGGTGTGCACGCCGGTCACCACTAGTGGCTCGGCGTCGTGGTCGTGGCCACCCTCGACCGCCTCGATGAGTTCGGCCATGCACCAGGCAGCCACCGGAGCATTCTTGAACTGGTTGCCGCTGGAGCCGATGGCCACGTAGAAGCCGTCTAGGTCGGTCCGGTCGTAAATCGGGATCCAGTCGTCGGATACGTCGTACAAGTCGACGATGCCCTTCTTCTCCGATGGCACGCCTAGTTCGGGCATACGACGAGCTAGGCGCAGCACCTGGGCGTTCCACTGCTCGTCAGACACCACGGCGTCATACACGTCAGGGTCGTCGACCCAGACCTGAGGGTCGCACGCCGGATCCTCAGAGCCGATCAGGATGTTGTTGCCCGACTCGGGGCGCACGTAGATGGCTAGGTCGGAGTCCGATGAGTGCAGGCCATCGGCCTCGAAGTCGATACCGGCTGGTGACGGCACGTGGTGCACTTCGTGGCGCAGTGCCTTGGTCTTGATGTTCATTGAGTCGTACACGCCGGCCATCTTGTTGATGACGAACGAGTGCGGCCCAGCCACGTTGACCACCACTGGGGAGTCGACTTGGGTGCCGTCAGACAGGGTGATGCCAGCCACACGACCGTTGGCCCGACGCACGTTGGTCACCTCAGTATTGAAGCGAAATTCGCCACCCTTTGCCTCGGCGGCCCGTTGCAGGTTGTGGCTGGCCAGTTGGGGGTCGGATACGTAGCCGGAATCTGGGGTGTAGAGGGCTCCCACCAGTTCGCCGGTGGGTTCGTCCCAGAATCGGTTGTCCTCGGGTCGGCACGTTTCACCGTGGGTTCCGTGCTCGTAGAACGGGTAACGCTCGCGGAGTTCTTCGTTGGTGAGCACCTCGTAGGGCACTCCAACCTCATCGAACAGGGGCAGGACCTTCTCGTGGTGGCCACCCTCGAGCATGAACAGGACGGTGCCGCACTGCATGTACAGGGCATGTCCGCGCTCGTCCTCGCTATCGAGGTAGTTCGACCAGTCTTTCCAGTACGAGAAACCCTCGTAAGCCATTGCCACCCCGTCGAAGGTGGAGTAGTGGGCACGCACGATGGCGCACGAGTTGCTTGTCGAGCCGTAACCCGACGCGGGTAACTTGTCGACGTTGAGGGTTTTCCATCCCTTCTTGGCCAACTCAAAGGCGATGGCGGAGCCAATCACCCCGGCACCAATGACGATGGCATCGTAGGACAATCTTTCTGAGTTGTTCATTGCTTTTGCTCCGAGTATTGGGTCCGACGAGGTTGGGCGATGGGCGGACGCTAGACGAATGGGGCGACCAGCGGAAGGGCGATCGGTCCTTTAACTCGTCATTGCGATTGCGGGCTCGTTCTGCTGTTTCATGGTTGGGCGGGACTCCATCGAATAATTCTCTAGTCCGCTTACGCCGTTCTCACATGGGTCATCATTTTCTAGGTGTGTGTTGCCGGTATTTTGATCGTCAACTGGCTGTTTGGTTCCTTCCGCCTCGCCGGCTGCGTGGCGCTGGTCTCGTGGAAGGGCTAGCACAAAGTCTGAGTAGGAATCTCCTACAACCAAGCTTGCTAGCTCCCTAGGGGCGAGTGGAACTGGAACCGGTAGTTCGTTGTTATGGATCAAGATGTGGGCGCTACTGCTCCCACGGCGGCGTCCAGTTACCGTCGAGACGGAACGACAGGTCAGCGTCGTCTTCGATGCGACGGGCGACGTGGAGCTCGCCGACATTGCTCCCGTAGCGGGCGGTAGCCCGAGCGAAGGTGGTGGTGGCCGCTTCGGTCATCGGGAGGTCGGTATTGAGTGCGGCCGAGAGTTCACCGATAAGGCCCAGATCCTTATTGCAGAGATCGAGGGTGAACGACGGGTCGTAGTGGCCAGCGAAGATTGATGGGGCATCGTGACGAGCGACGAAGGAATCGCCGACGCTGTCGGTGATGGCATCCCAAAGGACCGAAAGATCGACGCCGTGTTTCATGCCGAGGGCGAATCCCTCACCGATGGCGGCAGCGGCGATGAACCACAACTGGTTAGTCACGAGTTTCACCACGTTGCCCGTGCCCAGCGGGCCACAGACTATGACCCGACCTAGATGTTCGAGTATGGGTGTGGCCCGGCTGACTGTTTTGTCATCGCCTCCGATGAACAGGGTGAGGCGGCCGTTTCGGGCTCCATCGACGGCGCCGGTGAGTGGTGAGTCGGCCACGGAGACGTCGTCGGGGGCAGCGGCGGCGAGGCGCTGGACCAGTTCGCTGCGATTGGTGGTTAGGTCCACCCAACACGAGCCCGGCCTTAGGGCAGCCAGAGCACCGGCTTCTTCCATGACTGCCTCGACGTGGTCGGGTCGGGGCAGCGAGGTGAGCAGGACGTCGGCGGCCGCAGCGACATCGGCGGCGGTGGTTCCTGCCGTGGCTCCAGCGGCAACAACCTCAGTGACGGCCTCGTCGACCAGATCGAAGGCGACAATTTCGTAGCCGGCAGCCAGAAGGCGAAGGCACATGGGCCGACCCATGTTGCCTAAGCCGATAAAGCCAATGGTCTCAGACATGGGGATCCTCCTGTCGCTTGACTGGTCTGTCGGTGATCACGTGGGGATTCGACGTCCTAGTCATGTTGGGAGTCTCTCCCTTTGGTCAGTGCTTCTAGGAATTGGGGCCGCCCATGGACTGGGCCACTCGCTCGGCGACTAGCGAGCCGATCTCGAGAGATGCCGTGGCGGCTGGTGACGGAGCGTTGAGGACGTGGAGCGAGTGTTCACCATCGAGGAGCACAAAGTCATCGAGTAGGTTGCCGCGTCGATCCACGGCCTGGGCTCGAACGCCCGCTGAACCCCTACTGAGGTCAGCGCTGTCGAGGTCGGGGATGAGGCGACGGGCAGCCTTGACGAATCGGCTGAGACTGAGCGACCGCATCATTTCGTTGACACCGGATTGCCAGTACCGACCAACGAGGCGAGCTGTGCCTGGCCAGGCGACTATGTCCACCAAGTCGCGGACCGAGATGTCCGACCAGCGGTAACCCTCGCGAGCCAGGGCTAGGACGGCATTTGGACCAGCATGAACGTGATTGTCAAGGCCCCGGGTGAGGTGAACGCCTAGAAACGGGAACCGTGGGTCGGGTACCGGGTACACGAGGCCCTGCACCAGGTCGGCTGAAGGACCGGTTACGTCGAGGTACTCGCCGCGGAAGGGGAGGATGCGGGTATCGGGCTTTTCGCCGGATGCTTGGGCTACCCGGTCAGAGTAGAGGCCAGCGCAGCCCACGAGGAACTTGGCCACTACTGGTTCTTGCTTTGTGGTGATTTGCCAACCGGGGGCTAGAGGAGTGGCTCGTCCGGTTCGGACACCGGTACGAATTTCGCCGCCGGCGGCAACGATCCTGTGGGCTAAGGCGGCTGCCACACCAGCGAAGTTGGCTCGGCCAGTAGCCGCTACGTGGAAGGCGGCAACGCAAGCCACGTGAGGCTCATACTCCTGGGCCGACTCGGAGGTCAGGTGAGTAATGGCGACACCGTTGGCTTGGGCTTTTTCAGCCAGGTTGCCTAAACGGGAAACCTCGTCGTCGGAGGTGGCTACGACGAGTTTGCCGCAGCGATCGTGCGCCACGGCGTTCTCGACGCAGAACTCGACCATACGGGCGCCACCTCGCACGGCCAGGTCGGCTTTGAGCGATCCGGGGGTGTAGTAGAGCCCGGCGTGGATCACCCCACTGTTGTGGCCCGTCTGGTGGGCAGCTATTACATCTTCTTTTTCGAGGACTAGGACCGACACCCCAGGTAGACGCCCCTGCAGGGCATCGGCGACAGCGAGACCGATAATGCCGCCCCCAACCACTACGACGTCGATCGTGGCGTTAGGCATAGGTGGGACGCTAGTCCTGGTCCGGTTGTGCGGGCAGTAGTTGTCTACCTAGAGAAGTTTCAGTGCCTCTAGCGGGTCAATATGCATGAGGGTAAACGTATCGGCTACCGCTTGGTTGGTTATTTTTCCGGCACAGACGTTGAGGCCATTCAGAAGGTGCGGATCTGCCTTGAGGGCGGCATCGGTCCCCTTGTCCGCTAGTGCGAGGGTGAATGGCAGGGTGGCGTTGGACAGGGCGTGGGTGGAGGTCCGCGGCACCGCTCCCGGCATATTGGCAACGCAGTAGTGGACTATTTCGTCGACCACGTATATCGGGTCGGTGTGGGTGGTGGGCGTTGTGGTCTCGAAACAACCACCTTGGTCGACAGCCACGTCGACAACCACTGAGCCGGGTCGCATTTGACTGAGCATCTCGCGGGTGACTAGGCGGGGGGCCTTGGCGCCCTTCACCAGCACGGCGCCTATCACTACGTCAGCGTCGAAGACCGAGGTGTCCAACTCGGCCTTAGTGGAGAAGACGGTCTTAACTCGACCAGCGAAGCGCTTTGCCAGCCCGTCAAGCACTGTGCTGTTGCGATCCAGCACGGTGACCTCGGCGCCCATCCCTACCGCTATCTCAACTGCGTTTTCACCGACTACGCCACCACCGATGATCACGATCTTGCTCGGGCGCACACCGGGTACGCCGCCGAGTAGAAGTCCGGCACCACCGTGTGTGGCTTCGAGAGCGTGAGCGGCGGCTTGAATCGACATCCGTCCGGCAATGGCTGACATAGGGCCCAGCAGAGGTAGGCGGCCGGCGTCATCGGTGACCGTCTCGTAGGCGATGCAGGTAGCACCGGTAGCTAGAAGTTCTTCAGTCTGAAGGCGGTCAGCAGCTAGGTGAAGGTATGCGAAGAGTGTGTGGTGGGGCTGTAAGAGCGCCCGCTCAGACGCAAGCGGTTCCTTTACCTTGACAATTATCTCTGAGTGGGCGAAGACATCTGCGGCTGTGTCTGCAATGACTGCACCGACTTCTCTGTAGTTGAGGTCAGTAAAACCGGCTCCGACTCCGGCGCCGGTCTCGATCGTGACGTTGTGGCCACGATCGACTAGTTCACCAGCGGCGGCTGGAGTTAGCCCGACTCGTCGTTCGGCGGTCTTTATTTCTGTGGGGACCCCGGTATCCATGGTGTGCTCCTGTGGCGGTCAGCTAACGGCTCTCCAGCCAGCGCAATGTTAAGGACTAGGGCGCGCCGCTTGATTGTGTAAATAGGCGCTTTAAGCTTAAGTAAGACAATTTAATTGTGTTTATATATCCTGATACATTATAAAAACTGTGCTTCAAATGATTGATGCCGTAGATCGTGCCATTCTTGAATTACTCCAAGAAGACGGCCGAATGTCAAACGTCGATCTGGCAGAGATAGTTCATCTATCGCCGTCGGCCTGTTTGCGCCGTGTCCGTCGACTCGAAGAGGGTGGGTTGATTGATCGATATGTGGCTCTCGTTGATCCGTCGGCTATAGGTCTGGGAACCGATGTGTTTGTGGAGATCACCTTGATTGGCCAGGATGAGGCCACTCTCGAGGCGTTCGAGCACGCAGTGGCCTACCGACCGGAGGTCCTGAGTTGTCATCTAATGGCGGGGGACTTTGACTATCTGGTTCATGTGGTGGTGAAGGACGTGGCCAACTATGAGGTGCTACACCGAACCCATTTGGCCCAACTGCCAGGTGTAGCCCGAATGGTGTCGAGTTTCGCCTTGCGCTCGATCTGTGACCGGACGGCCTATCCGCTTTAGGAGCACACCTTTGATGTCGCTGCGGCCTGACAGATCCCTTCGATGAGTAAGTCAACTAGGAAGGCGAAGGCGGCGTCATGGTCACCGCCACCCATGTTGTTAGCGTTTTCGAGTCGACTGAATCCGTCCATTGCTGATCGGAGCGACCGACCGGCGAGCACAGCACGATCATTATCAAGGCCAAAGCCGCGAATGACCGCCTTTACCGCACCGAGTGCGAGGCGGGCACCAGTACGCCTTTCGTTGTCGTCGGTCTCGATGGGGAGCAGGGTCATTTCGTAGCGACCTGGGAAGCCGGTGGCCCACTTTCGGTAGGCCCAGGCGAACGACCGGACGGCATCAGATCCACTTCGCCCTAGAACTGAGTCACGGAGTACCTCGCCGAACTCGATGGTCGCAGCGTGAGCTAGGTCACGTCGCAGTCCAGCTAGGCCATCAACGTGGGCGTACAGGGAAGGTGGGCGGATATCTAGACGTCCAGCCACGGCGGCAAGGCTCAGAGCGTCGGGTCCTTCGTCGTCGAGGATGAATAGACCAGCGGCCACCACGTCGCTTCTAGATATCCCCCGCTTGCGCGCCACGTAACCACGCTAACCGGACTAGACGTCCAATAGGTAAATGTCTATGATCAGTAGTCATGAGCCCCAACTACACCCTGATCTCATCGGACTGTCACGCCGGTGGCAACATGAAGGCCTACGAGGAGTATCTATCCCCGTCGCATCGCAAGGTGTTTGCCGAGTGGCGCGGCGAGTATTCGAACCCCTTCCGTGATCTCCAAGATGATGGCCGGTCCCGCAACTGGGATGGCGATCGGCGAAATGGAGATCTTGACGCTGAAGGTGTGGCCGCAGAGATTATTTTCCCAAACACGGTTCCCCCGTTTTTCCCGACCGGTGCGCTCATTACCTATCCCGCCACTAACCGGGCAGATTATGAGTTACGCCTGGAGGGCATCCGCACTCACAACAGGTGGTTGGCCGACTTCTGTGCTGCTCATCCCGAGCGCCGCTGTGGCCTCCCTCAGGTATTTTTGAACAATCTAGACGACACCATGGCGGATCTAGAGCTGGCAGCCGCCAATGGCCATTCCAGTTTTATGCTTCCGGCGGTTCCGCCCGACTCAGGAATGCCTGGGCTCTACGATCCGGTTTATGACCGCGTGTGGGCAGCGTGTCGGGACCTTGACCTGACCATTACCCAGCACGGTGGATCAGGTAATCCCAACTATGGAGATGCCCCGGCTGCCACTCTCATGTTCTTGCTGGAGGTGCCGTTCTTTGCCCATCGAAATCTCTCACATCTCATCATGTCGGGTGTCTTCGACAGGTTCCCTGAACTTCGCTACGTCATGACTGAGCAGGGGGTGAGTTGGGTTATTGAGGACCTACGGCGCATGGACGGTTATCACGCTCAGATGTCCTCAGGACGAGTTGGTGAACTGGGCTTTCCAGCAGAGTTGGTGCTCACCAATAAGCCGAGCGACTACTTCGCCCAGAATGTCTGGATCGGGGCAAGCTTCCCGAGTCCATCGGAGGCGGAGGCCATGCGAAGCGTGGGTATCGACCGCATGATGTGGGGGAGTGACTACCCCCACAACGAGAGCACCTTTCCCTACAACCGGCTACACCTCCGCCGGTCATTTAACAAATGGGATGAGGCCGACCTGCGGAAGATCTTCGCTGAGACCGCATCAAAGGTTTATCGAATCGACTTGGGTGCTCTTGCCCCTTTGGCCCAGCGCATCGGGCCATCGGTTGCCGAGGTGGCTACTGTGCTGGACGAGATACCGAAGGACGCCTTTAGCCCTGCTTTCACTCGCCCCTGATCCTCTAGATCCAATCTAGGTATTGCTGGTTCGGAACTAGTGTCGGAAGATCAGGCTGTGATGCCGAAGCGTTGAAGACCGAAGGCTTCGATTGCATTACCTCGCATCAATTTGTAGATCTCACCATCGTTAAGGCCTGCTGCCGCACAGATGTTCGTCGCCACTTCTAGCGTGTGTGGGTAGGTCGTGTCAGCGTGGGGGAAGTCCACTTCGAAGCAGATCTG
>CAWVUB010000025.1:0-22345 GCA_963933065.1 uncultured Acidimicrobiaceae bacterium | reverse complement strand
CCATTGCTGCCATCTCGTGAGTAAAGGAGACCTTGGTTCGCTTGGGATAGAGGGGATCGGCTCCGACCAGGTTTGACATCCGGAGCAATGTGATGTCAAGACCCAGACGATCTCCTTCAGCTGCTAGCACCTGTTCGTTGGCTCGGTGGGCGCTGCCATAGGCATCGGCCGGTTGAGCCTCCATGAGTTCACTTATGTTCCCTCTCAGCGGTTTGCCGTAAACCCACATGCTTGAAAAATAGATCACTGATCTAATTTGGAGGTCTGACATTTGGTTTATCAGTTCGGCCATCCAGTTGTTGGAGGTGACCCCACTAGCAACCCATGGGCTGAGAATCACCGTGTCCTGTGGACCAATTTCCTGGTCAAGGTCCAGCTGGGTGAGATCCAGCAGGACCGTTCGTATTCTTGGGTCACTGAGCAGAACAGGGCGGCGACCAGTCACCGTCACCTGATGACCGCGCCCAGCAAGGTGAAGGCCTAGGGCCGCACCGACGTGACCAGTTCCACCGATGATCAAGATGCGCTGTCGATCTTCGGAATCAACCTCGGTTAAGAAATCACCGTTCATCGACACGACGCTAGCAATTGGTCCACATGGGAAACCGGTAGGGGGGAGACCCTAGCTAGGGTCGTAGCCGTGACGGTCCGCCGACCTTTCCTTACGGTGGTAGTGCCCACCTTCAACCGGGAGGCCCATATCGGGCGATGCCTCGAATCGGTGGTGTCTCAAGGATTCGACGGCCTTCAGGTCGTCGTGGTGGACAACGCCTCGACGGACCGCACCGTGGAGGTTGCTAGTTCATTTGAGAATCGTCTAGATCTGACCGTAGTAGTCAACGTCGAGAATCGAGAACGGGCATTTTCTCGCAACAGAGGAGCCGAAGTCGCCGCCGGTTCATTCTTACTATTTCTTGATTCTGATGATGTGCTGAGCCCTGGAGCGTTGGAACGAGGCGTCGAGTTCATACGCAGAGACCGCAGCTACCGGTTTGTCTTCCAACTACCGCGGGTGGTGAACGAAGCTGGCGCACTCATCTTCCAGCCCACTGTCGGTCGTGGGCCGATGAGCCGGGTATTGGCAGAGGGGAACCCGCTCTCATGTTCGGGTGTGTATATCGAACGCGACTTGTTCCTTCACCATCGTTTTCCGGAGTCTCCAAAGCTGGTAGCTAGCGAAGACTGGCATTGTTGGATCCGGGTTGCGGTCGAATGTCTACCTGTACTTTGTCCGGGAGAAGGCGCCCTCGTGATTGACCATGCTGGCCGAACTATGGCAGCCGATCGGTGGAAGGTTGCTGAACTTCGGTTCGCGTTCCTGACAGAGGATCTACTCGCCCATCCGGAGGTCGTTGAGTTTCTTCAACCAAACCTTGCGCTGTTCCTGGCTACCCAAGACCACTACGTGGCCGTAAAGGCTGCAGGCGAGGGAGCATTTCGTGTTTCGGTCGTGCGATTTATCCGGGCAGTCCGCCGGTACCCACCATTAATTTCCACGAGACGAACAGTGCATCTGATTCGTCTTTGGTGTCGGCTTCCTTTCAATCGTGAACGGAGAGTGAACGCCGACTAGGGCGCCGACCGACGGGCATCGACGGTTGCTGTCATGCCGGTTCGCCAGTCGACAGTGCATGGACCGGTCAGGGAGGCTCGTTTGGTTGGGTCGCCGGCGCTGCCTGGTTGTCCTCCCGGGAGGTCGTAGTAGCGAATCGTGGGATCCACACCGAGGTGTCTGCCGAACATGGCGGTCCACTCCTCAGCGCTTACTACGTCATCACCGCACCAGTTCACGATGGTGGCTGGTGTCGACGCGGCGTCGAGGAGAGCAGCTACCTGACGAGACAGGTCGTCCTCGTGGATAGGGCTATAGGCATTGGGCCCTGGATTCCTTAGCCAGACAGTTCGACCGGCTGCCACCCAATCTCCATGGTATGCAGGTAGGCCTCCGTTGGGTCCGTAACTAGCGTTTATACGGGCGATGGTCGTGGGCAGGTCAATTACCCGGGCCATGGTCCGAGCCACTGCCTCTTGGGAGATCTTTGAGATGCCATAAGTCGGGCAGTGGGGGGCAGTGGGGTCACCTAGCGGATCAGTTTCGGTGTAGCGGTGGAGAGGGTCGTGGTTGGCCCGGTAAACCGAGTTGGTTGAAGCGATGAGGGCGGCTTCAGCTCGACGGCAATGGAACATAAGCAGGCCGGTGGCTTCAGCGTTGGCACGGACAGCACGATCGTGGTCATCGTCTTTGCCCTGCCAAACAGCAAAGTGCACGAGGTGGGTGAAATCGTTGGGTAAACCTCCGAGTTCGCCCGTGGCGAGGTCAGCCTTGTGGGTTCGGACCCCCATACTTTCGGCACGTTCTCGGCTTCCTTCCTCAGTGAAGCGGGCTAAACCCCATACCTCGTTATCGGCAGCGAGGAACCTGGCGACCGGATGTCCGATTTGGCCGGTGAGACCAGTGACAAGAACTTTTTGGTCACTAAGCACGAGGGTGAACCTAAGGCAAATTCGCATCGGGGTCTCGGGATGCCGCATTTTGTTTGGACATCTGGTGCTCTCTGGGAGGTGTCCATGGGGCAGGCTGTTAGTAGATAGTAAAGGTACGGCTAGTCGTCGCCAGAGGGGAGGTCGAGGTCATGTTGGATCGAGTTGAGGTCGAAGCGTTGCACGATCTTACGGGTCGGGTAGTTCTAGTGACCGGGGGAAGCCGGGGTATCGGTCTCGCTGTGGCGTGTGCATTTGCCGCTAAGGGAGCACAGGTGGTGGTGTCGAGCCGGAAGTCTGAGGCATGTGATGTGGCCGTGGCATCAATCCGGTCTAGTGGTGGGGAGGCGATAGCTGTGCCTGCCCACACCGGCAAACTCGAAGATCTGGAGCGTCTTGCAACTGCAACAGTTGACGCTTACGGAGGTATTGACATACTGGTCAACAACGCAGCCAACCCGTTGGCCTTGCCGATTGGATCAATTACTGCGGATGCCTACGCTAAGTCGTTTGACGTCAACGTTCGGGGGCCGCTTTTCCTGTTCCAGTCTTGTTTGGAACATCTTTTAGTATCGGACCATGCCGCGGTAGTAAATGTGATCTCGGCAGCAGCCTTCCTGAGCACCCCGGGGGCAGCGTTGTACGGTGCCGCCAAGGCAGCTTTACTTCACTTCACCCGTTCGATGGCTGCCGAGTACGCCACAGCAGGCATTCGGGTTAATGCTCTGGCGCCAGGCCCGACCGACACAACCATGGTTCGCAACATTGGGGAGGCAGGGGCGATGTCGATGGCCCAGTCGACTCGACTGGGCCGATTGGCTGATGCAGATGAGATGGTGGGGGCCGTGCTCTATATGGCTTCTGATGCATCTAGTTTCATGACTGGTCAGTGCATCACCGTTGATGGGGGGCTTGTACCTGCTCGGTGACGGAGGTGCGGTACGACCGTGCCGTCAGCCATGGGTAGGGTGAATCCATAATCTGATGGACCGTCAGGGGTCGGATCGAGATGATCTGCTCGAGGGGTTCACAAACTGTTTCGGAGAAGTAAATGGGTCATCTCGCAGGAAAGAACATTGCCGTCACCGGTGCAGGCAATGGGATCGGTCGGGCAATTGCATTGGCTTGCGCAGACGAGGGGGCCAACGTGGTGGTTGCTGATTACGGAGTCTCCATAGAAGGTAACGATCCATCCAGCAGCGTTGCTGACGCAGTGGTGGCTGAAATCGAGATGGCAGGTGGCACGGCCGTAGCGGTCGCCGGCGACGTTTCTGAGATGGAGGTTGGTCAGCGCATTGTCGACACTGCAGTTGATGCATGGGGAACGATCGATGGTGTGGTCTGTGTGGCCGGAATCGTGCGTGAGCGGATGCTCTTCAACATGACCGAAGAGGAGTTCGACCATGTTGTTGGAGTTCACCTCAAAGGCCATTTCACGCTTTTCAAGGCCGCATCGGCCGTTATGCGTAAGCAAAAGAATGGTGGGAGCCTTGTCGGGTTCACCTCGGGGGCTTTCGTAGCGTCGACTGCTCAGGCCAACTATTCGGCGGCCAAGGGTGGCATTGTTTCGCTAACTCGGAGTGCGGCTTTCGCTCTCCGCAAGTACGGCATCAACGCTAATTGCATCGCTCCGGCGGCTATGACCCGGATGTCAGAGAATGTTCCGTTTGAGATCGAGGCGGGTGGCCCAGAGGCCATTGCCCCACTAGCTGTCTGGCTCATGTCAGATGCCGCCCGCGACGTAACTGCTCAGATCTATACCTGCACTGGCAAGCGAATTGCTGTTTGGAACCAGCCGGTTGAACTTCGTCACATGTGGGCCGATGATGGAGTGGCATTCAGTATTGACGAGATCGCCCAGAAACTTCCGGCAACTATTGGAGACGAGGAGATGCCCATGTTCGCAGACCTGGATCGGCGAATGAAGGAGATGGCAGAAAATAAGATTACGGCTGAAGGGGAGGCCTCGGCCTCCTAGGTCCGACAGCCCTGGATAGCCGACCTACTCTCCTTCCATGGATACTCCTGAGTACGTGCCCGGTCACGGGCTCTTAACAAACCGAATTGTCGTAGTTACTGCAGCGGCTGGCGCTGGGATTGGTTTTTCAGTAGCAAAGAGGGCTGTTGAGGAGGGGGCGACGGTAGTGATCTCTGATATACACAAGCGTCGTCTTAATGAAGCAGCCGATGAGTTGGCTGAACTCGCAGGTGATCGACCGATTTGTCACGTATGCGACGTTCGCGATGAAGCCCAGGTACAGGGCCTATTGCGAGCAGCGTTGGATGCCCACGGATGCATCGACGTAATGGTCAACAACGCTGGACTTGGTGGTGATACCCCTCTCGTCGACATGACTGACGAGGAGTGGGACCGGGTATTAGACGTCACACTCACTGGGTCGATGCGTTGCACCAGGGCAGCGATGCGAATCATGGGTACTCAAGGCCATGGCGTGATCGTGAACAACGCCTCGGTTCTTGGGTGGCGGGCCCAGGCAGGTCAGAGTCACTACGCAGCGGCGAAGGCTGGGGTGATGGCCCTCACCCGTTGTGCCGCTATTGAAGGCGTGGATTTGGGCGTTCGAATCAATTGCGTGGCCCCTAGTTTTGCCACCCACCCGTTTCTTGCGAAGACAAGTAGTGAGGAACTCCTGGCCGAGTTGGCGGCTGGAGAGGCCTTTGGCCGGGGTGCTGAACCATGGGAAGTAGCCAATGTGGTCATCTTCTTGGCCAGTGATTATTCGTCGTATATGACTGGCGAGGTCGTTTCGGTTTCCAGCCAACGCTCCTAGTCGAAGGTGAGTTCAGATGAGTCGCCAGGCGGCCTTCCAATTCGAGTCTTCGTCGTCACTCCAGTTCCCGTCTCCTTCGGCCTGGGCAACTGCCCGTCCGGCGCGAGATAGGGCTAGTAAATGAGCGTAAACAACGGCAGCGGCGGCCTTATGAAGTTTCTCATCAACATCGGCATATAACTCGGCCACCAGCGATGGGATATTGCGCGGGCCGTCGGCTATGGCTTCGACGATCTGGCGTTCGCGCATCTCCCGATGTTCGATCAGTGCCTTTACGTAAGCAGTGGGGTCGGTAATCGCTGGACCATGGGTGGGTCGATAGATGATCTCAGGGCGCTTGAGGAGTCGACGGAGGTTCGTCAGATAGTCATTCAAGTCACCGTCCGGAGCTGGCACAACTGTGGTCGACCAGCCCATGACATGGTCACCAGTGAATAAGGTCGACTCCTCTTGGAGAGAAAAGCACAGATGGTTGGATATGTGGCCGGGGGTGTGAAGGGCTTCAAAAGTGAACGCGGTGCCGGCAATGATGTCGCCGTCTCTCGTCGGGACATCAGGCACAAATTCGCGGTCTCCTGAGCCCTCTCCGTCTTCAGGCTCAGGGTCCTCGCCAGCCTCAATTGCTTTACGAACTCGTTCATCGTGAGCTCTGATGGCTGCCGGTGGATGAGGTCCAAAACCGTAGGACTGGGCGCCGGTAGCGGCCTGGACAGCCGCAGTTGCTGGAGAGTGGTCAGGATGGGTATGGGTGATTAGAAGGTGAGTAACCCTTTGGCCTTGGACTGTTTTGAGAAGAGCCGCCACGTGTTTCTGGTCGGCTGGTCCAGGATCGATGATGGCCACCTCACCACCCTCCGACGGCCCAACAATGAACGTGCCTGACCCGTGGTAGGTGAACCTTGATGGATTATGTGCCACCACGCGACGCACCAGCGGCGAGAGTTGTTCCACCTCGCCGTAGGGCGGGGCGGCCTCGTACAAGAACTCAGGTGACATATCGGCATCCTGCCCGATTCATCGCTCGCCAGACCCATCAGGGAACAAGGAGAACCAATCGGAGCCCATTAACTCAAGAGAACTTAGGTGGCGTAGTCGGATTCACTGCGGATCTTCTCGGCCACGTATTCGAGAAAGAAGCCGGCATAACGGGTTTGCAATTCAGGTAGGCGCCAATCTTCACCGGTAACCGTCCCACGACACCGTGCTGTTCCGCAGCCGCATTCCAAGCGGTAGTCGTCAGTTCGGTCCATGGCGTAGTCATGGCAGAGTTCCTCGTTAATAGCAACCTCTCGCATCGCTATGTAGATCACTTGGCCGCGGAATCCAACGTTGGCGTCGCAGGAGTGGTTGATCCGGATGGCCGTCTCCTCTACTTCGGCGACCGTTCGCGGCGAAAGGTAGAGATTGTCCTCAATCTGGAGGCTCTGGTCGCCAATCACTGCTGTTAAGTGCACGACCTCCGAGCGGTGAACAATATGTCCAGCCTTGACAGCCACGATCTCTCCAGTAGCAATGGGTTCGACGGCGAACACCCCTAGTCCGGCTAAAGAACTCTCACGGACCTCGATCTTTGGTGAACGCCAGCTACGTATGGAGGGCATAGGTCGACAAATAGATGAACTGGCGCTCAGGCGCCGTCATCGCCCGCTGTGTCTAAGTACGCCGGTCCTTCGCCCCCACCGTGAACTTCCACACAGGTCCCGGTGACCCATCGGGCTAGAGGCGAGGCTAGGACGAGGCACATGTCGGACACGTCGGCTGGCTGCCCAAGCCGGCCTGCAGGCAAGTTGGCAGCGACACGTGCCTGTCTGTCCGCATCGCCATAGAAGGCATGGGCCACGTCCGTAATGATCATGCCAACGGTTACCGCTATGACGCGGATATCTGGACCCCACTCGTGGGCCAGCGTCCGGGTCATATTCTCAAGGCCGGCCTTTGCCGCCCCGTAGGCCACACCGCGTGGGTTGGGTCGGGTTCCGCTGACGGACGAGATGTTGATGATCACCCCACCACCATCTTGGGTGGACATGGTGGGGTACACGGCTTGGCAGAACGTCATAGGGGCTGTGAGGTTAAGGGCGATGATCTTTTCGTTGAAGCGGGGCGAAACGTCGGCGGAGTTAGCCGGTGGGGCTCCCCCTGCGTTGTTCACCAAAATGTCGATCCGCCCGTATCGCTCGATGGTGGCGGCCACAACGGCGTCTACTTGCTCAGGGTCACGTACATCAGCAACAACGAAGCCGGCCTCGCTGGACCCGTCGGTTGAAGTGACGGGTTGGTCGGGCAAATTGCGAGCGCATGTCATTACCTCGGCGCCGGCGTCCAGGAACGTGGTGGTTATAACCCGTCCAAGCCCACGAGACCCGCCGGTCACCACCACCGATCGTCCAGTGAAGTCGAGAGGGTTGGCGAGTGGAGGATTAGCGCTCACGCAGCGCACGCTAACCCACTGCAGAGGTGACCGATCACACAATCTGACGGACCGTCAGGGTTTCCCCAGCGGTCTGCCTCGTCTACCGTTGGAGTGGTGATCTCTCCATACGGCTCTTCGACGCTTCCGATACCCGATGGTCGTCCGGACAAGCGAATGAGCGAAGACGATGTCATTGCTCAATTGTCTAGCGGCATGACCATCGGGATCGGAGGTTGGGGTTCGCGCCGTAAGCCAATGTCTCTCGTTCGGGCAATCGCCCGTAGCGAGCTGACTGATCTGACTATCGTCTGCTACGGCGGCCCTGAAGTTGGAATCCTCTCAGCGCTTGGCAAGGTCCGCCGAGCGGTATATGGCTTCGTCTCGCTGGACTCCATCCCGCTGGAACCACACTTCCGGCAGGCCCGCCAACAAGGAAGCATCGAAGTCACCGAGTTGGACGAGGGAGCCTTCTATTTAGGGCTACTGGCTGGTGCACACCGGGTGCCCTTCTACCCGACCCGAGCGGGTTTAGGTAGCGACATGTTGCTCATGAACCCCGACCTAGCGACCGTTACCTCGCCGTATCCGGACGCCGATGGGGCCTACGAAGAGTTGGTGGCCATCCCTGCCTTTCAATTAGACGCTTCGCTGGTTCACATGAACCGAGCCGACTCAGCGGGCAATGGCCAGTTTCTGGGCCCTGATCTCTATTTCGATGACCTGTTCGCTAAAGCGGCATCAGCCACTTACCTTTCTTGTGAGAAGGTAGTTGAGACCGGCGAATTGCTTGACGAGGGTTCGCTTCACACCATCAAGATTCCCCGGATCTTTGTGGATGGAGTGGTGGAGTCACCACGGGGAGCCCATTTCACGGAGTGTCCGCCCGACTACGGACGCGATGAAGCCTTCCAACGAACCTACGCTGCTACAGCGAAGGACCCTGATGCTTGGAAGGTCTTTGTGGATCGCTGGCTAGAGGCCCCGAGCCACACCGAGTACCTAGAGAGACTCGATTCTGAAGCGGGGAAGAGTGCCTGAGGTAATGAATCGCCCGACTGATTTTCCGGCCACTAGAGACGAAGTTTGTGTGGTAGCTATCGCCGAGGCATTTCGCGGCGACGGTGAGATCCTCTGCAATCCGATCGGCACCACACCAATAATCGGCGGGCGCCTAGCTCGGGCCACCTTCGAACCGACAATGGTTGTGACCGACGCGGTAGCGGTGCTAGCTGCAAACACCCTGCCAGTGGGTGACGACGACGCGGAGCGTCTAGTTGAAGCTTGGATGCCCTACCGAGACGTGTTTGACGTGGTCTGGTCGGGCCGTCGTCACATCGTTATGGGAGCCAGTCAGATCGACGCCCACGGCAACCAGAACCTCGCGGCCATCGGTGATTGGCGTCGCCCCAAGGCCCAATTGTTGGGTCTACGCGGGGCACCTGGCAATCTGACAAACCACGTCACGACCTACTGGATACCCAATCACTCGACCCGGTCCTTTGTGGCCACCGTTGACTTAGTCTCCGGTCCTGGTTACGACCGGGTAGCTCCACTGTCAGCGTTCATCCGAGCTAACCATGAGATCCGACGGGTGGTGTCCAACCTGGCGGTGTTGGACTTCGAGAATCCTGGTGAACCTGATACTCCTCGGAGAATGCGCCTCCGTTCAGTGCATCCTGGGGTGACCGTTGATGAGGTGGTCAAGGCAACTGGCTTCGCATTAGACCTACCTGATGAAGTGCCCGAAAGCCGACTGCCAACGTTGGAAGAACTTCATCTCATTCGCGAAGTGCTTGACCCCCAGGGCCTGCGCAAGGCCGAGTTTGGCGGCTGACTAGTGACCCCAACTCCCGATGACCCGCGCCTCCAGACCGAGTTCTGTGGTCTGGTTGGGATCCGGTATCCGATTGTCCAAACAGGTATGGGCTGGGTGGCTGGTTCTCGATTGACCGCTGCCACAGCGGCAGCCGGTGGCCTGGGAATCATTGCTGCGGCTCCAATGACCTTCGATCAGATGGTGGCCGCTATTGCTGAGGTTCAAGCAGCGACTGATGCCCCGTTCGGAGTCAATCTACGAACTGATAGTGCCGATGTGGACCGTCGAGTCGATCACTTGATTACTGCCGGCGTGCGGGTCGCCTCGTTTGCCCAAGCGCCGAGTCAGGCCATCGTGGAGCGCCTGAAGGAAGTTGGGGTGGTCGTTATTCCAACTATCGGAGCGGCCCGACACGCGGAAAAGGTCGCTGAGTGGGGCGTGGATGCTGTGATCGCTCAGGGTGCCGAAGGTGGCGGCCATACTGGACTGGTTCCGACTTCAATTCTCGTTCCCCAAGTCCTAGATGCCCTATCGGGAAGTGGGGTAGGTGTCGTAGCCGCTGGTGGCTTTACCGATGGGCGTGGCTTAGCCGCTGCTCTTGCGTGGGGGGCTGACGCAGTAGCTATGGGCACCCGGTTCTTGCTGACAGCCGACAGTGATGTTCCTGATGACATCAAGTCGGTATACCTAGCCACGCCGGTAACCGGAACGGTGGTTACCCGGGCTGTCGACGGTGCTCCACAACGGGTGGTGGCGACCAATGTGGTGACCCGACTCGAAGACTCTCGGCTGCTTCGATTTCCCCGGGCAGTTGCTAACGCACTGCGGTTCCGCAGTATGACGTCAACACCGCTAAGTGAACTTGTGGCAGAGGGTTTTCGCATGAAGCGCTCTTCGGAGATGAGCTGGAGCCAAGTAGCCATGGCAGCCAACGCTCCCATGCTGACTCGAGCAACCTTGGTTGAAGGGCGTTCTCAAGTGGGGATTCTCCCAACGGGCCAAGGTGTGGGAGTCATCGCTGAACTCCCCACATGTGCCGAACTGATCGCCCGGACGGTGACTGAGGCCTCCGCTGCCCTAGATCGCGTCTGCGGCCCGGTGGTCCCTCCCGCAGGAGAGTGACCACCATGAACCTCGAGTTCACCAACGAGCAACTGGCCTTTCGAGACGAGGCCAGGAACTGGCTGGCAGAGAACATCCCAGCCGAGCCTTTACCACCCATGGATACACCGGAGGGCTTTGAAAGCCACCGGGAGTGGGAGGGAGTGTTGCATGATGCCCGGTGGTCAGTGGTGGCGTGGCCCGAGGCATACGGTGGCCGATCCGTTGGCCTCGTGGAATGGTTGCTGTTCGAGGAGGAGTATTACCAATCGGGTGCGCCGGGGCGGGTAAATACCAACGGGATTAGCTTGCTTGGGCCCACTCTCTACGCCTTCGGAACAGAAACCCAGCAAGAACGCTTCCTGCCTCGTATGGCCTCTGGCGAGGAGATATGGGCCCAAGGTTGGTCTGAGCCCGACTCCGGTAGCGACCTAGCGTCGATTTCAACCAAGGGCAGCCGTCATGGCGAGTGGTTCGTACTTGATGGCCAGAAGAGCTGGTGTTCGCGTGGGGCGTGGGCTGACTGGATCTTCTGCATTGTCCGAACTGACCCTGATTCTCAGCGCCACCGGGGTCTCTCGTATCTATTGGTACCCGCTGATGTGGAGGGCCTTGAGAGACGTCCGGTTGGTCGTCTCGATGGCGAGCCAGCGTTCGCCGAACTGTTCTTCGATGGGTGTCGGGTGCACGAGTCAAATCTTTTAGGATTAGAGGGGGACGGTTGGAATGTCGCGATGGCAACAGCGTCTAGTGAGCGGGGCCTGAACCTCCGAGCGCCTGGCCGATTCTTGGCCGCTGCAGACCGCCTAGCGGAGCTCTACCGCGAGCTCGTGAATGCGGGTTCCGCTGATAGCGACTTACTTGATGAAGTAGTTCGTGCATGGACTGGAGCACAGGCCTACCGCTGGCAGACCTACCAGAGCGCCGCTCGCCTTTCGGCTGGCGGCGAGCTAGGTGCGGCCTCGTCGCTAGGCAAGGTCTTCTGGTCTGAACTTGACGTTGAATTGCACGCTACGGCACTCCGTCTACTAGGTGAAGATGCCGAACTGGTTGACTCGCCACTTGGATCAACTTGGATGGCGGAGTACCTATTCAGCCTCTCAGGACCCATTTACGCAGGTACCAACGAGATCCAGCGCAACATCATCGCCGAGCGGGTGCTCGGACTCCCGAAAAGATAGAGGGAGATCGGAAAATGAACTTCATACTTGATGAGGAAAGTGTTCTCTTTGCCGAGACACTTCGGGAAATCCTCGACAGTTCTTGTACACCAGATGCCGTACGGGCATCGTGGCACGATGCATCTGGCGCGGTGCATGGGCTCTGGGAGGTACTCGCCGATACTGGAGTGCTAGGTCTGCTTGTTCCAGAAGACTATGGGGGCCTTGGGATGGGTCAGGTTGACCAAGTCCTGATGCTGGAGGAACTCGGTCGGACTGCCTGCCCTGAACCGGTTGCTGAACACTCGGCGGTAGCGGTGCCTTTACTTCGGGATATGGCTTCCACTGCTATCCAAGAGGAATGGTTGAGCCGAGCCGCTGACGGCTCAGCGGTACTCACCGCAGGGTCGCCAGCCGGTGATCCCTCTCGGCCGCTGGTCCTAGCCGCTGAGCGGGCGGATTTAGTGGTGCTAGCAATAGACAACACTCTGCACGCTGTTCCAGCAGCAGCGCTGTCAACCGTTGCCCAGGTCAGTGTCGATGGGTCACGTCGGTTGGCTCGGGTTGAGGCGACCACTTCCTCGGAAACATTAGTGTCAACAGATCCTTCAGCAGTCGTCGCCCTTTGGAACCACGGGGCGTGGGCAGCGGCTGCCCAAGCCGTAGGGGTGGCCCAGCGGCTCCTCGACCTCACGGTGGCTTACGTGTCGGAGCGCGAGCAGTTTGGTCGGCCAGTTGGGGTGAACCAGGCCGTGAAACACCATTGCTCCAATTTGGCTATCGCCATAGAGTTTGCTCGTCCCATGGTGCATGCAGCAGCCTGGTCGTTGGCCACTGGTCGGGCGCCAGAGGGCACGGTGCCGCCGGAAGCGATCGATGTAGGTCCGTCGGTCGTGGTGTCGATGGCCAAAGCTCTAGCATCGGATGCTGTGGACCTGGGATGCCGCTCGGCGTTGCAGTGCCATGGCGCCATTGGCTACACGATTGAACATGACCTACAACTCTGGCTGAAGCGAGGTTGGGCCCTGTCGGCGTCTTGGGGTGATGCCCGTCGACACCGACTCCGTGTGGCGAACGGTCTGGGTCTCGTAGAAGCATGACGGACCAACTAGCGGATGATTCGTTTCGGGCTGCCGGCATTGAACTAGCCGACGAGGTCCGGTCCCTTATGGCCGAGATGAACCGGTTGACTGCGGATACGAAGGGTCTGGCCCTAGCTTGCCAACGAGTAGCCGAGGCGCGTCAGGCTCTAGAGGGACCGGTGCGTCATCGTTGGTACGAAGTTCCTTTTGAGGACATTGATGACGATATGGAGTTTCAACTGCGCACCGAGGCTACAGATCACAGTCTTTTCCGAGGTCGCCGCAACCCTTTGGCGCCCCCGCTTGTGGTGACCACAGAGTCTGACACTGAGGGTCCATTTGTGGTTGGTGTGGTCCGGTGCGACCGGTTGCGCGAGGGTCCGCCGGAACGTCTTCACGGTGGCTATCTGTCAGGCCTATTCGACGATGTGCTTAGTGGTGTGCCGTCGCTGGTAGGTGCCGGTCCGACAGTCACAGCTCGGCTTTCAATTCGATATCGAGAACCTACCCCCCTCGATGTCGACCTCCGGTTCGAAGCCCGGATCGTGAGCCATTCGGGCCGGCGCCTAGTGGCCCGGGCTCGCTGCCTTGCTCCTTCCAATAACGGTGTGACCAAGGAGACAGGAACCCCAATAGTGACCGCTGAGGCTGAAGCTCTCTTTGTGGTTGTGGCTCGTCGGGTGCAGGAAAACCGTTGACTCGACCCACGGTGTGTTTTCTGTGCACCGGCAATGCCGCGCGTTCAGTCATGGCTCGTGCCATGTTTGCTGATCGAGCATCGGACTGGCGGGCCGTCGGCGCAGGAACACTAGTTATTGAGGGACTACCTATGAGCCAACGCACCCGCAACGCGTTGGCTGGTCACGGGCTAAGCGACCCCAACCACCGCAGTCACCAATTTGGTACTTCTCACGAGAACGCGGACCTAGTGGTGGCCATGGAGCCGTCTCACGTGGCGTGGATCCGGCGGCACCACCCAACGCTGGCTGGACGGACTGCCTCGCTGGTCCGTTTGGTCCGGGATCTCCCAACGGGTGACACCACAGACCTGAAAGAACGGATCACTGCGCTGCGTTTGGCCGAAGTGGAGGTAGCCGAGTGGGAGGAGGTCCTAGACCCAGCTTCAGGCAATCAATCTGACTTCGATGTTTGTGCAGCCACGCTGGACCACCTAGTCGAGAAACTGGTGGAACGGCTTGGTCCTGCGCGATGAATAGATCGCATATCTTGCCATGGAGAATGCCAGCTCACCGGCGAGACGGCTTTCTCTTGGCTGGGACCTGCTGCCTGATCGGCGTAACCTTTGGTGTTTTTGCTGACTCGTCTGGTCTGGGACTCAGCCAGGCCTCCGCCCTCTCGATCCTCACGTTCACTGGGGCTTCTCAGTTCGCTCTGGTGTCGGTGGTGGCTGGTGGAGGCACATCTGTCGCCGCAGTGGGAGGTGCACTGCTGATCGGCGCCCGCAACGGACTCTATGGCCCCTCAGTTGCCCCGCTCTTACAGGGTGGACCCGTCCGTCGAGCACTATCGGCCCAATTTGTAATCGATGAGACGGCGGCCATGGCGGCTGCTCAGGACGATCCAGTTATGGCCCGCGAGGCCTTCTGGACCACTGGACTGTGGTTGTTTGCCTTCTGGAATATTGGGACAGTACTGGGAGTGGTGGCAGGCAGTGCTTTAGACAACCCAGGTGCTCTGGGTCTCGACGCAGCCTTTCCGGCCGCTTTCGTGGCTCTACTCGTTCCGCACCTGCGGACTCGCCCCGGTCAGGTCACTGCACTACTAGGTGGCGCCATAGCGTTGGTCTCCGTGCCTGTCACCATCGCAGGTGTACCTGTGTTGTTGGCTGCGCTGGCGGTGCCGGTTGGACTGGTAATCCGGAGGCGAGAAGCCCCATGAGTTGGATGGCCATACTGGTCCTGTCTGGAGGGTGCTACCTGGCCAAGTTGGCCGGGGTAGTGGCTGGCCAGCGGTTCTCAACGCTACTTGAGCCCGTAACCCTCCTACTCCCAGCAGCCCTTTTTGCGGCGATTATCGTACTCATGACCCTGACGGACGGTACCAATCTGGTAGTTGATGCACGTTTGGCTGGCGTGGTGGTAGCTGTGGTGGCCGTCGCATGTCGGGCACCCTTCGCACTCGTCGTGGGCCTAGCCATGCTCGTCACCAGTGGAATACGCCTCTTGGTCTAACTCTCCAGTATTTCTGACACCGTATTGAGGTCAGAATCAGTCTTTTTTTCAAGCATGTAGGATCAATACATCGACAAGTCTGAGCTAGACCCGGCCTACCTTTCCGGTGTTTCAGCCTCGGTTCAGCGGTCGCTTCTGCTTCCCCGACCTCGGTGGCGGGGTGTCATGCATCGGCTGGCCGTTCCTACTGCGCTTATAGGTGGCGTGGTGTTGGTAGCTATTGCTCCAGCAGGAAAAGACCGGGTGGGCGCTGCAGTGTTCGTTGCGGGTGCCGTACTTATGTTCTTGGCGAGCAGCCTTGTCCATCTCCGCCGTTGGTCAATTCCAACTTGGGAGTTGCTCTTCCGCATCGACCATGGGGCAATATTTATTCTTATTGCGTCCAGTACTACACCAATTGGATTGAGCGTGTTGAACGGACGATCAGCCACGTTATTGCTATGGGCTGTTTGGGTTGGCGCGGCGATTGGTATTGGTGTTCGACTCCTGCCTTTCCACCCTCCTCGGGGCCTCATGAACACGTTGTTCATCACGCTGGGGTGGGTGCCTATCGTGGTAGCTCCTGACGTATTCCGGTCGCTGAGCACCGGTGAATTGGCTTTGGTGGTGGTTGAAGGAATCCTCTATAGCGGTGGGGCTCTGATGCTCAGTGCCCGCTGGCCCGATCCATCACCCGAGGTGTTCGGTTATCACGAGATCTGGCACTCCCTAGTGACTGCCGCTGTGGCCGTTCATTTTGTCTTGGTGGGTCTGATTGTTACTGGTTGATCTGGCGTATATAGATGGTCCAAATTCACCCGCCGGGCACTCGGAGAGTTACGTATTTGATGGCGTTGGTTGTTGGCCTGATGGCCTATTTAACGGCCGCCTGTGGAGACGACCCGGTTTCTGATCCCCAGCGAGCGACCACTTGCGCTGAACTCATTGAGGCTGGGCGGGCAACGGCCGTAGCGGCATTAGGCCTATTTGGTGAACGCTCTCAGATTGATCTGGAAGGGCCTGATTCGGAGTGGTCCTTTATTGAGTTTGACCGTCTTGTGCGGTCCGAGGCGTTCGATGATCGGGCTGATGCTCTTGGTTGTAGCTCCGTGGAACTAATTCGTCGGGCCTGTACCGCCTATCAGGGTCTGTCGACACAAGCCCGAGGTGAGGCAGCCCGCAAGTTCCTTGAGCCCTACTTTGTAGCCTGCGATTGACCTGAATGAGGCCGAGTTCCGACGAAGTGGCCGCCCCAGTGAATTATGTAACTTCAGCCTGGTTGAGTTGTCACACGGGCTTTCATTTCAGTATTTGGCTGCTGAGAGCGTCACTCGTGCGACAACAAACGCCTAATAGTTCACCGCCGGCTTAGTTGATAATTTTGTGTGCATTGGGTGCCTGTGCTGGCAGGCTAGGCCTTTGGATACCACCTCTCTCTTCTCAGGATGACCATGAGCACCGAGCGTCTCTCCCATCGGATTACCGCCATCGCTGAATCGGCCACGATGGCAGTGGACGCCAAGGCCAAGGCCATGAAAGCGGCCGGCGAACCAGTGATCGGTTTTGGCGCTGGCGAACCGGATTTCGCCACTCCAGCTCACATCGTTGAGGCTGCTGTGGCCGCCTGTCAGAACCCTTCTAACCACAAGTACACGCCCGCAGGTGGCCTTCTGAAACTCAGAGAGGCTTTGGTTGAAAAGACCGAACGTGATTCGGGCTGGCGTCCCGAGACTTCCCAAATTTTAGTGACCAACGGTGGAAAGCACGCCGTGTACAACACTTGCGCTGCAGTCCTGAACCCGGGCGATGAGGTCCTGCTTCCAGCCCCCTATTGGACCACTTATCCGGAGTCCATTGCTCTGGCTGGGGGAACACCCATCCCACTGCCTACCGATACAACCTCTGGCTTTAGGGTTACCGTCGAACAGTTAGAAGAAGCTCGAGGGCCGCAAACCAAGGCCCTGTTTTTCGTTTCGCCTTCCAACCCAACGGGTGCGGTCTACCCCGCCGACGAGATCAAAGCGATTGGCCAGTGGGCTGTCGAGCATGGCATCTGGGTTTTTGCTGACGAAATCTATGAACATTTGACATATGACAACCATGTACACCACTCGATGCGGGCGCTTGTGCCGGAGATAGACAACCACTTTGTAGCTATCAACGGGGTAGCTAAGACGTACGCCATGACCGGCTGGCGGGTCGGATGGATGATTGGCCCCTCGGATCTTGTCAAGGCAGCGGGCAACCTTCAATCTCACGCCACGAGCAACGTGGCTAACGTGTCCCAACAGGCCGCGTTGGCGGCGGTGTCTGGCGACTTGACTGCCGTGGCAGAGATGCGTGCCTCGTTTGATCGACGCCGACGAACGATGACTGAGATGTTGCTGGCTATCAATGGTGTGGAATTGCTGACACCTCAGGGTGCTTTCTATGCCTTTCCGAAACTCACGGCCTTTATAGGTAAAGAAATTGCCGGCCGAGTGGCCAGTACCACAGCGGAGTTAGCGGCCATAATCCTTGACGAGGCCAAGGTGGCCATCGTTCCTGGTGAGGCGTTCGGGGCACCCGGTTATGCCCGACTGTCGTTTGCTCTAGGTGACGACGACCTTGTTGAAGGGCTCACCCGTGTGGGTCAGCTGCTGGCTGGTTGAACAGACTTCAGTAGAGGCTCCAGAGCAGAACAGGATTACTAATGGCCCTGTCCTATGGTTCGTGGCCGTCACCCATTACAGCGGAGTTGCTGGTAGCTGGTGCTGCAAGCCTCGGTGAGGTGTTAGTGGATGGCGAAGAGATTTGGTGGGCCGAGTCGCGTCCAGAAGAGGGCGGTAGGACTGTGGTAGTCCGTCGAGACGTAGACGGCACGGTGACCGACGCAGTGCCGATTGGAATAGATGTGCGAACCGGCGTCCATGAGTATGGCGGTGGTGCATGGTGGGTAGCCGATGGCGTGCTGTACCACTCCAACCGGTCAGATGAGCGCCTTGTCCGGCGGGAACCCAGCCAGCCCGATGTGGAGCCACTGGCTCTTACTCCTGTGGCTGAAGTTCCCCGAGGATTGCGATACGCCGATGGTCGGACCACCCCGGATGGTCACTGGTTCGTCTGCATCCGTGAGACCCATGCTGTCGATGGGTTGGAACCTGCCAATGAATTAGTGGCTGTCGCAACAGACGGGTCCCATCGGGTCCAGGTACTGGTTTCAGGTCCAGACTTCGTGTCGTCACCCCGCGTGTCACCCGACGGACGCCGTCTGGCCTGGATCCAGTGGAATCATCCTGAACTGCCCTGGGATGACACCGAGCTCTGGGTGGGAGAACTGGACCGTGACGGCCGATTGAGTGGAGCCCGACAGATCACCCCTTGTCGCAAACCCAGTTCTACCGAAACAGGTGGTCACGATACTGGGGAGTCGTTTGCCCAGCCGGAGTGGCGGGCCGACGGTGTGTTGCACGTGATTACCGATCGGGACGGATGGTGGCATCTCTACCGGGTAGACCCAGAGACCGAAACCCTTAAACGCCTGACCACCGGAACCTTTGAGGTGGCTACCGCCCAGTGGGTATTCGGGCTATCGAGATATGCATTGGTTGGAGATGAAATCTGGTTTGCTCGCCGGGAAGAAGGTGTCGACCGTTTGGCGGTGCTGGGGTCCGACGGCACCATTACTGCTGTCGAGCCTTTGACAACTGACGCCCCAGCCACGTCAGTTGGGTCGGTGGCGGCTTATGGCACTGGCGTAGTACTGCTAGCGGCGTCGTGGACCACTGAGCCGACTCTGGTGGCAGTTACCGCAAATGGTGTCGAAGTGCTTCAGAGACCGCGTGATCTCAAACTAAGTTCTCGGTGGTTGCCAGTGCCTGAGCACGTCACCTTTCCGACCTCTGGTGGTGAACAGGCTCACGCCTTTGTCTACTCGCCGACGAATCCTGATTGTGGAGCACCGCCTGATGAGCAACCCCCGTTGATGGTGCTGGTCCACGGTGGGCCTACCAGCTCGGTGCGTCCACAGATGCAACTAGCAGTCGCCTTCTGGACCAGTCGAGGTTTCGCAGTTGCGGACGTCGATTACCGTGGCTCTACTGGCTACGGTCGGCCCTACAGGCATAGCCTGCGCGGCGGCTGGGGAGTGCTGGATGTGGACGACTGCTTGGCGGCAGCCCGGTACCTTTCCTCAGGAGACTGTCCCGTCAGCGGGCAGGTGGACGCTGGCCGTCTCGCCATTCGCGGTGGGAGTGCTGGAGGTTTCACCGTCCTGGCCGCTCTCACCTTTCATGACGTGTTTGCTGCTGGGGCAAGCCGTTACGGCATAGCCGATCTCGCTGCCCTGACGGCTGACACTCACAAGTTCGAAGCTAGATATCTGGATCGCCTTGTTGGAAGATGGCCTGAAGACGAGACCATCTACATAGAGCGATCTCCCATCCACCATGTTGACCGGCTGGCTACACCTCTGCTGTTGCTCCAAGGTACTGAGGACCGGGTAGTTCCTCCTTCCCAAGCTCACGCGATGGCCGATGCTTTGCGGCAGAGGGATGTTCCCTTCGAACTCATCGAATTTCCAGACGAGGGCCACGGGTTCCGCAAGGCCGCCAATGTGGTTCAAGCGCTGGAGGCAGAACTTGCGTTTTTCGCCGATCGGTTTGGATTCGAAGCAGCTGACAGCAATTGACTGGGACCTATGTGACTTGTAGAACGCCAAATAGGTGGGTTGAGCCAATTGTGAAAGTGCAACCGTAAAGTTCAGATTCTTCTACTGTTGTGTTCAGTGGCCACCGTCCGTCTACACTTGGCAAGGTGAAACTGATCTTCAACCTCCTACTGCTGACCTAGGGCGAACGCAACATACGCGTTCGCCCGCACCTCCTGAACCAAACGGTTCAGGAGGTTCTTTGGTTTTCAGGGTTGAGTTCTGGCCGGAGAGGCAAACGGGGGAGTAACGATCGGTCCATGTTGAGTCATAAGAATAAACTTTTCATCAAGAACACATCGATGGTGGTGCGTTTCAGCGCCACCCGGAAGTGAGTAGCAGTCATGAGTGAACAGATGAAGACCGAACGGGTGGTCATCTTCGATACGACCCTCCGTGACGGCGAGCAGTCGCCGGGGATCTCCCTCGATGTGGGTGAGAAGTTGGAGATCGCCGAGCAGCTAGCTCGCCTAGGAGTGGATTACATCGAGGCAGGTTTCCCTATTGCCAGCCAAGGTGACTTTGAGGCTGTGCACGCCATTGCTTCAGCAATTGAAGGACCGACAATCTGTGGCCTTTCCCGAACTGCTCACAAGGACATCGACCGTTGCTGGGAGGCCATCGAACCCGCAGCAAATCGGCGCATTCATACCTTTATCGCCACGAGCCCCACCCACATGGAGCACAAGCTCAAGATGAGTCCAGCTCAGGTATTGGCTGAGGCTGCTTCAGCAGTTGGTCGGGCCCGGGAGTACACAGACGATGTCGAATTCAGTCCCGAGGATGCCTCGCGATCTGATTTCGACTTCATGTGCGACGTTCTCCAAGCGGCGGTCGACGCTGGTGCTGGAACTCTCAACATTCCTGACACCGTTGGTTTCGCGACCCCGGGGGAGTGGGCGTCACGTATTAGCGCCATCCGCGAGCAGGTCAGCGGTGACTATGTAATTTCCACTCACTGCCATAACGACCTCGGGTTGGCAGTAGCAAATACCCTTGCTGCGGTTCAGGCGGGTGCTCGCCAAGTCGAGTGCACAATTAACGGTATTGGTGAGCGTGCAGGCAACGCAGCCATGGAAGAGATCGTTATGGCCCTTCGGACCCGCCCAGACTCGTATCCGAACCTTCAAGTAGACATCCGTACTGAGGAATTGGCAAAGTCGAGTCGAATTGTCAGCCGACTCACCGGCTACCCGGTGCAGTACAACAAGGCTGTGGTGGGTCGCAACGCTTTTGCCCACGAGGCTGGGATCCACCAGCACGGTGTGCTGAATGAGCGCACTACCTATGAGATCATGGACCCGGCAGCCGTTGGTCAAGGTGAGAGTCAGCTGGTGCTGGGTAAGCACTCCGGCCGGGCGGCGTTCCGTGATGCGCTCCAGAAGCTGGGCCATGACATTCACGGCGACGCGCTTAACGCTGCCTTCACCCGATTCAAGGAACTGGCTGATCGCAAGGTACAGCTCAGTGACGCCGACCTCGAGGCCTTGGCTATCGAGGAAGTGGGCGGCAGCATCGACCACGCATACGAGTTTCTGAGCCTTGAGGTGCGTGGCGGTAGCGTCGGCACCCCAACGGCGGACCTAGTCATGCGTGTGGACGGTGAGGAGGTCTCAGCATCGTGCGATGGTGACGGTATGGTCGATGCCTCGTGTTCGGCCATCAAGATGGCCACCGGTGCCGAGGGTCGGATGACTGACTACAACGTCACCTCGGTAACCGGTGGCGTGGATGCTCTGGCCGATGTGGCTCTTACCTTCGAGAGCAGCGATGGCGTGAAGGTCTCGGGACGTGGCTTGTCCACGGATGTGGTAGAGGCGTCGGCTCGCGCGCTCATTGGAGCGCTTAACAAGATTGCCCGTATCCGAAAGTCCGGCGAGAACCCCAACGCAGTGGATCGTCCCGGTCGGATCGGCTGAGGCTCACCAGCAGAATCGATGGGCACTGTCCACTGCGGACTTTCCTCAACTTCATCATTGACTACGGGGCGCTCGGGACGGTAGTCGCCGCGCTGGGTGCTGAGCTTCAGCCGAGTCTGATCACCTGGCGGCGATCCAGACCTTCCATAGCGTTCTCCTGGATCCTTTGCCTCGAGTACGACCAGAGCCCGTCATCGATGACCAGGGTTCGCTGGATGGGCTGGACGTAGCCGCCGTCTGGCCAGCACACCACGAGGTCACGGTCCGTAGGAATGGTCTCTAGGTCGACCCCGAAATCCTCGGTCCACCATTTGGATTCTTCACGGTGTAGAGGCTCACACCAGTGTTCTGACATCGACACCGGAGCACCCAGATCACAGGTCATGATCACGGGTGCATCAACTTCAGGCGTGGACACCACAGGGCATGGGGGCACCGGTTCGACCTTCTCGGCGTCGCGGTGGTCGATACGCCCTTCCTCGGTGATGCCGGTGTCAGACACCTTCAGCACGACTGCGCCGTGGTCGTCGGCCTGCCAGTCGTCGAACGGAAGGACAGCCAGACCGTTCCACCATAGAAAGGCGTGGTGGTCCCATTCCGCACCACTGTGTCCACCGCCAGGTGACCAAGTGGCGAGGTCGACAGGTGCGTCGAGGTCCGAGACGTCGAACAGGGTGACCTTGGTGCCGGTGGTGCGACCTTCGCCAGTGGCCTCCTGGCCGA
>CAWVUB010000024.1:0-22733 GCA_963933065.1 uncultured Acidimicrobiaceae bacterium | reverse complement strand
CTGATCCCTGAGTTCATCGGCCGCCTTCCAGTTGTGGGGTCAGTGTCCCAATTGGAGGTTGAGGCGCTGGTCAAAATTCTTGTTGAGCCAAAGAACGCACTAATCAAGCAGTACCAGCGAATGTTTGAGTTCGAGGACATCGAGCTCGAGGTGACAGAGGAAGCGCTGATGGCGATCGCTGAGCAAGCTCTTGAACGGGGGACGGGGGCCCGCGGTCTCCGAGCCATCTTGGAAGAGGTGCTTCTCGACGTGATGTACGAGTTGCCAGGCGACGACAAGGCTGGCCGCGTTGTAGTGGACCTTGACGCAGCCCAAGGTCATTCGGCGCCGACGGTGTTACCGCGCGGGGTCGAGCGACCTGACCGCGCAGCCTCCTAAGTAAGTCGAACAGGTCATGACGGAGTTAACCGTCCAGGACATGCGCAGTGCGCAGCGATTCCTGGACCGCCACGTCAACCTCGAGGCTAATGCCGGGCGTATCCGCGGGTTGAGCCTGGACGCTATGCGGGGTCTGGTTGGGGTGATGGGAGACCCGCAGGTGGACGTACGAACGGTCCATGTGACGGGCACCAATGGTAAGGGCTCGACTTCTGCAATGGTGTCCTCGCTACTGACCGCAGCCGGCCTTAGCGTCGGGGGCTACTCGAGCCCGCACGTAGACACGGTTCGCGAGCGCCTGACCATGAACGGTGAGTGGATCACCGAGGAGGTTTTTGTCGAGTTGGTGGCCGACTTGGAACGGTATGCCGCAGCCACACCGGAGGCTTGCTCGTATTTCGAGTTGCTAACAGCGGCGTCACTGCTGTGGTTCAGCAATGAGGCGGTAGACGCGGCGGTGGTCGAAGTTGGGTTACTGGGTCGTTATGACGCCACCAATGTCATTGATTCGGATGTCTCGGTGGTCACCAACATCGGGCGAGACCACACTGATGGAACAGGGGATTGGCGTCGGGACATAGCGGCCGAGAAAGCGGGAATCATTCGAGCCGGACGCCCACTCGTCCTTGGAGAGACTTCCCTCGATCTTCGAGAAGTTTTTGTTGCCGAGAAACCTGATCCGGTCCTAGAGCGGGGTCTGGATTTTGGCGTTCGATCCACAGAGCGGGCAGTGGGAGGCCAGCTGATTGACTTCTGGACGCCGACTGGGACCTACGATGAGATGTTTCTTCCTCTCCACGGAGACCATCAGGCTGACAATGCAGTCGTCGCTCTGGTTGCGGCAGAAGCCTTCCTTGAGACCTCTTTGGCCGACGATGTAGTGGCGGAAGGATTCGGGTCGGTAAGCATCCCTGGTCGTCTTGAGGTGGCGTGCGCCGAACCGTTGGTGGTGCTCGACGGTGCACATAACCCCGAGGCGTTTCGGGCACTGGCTGCAACGGTGCCCAGCGTCTTTCCGGCTGGCCGTCGAATTGTGGTGCTAGGGATCCTTGGTCCCCGAGACCCTGCTGAGATGATTGACGAACTAGTTGGCATGTCGCCCGACCTGGTGGTGACTTGCACAGCACCCTCTCCTCGGGCCGTGCCGGCTAACGACCTGGCAACGCTGTGTCGCCAACGCCATATGACATTCGAGGTGGTTCTCGACGCCGTTGATGCGGTGCGACTGGCTGTCTCGTTGGCCGACGAAAGCGATGTGGTACTCGTGACCGGCTCGTTCTACGTGCTGTCAGCGGCTCGCCAAGCACTAGCGGAATGGTCTGACGGCTCTGAAGGGTTTGACGGGGCTGGTGAGGATTGACGGACCGATAGGCCAGATCGACTCCTCTCTGGGTTGGGCTGGCCCTAGCCTTACCGTCATGAACCGCACCCTCGTAATTTGTAAACCTGACGCCGTGGAACGCGGCCTAGTAGGTGAAATAATCGGCCGTTTCGAGCGTAGAGGTCTGGCCGTAACGGCCGCAGCGCTCCGCCTCCTCGACTCGGACACCTTGGCGCGACACTATGAGGAACACGTGGGCAAAGGTTTTTACAACGATCTTGTTGCTTTTATGTCCCGCTCGCCGGTCATGGTGTTGGTGGTCGCAGGGCCAGAAGACACGTTTGCCGTAGTTCGTTCCATGATGGGCACAACTAATCCACGTGAGGCTGCGCCCGGCACGATCCGGGGCGATTTCGGCTTGATGATGACTGAAAATCTTGTTCACGGGTCAGATTCAAATGAGTCGGCAGAACGCGAAATAAGCATATTTTTTCCAAGTATGTAGAAGATCTTTCCAGGAGGTGCCCGCTTTGAGTGGTTGTACGTACGCGGAGAGTGGCATTTGTTTGAATTACGCGGTACGTTTCCAAGGTCCCCAAGGCATTTCGCCAGGGGACTACCCTGCCGTAAACTTGGGTAGACCGATCCGACGACTGACGGAGCCTCCGGGCGATGGCTGACATTCCATACCGCCAGGGACGATCTGCCCGCAGGCCCGTATTCGGATCTCGTGACATAGCAGTTGATTTGGGGACGGCCAACACCTTGGTCTCGGTACGTGGCGAGGGCATCATTCTGGACGAGCCTTCGGTCGTGGCCGTCAACTCCCTCGACGGCAATTTGCTCGCCGTAGGAGATGAGGCGAAGCGAATGATCGGTCGGACCCCGGACCACATACAAGCCGTACGCCCGCTCAAGGATGGGGTAATTGCCGACTTCGAAGTATGCGAGAAGATGCTCCGCTACTTCATCCAACAGGTCCACAACCGTAAGTGGGCTAAACCTCGAATGGTTATCTGCGTTCCATCGGGCGTGACCGGAGTCGAGCGCCGTGCTGTTCAAGAGGCTGCCGAGTACGCAGGCGCCCGCCCACCGGCCTACATCATCGAGGAACCCATGGCGGCGGCTATCGGTGTTGGCCTTCCAGTCGCTGAACCCACCGGTTCAATGATTGTTGATATTGGTGGCGGGACCACAGAAGTAGCGGTTATCTCCCTCGGAGGTGTCGTAGCCGCTCAGTCCATCCGGGTGGGCGGCGACGAAATGGATGATGCTGTAAAGCAGTTTTTGAAAAAAGATAAAGGTGTTGATGTTGGCGAGCGAACCGCTGAAAATATCAAAATCCGCCTGGGGTCAGCCCACCCACTTATCCAAGAAATCCGGGCTGAAGCGAGTGGGCGAGGACTCCGATCAGGGCTGCCAGAGTCCGTGGCATTCACAACCAGAGAGATCCGCGAAGCCCTTGAAGAGCCGGTTTCAGCCATTATTGACACCGTGAAGGTGACTCTTGACGGAACACCGCCTGAGTTGGCGGCCGACATCATGGACCGGGGTATCACGCTGGCTGGAGGTGGTGCCCTGCTAATCGGGCTGGCGGACCGAATCCGAATCGAGACTGGCATGCCTGTGTGGATGGCTCCCGATCCGTTACGAGCTGTGGCGATGGGCGCAACTACGGTGCTTGAGGAGTTCTCCCGATTCGGAGACATGATCTTCGGCGACGACGCCGAGTAGCGGACCGTGCCGGCCCCTCGGCCCACAGGAGCCCCCAAGCCCGTCTTGCTGATCCTGGTTGCTGCAGCCCTGACACTTCTGACTCTCCAGTATCGGGGAGTTGAACCACTGGGGGCTTTCGACCGGGGATTGCGTGATGTCATTGAGCCCCTGCGGTCAGCCACGGAACGGGTTGCAGCACCACTGCATTCCGTCTGGAACGGTTTACTGGACTATGACGAATTGCAGGCTGAGAACGAGCGGTTGGCTGACGAACTGGCTCGGATGCGGGGCCGACGGTTGTCGTCGGAAGCCGATGTTGAATTGTTGAAGCGCTTGCTTGGCGAGGTCGATATTGCGTTTGGAGACCTGAGCACCGTTGTGGTCCGGATCTTGGGAACTGCACCGGGAAACTTCGCAACACACACGATCGAGGTGGACAAGGGGAGTGACGACGGTTTGGCTGAGGGCATGCCAGTAGTCACAGGCGCTGGCCTAGTCGGTCGTCTGGAGTCTGTCGATCGTGCTCGGGCGGTAGTCCGACTGGCGACCCACCCTGATTTCAGAGTGGGTGTGCGACTCGTGGGCTCACAAGATGAAGGCCTAGCCAGAGGCGGTGGCAGAACAGGCTTCTTGGTAATCGATGCTGGCATCCGGATCGATGCAGTCGTCGAAGCCGGCGAGGTAGTGGTGACATCAGGTGGGCGGAGCCGGTTCCCGGCTGACATTCCGGTTGGACGAGTCTTCGACCCAGACAAAGGAAGTGGTTTTCAGCGCGAGATCTTGGTGGAGCCAGCCGCCTCACTTGAAAATCTAAGTTTCTTGAACGTGGTGCTACTAGACGAGGAGCCAGACTTCTATCCCACAGTAGGTCCGAACTCAGAGGATCAGTTGCCGTGACGGGTCGGTTTCGCGTTCTGGCGCTGTTACTCAGTGCGACCATCTTACAGGCCACGGTTTTTGACGAGCTTCGACTCCAGGGAGTCTCTGTCGAGTACCTGCTGTTGGTGTCGCTGCTGGCTGGTTTCTACGGTGGTCCAGAACGTGGGGCCTGGGTAGCGTTCCTAGCTGGCTTGCTACACGATTCGGTGGGTTCTATTCCATTGGGTGTTCACGCCTTGGTTTACGCACCGATTGCGGCGGCGGCAGGCCACCTCTCGGTTCGTTTGGCTGACGGGGCCCGTGCAGTGGCTATTGCTGGACTAGCTGGGATGGTGATGGTCGGGGTAGTTGGGGCGGCCTGTGTCGGCGCACTGTTCGGACTTCATTCGAACACCGGAGTCGATTTGGTGGTTACGGCAGGAATCGCAGCACTCATGACTCTGGTGGTGTTTGCCCCGACGAACCGAGTCGTGCGGTGGGCGGTCACGGGTGGGCTGCCGGTAGACATCTCACTTGAACAAGGGTCACGTTCTGACGGCGCCCGAAAACAGGTCGCAGCGGGAGAGAGGTCGCCGCTCAGGTGAACGACGTCAGTCGCTATCGGATGCGGGTTCTGGCGGTAATAGGACTCTCAATGTTTGTCGCCCTGACCGCTCGACTTTGGTATCTCCAGGTCATGGTGAGCGAAGAGGCTATGGCGACGGCCCGAAGCAACATCACCCGGGTCATCTCGGTTCCAGCGCCACGCGGCCGGATCCTTGACACGAACGGCAAGGTCTTGGTGGGCAACCGAACGACCACCGTGCTGACCATGAATCGCCATGAGCTGGGTGAGGCAGGATTTTCTGACGCAGTGACCCGGGCGATGCTCACTGAGATAGCGATTGAGATTAATCGATCTGGACAACTGGTGAAGGTTTCCGATGTGGAGCGCGCTCTGGCGGACCCTTCTTATGGGCGCTATGACGACGTGCCCATTGCCCATGAAGTAGGTGGAGAACTTCTTGTATTTTTTGGAGAGCGACCTGACCGGTTTCCAGGGGTTCGAGTAACTGAGAGCACGGTACGTTCGTACCTCTACGGCGACCTAGCAAGCCACGTCTTGGGTTGGGTCGGCCCGGTAAACGACGCTGAGCTTCGAGTGCGTCGACCACCGGCGGGCAAGGAGTACCGTCTTCGGGACCGGATCGGGAAAGCCGGTGTAGAGCTCATGTTTGAAAATGATCTTCGTGGCGTGGCGGGCCGCAAGGTCGTAGAGGTTGATCGTCTCGGAGAGATTGTGCGAGAGCGCAAAGACTTGTTCGTTTCCCCGCTACCTGGAGACGACATCGTTCTAACGCTGGATGTCGATATCCAATATCTCGTTGAGCGAGAATTGGAGAGATCGATTCTTTTGGCTCGGGCCCGTGAACCTGATGCGGACCCAAACGATCCGAGCAAACTCTTGCCGAGTTTTGACGCACCGGGTGGAGCCGCAGTGCTCCTAGACCCGATGATCGGATCAGTAATCGCCATGGCGTCCTATCCGACCTATGACCCCAATGACTCGATCGGTGGCTTCTCGCTTGACCAGTGGGCTGAGTTGAATGACCCGGCTAACGATCTTCCAATGTTCAATCGGGCAATTCAGGGCGAGTACGCCCCAGGGTCGACTTTCAAATTATTTACTGCTCATGCTGCTTGGCATGAAGGGGTCTTTGGGGTAGGCGCAGTCCCGAGGGCAGATGAGCCTTGGGACGACCCCGGGGCCTACGTGCTGCGCGCATGCGGAGATGTTGATCCGACAGACCCGCCTCCAGGTTGTCGCTATCGCAACGCTGGTGAAAAGCGCTACGACAGCGTGGATCTGGTACGCAGCCTCACGGTGTCCAGCGACGTCTACTACTACCGGATCGGGGAATCGATCTATACCAATCCTGGCCACAGTGATACAGCTATCCAGGACGCCGCTACAGGGTACGGCTTGGGCCTGGAGTCAGGGGTCACTCTGCCATTTGAGCAGAAGGGCTACCTCCCAACCCCGACCAATCGTCGGTCTCGCCATGAAGGAAACCCTGTCGCCTTTCCCGAGTGGGGATGGTCCACTGGGGACAATGTGATCACTGCCATCGGACAGGGTGAGGTCCTAGTTACTCCGCTCCAGCTAGCTAATGCCTTCGCCATCTTCGCTAACGGTGGGGTGCGGTTTGCTCCAAATGTGGTGAATCGCGTTTTGAGAAGCGACGGTGAACTGATTCGGACCTTTGGCCCACGGGCGTTATCTATCGTTGACATTGATCCCGGCTTTAGGACTCGGGTTATAAAAGGACTCTCTGGGGTTACAGCCGATGAGGAAGGGACGGCCTATTGGGCTTTCAACTCTGAGGCAACTGATGGGCTTTACTTCCCATTAGAGGAGTTTCCAATTGCTGCAAAGACAGGTACCGCCGAGGTGCGAGGTAAGGCTGATACATCGATATTCGCCGCCTTTGGCCCGGCGGAGACGCCGACTCATACCATGGTGGCTGTTCTAGAAGAGTCTGGATTCGGCTCCAGCGTTGCCGCACCGCTGGTGGCCCGTGTGTTGGAAAAAGTCCTAGAGGACACCGTGCCGGATGCTCCATTGGCTGCTGAGCGATATGCCCGCTCGACCGCTCTGCCTTTATGTGTGGCGTGGCATCAGTGGCGCACGGGTAACACGCTAGACCGACTAGAAGAAGCCACACCTTCGTCGAACGATGCCGGTGGTCCGGTGTTGGACGCCTCCGGCCAAGTGCTGGTCCGGGGTATCAGGGTCGACTGTGAGGAGTTGATCGAAGACGTGTTGGACGTGTTTGATATCGATCCAAATGGTGGAGGTAGTGACTAATGGTCGACCTCCGGCGCCCCAACTACGACACTCCCCGTGTATTGCGACACGTAGACCTTCTTCTTCCAGTTCTGACGCTGGCTATGGCGGCGATTGGCGTGTTGATGGTCTATTCGGCCACTCGAGGGCCGGCAACAGACTTGCGACCCGCCGAGACGTTCTTTCTGGGACGCCAGGCGAAAATGGTGGGGTTAGGGGCAGGGGCGATGGTGCTGGCGGCCTGGTTTGGACATCGGCGTCTTCAGCGGATGATCTGGGTGATCCACGGAGTGACTCTGGCCGTGCTGACCGCCGTGCTACTTGTGGGAAACGAGGTGAAGGGTTCTCGGGCGTGGTTCCAATTTGGAGCCGTTGGGATTCAGCCATCGGAACTCGGCAAGATTTCGTTGATCGTGGTATTGGCTGCTTGGCTAGGGAGAACTGAAGAACCGTCCGGTCTCCGGGTGGTGGTCACCGCGTTGCTGGTAGCTGGCCCTGTTTGTCTGATTGTCTTGCAGCCTGATTTAGGCACAGTGCTCGTCTATGGGGCGATCGCTGCCGGAATGAGCTTCGTGGCCGGAGTAAGGGGTAGACACCTGCTGATTCTTGGGCTGCTGCTTGTCAGCGGTGTGATTGTGGTACTCCAGTCCGAGGTGCTGGAGGACTACCAGATTCGCCGCTTGTTGGTCTTCGTGGACGAGGAGACCGACACCGCCGCCAGTTACAACCTTGAGCAGGCTGAGGTAGCCATTGGAAACGGTGGTCTAACTGGCCGTGGTCTCTTCCAAGGAACGCAGAACAACTCGGCGTTGGTTCCTGAACAGCAAACAGACTTTATTTTTACGGTGGTAGCCGAAGAGACCGGGTTCATGGGCGGAACAGTGGTTTTGGGCCTAGTTGGTTTACTGCTTCTACGGGTATGGCGAATCGGCCAGCTGGCCGATGACCGTTTCGGAATGCTTCTATCTGCCGGAGTGTTTTCGATGCTGGCGTTTCAGGTCTTCCAGAGTGTGGGGATGTCTACGGGGATCATGCCTATTACAGGTATTCCCTTCCCACTGGTGAGTTACGGGGGGTCATCGCTCCTCGCCACTTGCATTGCTTTAGGCCTGGTTGAAAGTGTCCACATGCGTCGCCATGAGAACCTGAGCAGGTAAGCCGATTTAGTAAGGCGGGGCTAGAGCTTCCAATCGCTACGCTGAACAGATCATGAGCGCGCTTTGGCCTCAACTCGAGCGTGTCCTTAGTGAAGTCCAGAAGCCGGCCCGCTACATCGGCTGCGAGGATGGGATGACCATCCCTGACCACCATCCCGACTTGGTGGCTTGGCTCCTGCTTTATCCGGACACCTACGAAGTTGGCCTCCCCAATCAGGGTCTGCAAATTCTGTACGAGATTCTCAATGAGCGGCCAGATGCAGTTGCTGAGCGTAGTTACGCCCCGTGGACCGATATGGCGGCGGTACTCCGGCGAGAGGGTCTGCCACTGTTCTCGGTCGATACTCATCGGGCAGCAGGCGATTTCGACATCTTGGCGTTCAACCTGTCAGCCGAATTGGTTTTCACCAACGTGTTGGAATGCGTCGACCTGGCAGGAATCCCGGTCCGTACAGCCAATCGAACGGATGACGATCCGCTTGTACTGGTGGGCGGACATTGCGCGTATAACCCAGAGCCACTTGCCGATTTTGTTGATGCAGCCGTCCTAGGTGACGGTGAGGAAGTGGTCGGTGAAATCACTGAAGTGCTCGCTGCATGGAAAGCGGCTGGTGGTGGACGTAGATCGGATCTGCACCGGCAACTGGCCACGGTCACGGGGGTCTACGTGCCTTCGCTGTACGACGTGACGTTTGCCGACGGGCGCCTCAAAAGTGTAACCCCGACGCCTGAAGCGGTGGAAGCTCTTGAAGTGGTGGAGAAACGTACGGTTGCTGATCTAGCTGAGTGGCCTTATCCAAAGAAGCAATTGGTCCCAGTTACCGAGGTAGTCCACGATCGTCTTAATGTTGAGGTGTTTCGGGGTTGCACCCGAGGATGCCGTTTCTGTCAGGCAGGGATGATCACCCGACCGGTACGAGAACGGCCGGCTGAGCAGGTCCGGACCATGGTGGCTGAAGGCCTACGGCGAACCGGCTACGACGAGGTGGCCCTTACGTCGTTGTCCACCGCTGACTTCAGCGGGATTGAAGAAGTTGTGGCGGAGACGATTGCCGACGATGCCTGCGGGCAGGTCTCGGTGTCGTTACCTAGCCTGAGGGTTGATGCTTTCACCGTCGGGATAGCTGCAGAGATCCAGAAAGCCCGAAGGACTGGGCTGACCTTTGCTCCCGAGGCTGGCAGTTGGAGAATGCGCCAGGTCATCAACAAATTAATTCGCGAAGAAGACCTTTACGCCGCCGTCGAGGCCGCCTACTCCCAGGGTTGGCGACGAGTGAAGTTGTATTTTTTGACCGGACTCCCCACCGAGACCGATGAAGACACTTTGGGCATCCTGAGAATGGCTCGCCGATGTGTTGAGGTGGGTCGTCAACACCTACATAACCCATCTGTGACGGTGTCTGTCGGTGGGTTCGTGCCCAAGCCGTTCACCCCATTTCAGTGGTTTGGCCAGAATACCGAAGCCGAACTCCGGCGGAAGGTTGGTGTGCTACGCGATGAACTAAAGCGCGACACCAAGGGTTATCGAGGTGTGCAGCTCAAGTGGCACGACCCCAAGGCGACAGCAATTGAAGGCCTGCTGAGCCGCGGCGACCGCCGTCTAGGCCCGGTGATAGAAGATGTGTGGCGGACTGGAGGCGTGTTCCAAGAGTGGGGAGAGCACTTTGATCTAGAGCTGTGGATGGCGGCCCTAGAGCGTCACGGCTTGACTCTCGAGGAAATGGTTTACCGTCACCGCGTTGAGGACGAGGCCTTTGCCTGGGATCATCTGTCAGCTGGGCTTCACCGAGATTTCCTGTGGCAAGACTGGAGAGATGCTCTTGAAGCTGTAGGCCTCGAAGATTGTCGTTGGATTCCTTGCTACGACTGCGGGGCCTGCACCGGTTACGGGATTGAGCACGTCGTGGCTTCTGCCGTGCCGCCGGCTGGCGGCAGCCAGGGGACCGGGCAAGACCTTGCCACAGGGGGTGAAGTGCCGGTGTTGCTGACCACGGGACCCGCTAAGCAAAAGATGATGCCGGTGGTTGGGGTCTGATGCGCATCCGAATTCGATTTCACAAAAAGGGCAAGATTCGCTTCACCAGCCACCGAGATGTTGCTCGCATCTGGGAGCGGGCTTTTAGGCGTGCCAGCATCGGAGTGGCTTACAGTCAAGGTTTCTCACCTCGGCAAAAGTTGTCGTTTGGACTGGCCCTTTCCACCGGCTACGAGTCTGAGGCGGAGTTCCTTGAGGTGGACTTGGTGGATGAGCGATTCTGTGATGAGGGCGTCTGGGTAGATGATGGAGGCCCAGACTTGGGTGCTGTCTTGGCTGAGACGTTGAGTGCTGTCTTGCCGGTTGGAATCGACGTGGTAGCAGTAGCACCCATCGAAAAAGGTGATTCGCTCCAGCAGGCTGTAGTGGCCTGCACGTGGGCGATAGAGGTAGATGATATCGAGTTAACCGACGCTGAAGCCTGGGTGACAGACGTGCTCTCTCGTTCAGAAATCGTTGTCGAACGGGAGCGCAAGGGAAAGCCGGTCGTTGAAGACCTGCGGCCCCATGTGCATGCACTCGGCGTCACCGGGACCACGGCTACCGGAGTCGAACTGCTAGCTGACCTCGGAACTCAACCCCGAGCACTCAGGCCATCGGAACTGTTAGTGGCGGTGGATCCGCCGCTAGTGGCCCGAACTGTGTGCAGGATGCACCAATGGATGTCGCAGGGAACCGACCGCGAGGAGCCTTTAATGGCCCCGGTCAGTCCTGCCCCGCCGACTTGGGTGTCGGCGTGATGAGAAGGGAACACGCCCATGAGCGAGAACGAAGAGGCCAGCAACGCTGGGTCTGGAGACACTGGATCAACTGATTCCAAACCGCGGGTAGGCGACAGCCGCCCCGCACCATCTCCCGGTCGGATACCCGAAGGAGGAGGTGGCGATCAGATTGTGGACAGTGGTTCTGGCTTGGTGTCTGGGGATGTAGAACGTCGGCCCCAGATTGGTGATAGCCGTCCGGCCCCAGTCAAAGAGCCCGACGGTCAGGCCGCGAGCACCCAAGGAGGTGCTGGCTCTGAGTCGGGAAAGCGCCGTCGTCGCCGTCGAGGAGGTCGAGGTCGCGGTGGTGACAATCAAGGCAGCAACCAACAGAATCAGCGACAAGGCGGTGGCCGGAGTGGTGGTCAGTCTCGTGGCGGTAATCGTCCGGTAGAGGCCGTTACCGACGACAAGCCGTTTGAACTCGATGCCGACACCCTCAAGAGTCGGCGTGGTCGAGAACGCCGAGGCAAGCCCATCGGCCGCTACATGATGTGTGTGAGCGTGAGAGAAGGTATAACCCAGATTGCTGTATTAGAGGGGCGCCAACTCATCGAGCACTACCTGTCTCGTCCCGCCGACGATGTGACCGAGATCCACGGGAACGTCTATCTAGCCAAGGTTCAGAATGTTTTACCGGGCATGGAGGCCGCCTTTGTCGATATCGGCACTCCAAAGAACGCAGTTCTCTACCAGGGTGACCTCCAGTACGACGAAGCAGACTTCGAGGGCAAGGGGCGGCCCCGTATTGAGCAAGTGCTGAAGTCTCGACAGACCATTGTCGCCCAAGTCACGAAGAATCCAATCGCACATAAGGGTGCTCGCCTCACTCAGGAGGTCTCACTACCTGGTCGATTTGTCGTACTGGTGCCCAATAGTTCGACCTATGGCATCTCCAAACGACTTCCAGACTCTGAGCGAAAGCGACTTCGCAACATCTTGGACCGTGTGAAGCCAGAGCAACATGGAGTCATCGTGCGCACGGCGGCCGAGAACATCACCAAGGAGGAAATTGAGCGTGACGTGAGCCGGTTGCTAGGCCAGTGGGAGGAAATCGAAAAACTGGCTGGACGTTCCCAGGCGCCGAACCTCCTGTATCGCGAGCCCGAGATGGCTTTCCGATTCATTCGAGAAGAGTTCAACAAAGATTTCCGTGGCGTGGTGATCGATGACCCTGACATGTTTGAACGTGTCCGTACTTACGTGGAGAGTGTGAATCCGGCGCTTGTGGATCGGATCTCCTACCACGATCCAGATAATGAGTCACTTCCGTTGTTCGAGCGTCACCATGTGCACGAGCAACTGCGGAAGGCATTGGAGCGCAAGGTGTGGCTGCCTTCTGGTGGATCTCTGATTATTGAGCACACTGAGGCGTTGACCGTTGTTGATGTAAACACAGGTAAAAATGTGGGGAAATCAAACCTCGAGGAAACAGTCTTTCGGAACAACTTGGAAGCAGCTGAGGAGATCGCTCGTCAGTTAAGGCTGCGTGACATCGGAGGAATTATCGTTATCGACTTTGTCGACATGGAGATTCGCTCCAACCGAGAAGCGGTAGCCACCACGTTGCGGGATTGCCTCGGACGCGACAAGACCCGGACCCAAGTGTTTGATATCTCAGATCTGGGGCTCGTAGAAATGACCCGCAAGCGCATCGGGGAAGGCCTCTTAGAGTCGTTCGCTAACGATTGTGCCGACTGTGTCGGTCGGGGAGTACATCTAGATGAAGACCTTTTGGCTGGATCGGGCCGTGCCGGTCGACGGTGACCGAACACCAAGCACCAACTGGGTAATGGCCAGCCGGCATGATGGAGTCATCCAATGGTCGGTGGTGCCTGTGCCGGGCACCGGTAAACTTCACCCACTATGTACGCAGTAATCGCCACCGGAGGAAAGCAGTATCGAGTCGAAGAGGGCCAGCGTGTCCTCGTCGAGCGACTGGGAGCCGTGGACACTGAGGTCATGTTGACACCAGTGCTAGTGGTTGACGGTGACGACGTGCTCGCTACGCCCGCAACCCTTTCTGGTGCCAGCGTTTCGGCTCGCATTGTTGCGGACGCCAAAGGTCCAAAGATCCGAGGGTTCACCTACAAGAACAAGAGCAACCAGCGGCGCCGGTGGGGGCACCGCCAGCATCTGGCTGAAATTGAGATTACCGGGATTACGAGAGGCTGACAGCATGTCTAAAACCAAGGGTGGCGGTTCAACTCGCAACGGGCGTGACTCCAATTCGCAGAGGCTGGGCGTAAAAGTTTACGACGGTGGCCAGGTTTCGGCTGGCAGCATCATCCTGCGTCAGCGGGGAACTAAGTTCCATCCTGGCAACAACGTTGGTCGTGGTGGCGATGACACCTTGTTTGCTACAGCGGACGGTCGGGTCAAGTTCGGACACCGGGGCGGCCGCAAATTGGTCGACATAGTCATCGATTAATCAAACTTTGATCTGACTGCCGAAGGGTAGTTATCCACGACGCACCGCAGGTCGGTGCGTCGCTTGGGTTTTCACCCCTTCTTCAGGTAGGCAGTCAGTCAAGGTCAAGGCCGACGGGGAGTCGGGCGGAATCCCAGCCAAGCATCCGGACGCCGGTTCGACAGGCAAACCGGTCAGTCATACCACTTACATAACGCACCGCAGCGTGAACCACCGCAGCGGTGGCGGCCTGTTCACCTGCGGCGTCACCGAGGGCGTCGGGTGGTAACGCGCCGGGATTACCCGAGAAGTGGTCAACAAGGGCTTGCAGGAGATCTATCACCCTGCTTGCTTGGGCTAGCGAGGCAGGCCGAAGGTAGATCTCCTCATAGTTGAACACCCGGAAAGCAGCCAGAGCATCTGCAGCATCGGGGTTCATTCCGATGAGTCCTGTGCTCAGTGAAGCGTCGACAACCCCATTGATGAAGGTAGCCAGTTGATCACGACGTGAGGTTCCACAGCGGCTCACGACCCGGGATGGGAGGTCATCGACGGTGACGATGCCAGTGTGTGCAGCGTCTTCGAAGTCGTGGCAGACATAGGCGATTCGATCAGCCCAACTGACTACTTCACCTTCAGGCGTCGATGGAGCAGGTCGAGACCACGAATGGTTTCTAATGCCGTCGAGCGTCTGGCTGCAAAGATTGAGTGAAGCAAGGGTTACGTCAGCGCCCCAGCGGGCATGGTCGAAACCACCATCCACATAGGGCGACAGTGCATCTTCGCTGGCATGGCCTCCAGGCCCATGGCCGCAGTCGTGACCAAGAGCGATGGCCTCAGCTAGAGGAACGTTTAGTCCCAGCCGCGTCGCAATAGCGCGCGACACCTGGGCCACTTCGAGAGCATGGGTGAGTCTTGACCGTTGATGATCCTCTGGAAACACGAATACCTGAGTTTTTCCTGCCAGCCTCCGGAAGGCTGTGGAGTGCAGAATTCGGTCACGGTCGCGCTCAAAGCAAGTGCGAAAAGCATCCGGAGGTTCATCGAGAGCCCGCTCACCAGCACCGACCGCCATGGTGGCGCCGTCTGTGAGGGGCAACTCGTTGTCATTCCGGCGTGCAACTATCGGTCCGATTGTGGCTTGGCTATCATGGTGTGCGGTCCGGATCACAGCAGTGCTAGCCGGGTTATGGCCATCCATTGTTGCGGCCCAAGTGTGGGTCCGCTTCGACACGTTGTGATCACCCACGGGTCTACCTTAGAGACCGATAATGGCAACCTGTGGCGCAAACCGACCCTCAGTAGGATGTAGGCCATGTCCCAGTTCGTAGACGAGTGTGGGCTCAACCTCCATGGTGGCGATGGTGGAGCTGGGGCAGTCTCATTTCGTCGAGAAGCCCACGTGCCTAAAGGCGGCCCCGATGGTGGCGATGGCGGCAATGGTGGAAGCGTGTGGCTGGAAGCCGACCACAACGTGGCCTCACTTCTCTCGTTTCGCGACCATCCACACCGACGGGCCGCTGATGGCACTCATGGTTCGGGTGGGAAGCGCCACGGGAAAGCTGCTGCAGACCTAGTGATAAAGGTTCCCGAGGGGACCACGATCCATGATCTCTATAGTGGCGAACTCTTAGGTGACCTCATCCAGCATGGTGACCGTTGGCTTGGTGCCGAGGCGGGGAACGGAGGGCGGGGAAACGCCAAGTTCCTCAGCAACCGCCGACGTGCGCCGGGATTTGCTGAACAAGGAGAAGAGGGCGAAGAGCGTTGGGTCCGACTTGAGCTCCGACTCATGGCCGACGTGGCTCTCGTGGGCTATCCCAATGTTGGGAAGAGCACACTGATCTCTAGGATCTCAGCCGCCAAACCGCGGATCGCTGACTATCCGTTCACCACATTGGAGCCCAACCTTGGAGTGGTGCGCCCTGATGGGCGGCCAGAGTTCGTGGTGGCCGACATTCCCGGCCTAATCGAGGGCGCAAGCGAGGGCCGGGGCCTAGGCCACCAGTTTCTGCGCCACATCGAACGAGCACGAGTACTACTTGTGCTGCTTGACTTGGCACCCACGGCATTAGACAGCCCCCACCGTCAATTAGAAGTGTTACTGGGCGAACTAGGGGCTTATCGGCCCGACCTGCTACACCGTCCTCGTATTGTGGCAGGTTCTCGGCTTGACGTGGCTGAAGCATCAGTTGCCGACTCCCTGCCTCCGGATGCCGAAACATCGATCTCCGCTCTTACCGGCGAGGGGCTCAGAGGCTTGGTTCACACAATCGCTGATCTTGTCATGGAAGCCCGGACGATGTCGTCAGCACGCCCAGCAATGGTCGTGCACCGACCACCGACGGAGGATGTGGCGGTCAATCGCGGTGAAGACGGTGTCTGGGAGGTACTGGATCGTCGGGTAGCGCGAGTTGCAAACTTGAATGACCTCACAAACCCCGAAGCGTTGGATTACCTCCATGACCGGCTTAAACGGATGGGCGTGAACCGTGCCCTATCTAGAGCAGGAGTGCGCGACGGGGAACCGGTACGCATTGGGCGCCTCGAGTTCACCTACGAACAGGACTGACCGGATGGCCCGACGCGAGGACACAGTGGTCGTCAAAATTGGAACCTCCTCGATCACTGACGACGAAGGTGCAATAAACCGTGGGTCTGTTGGGCGGCTATGCGATGGGGTAGCGACATTGCGCGCCTCAGGACGCAGGGTGGTGGTCGTCACCTCAGGTGCTATCGCTGCAGGTTTGCCTGAACTGGACTTAGGTGGTGATCGCCGACCCCGAGATTCTGTGACGCTCCAGGCCGTTTCAGCTGTCGGACAGGTCGGGTTGATCCGGACTTATCGAGAAGAACTGGGTCGCCATGGCCTAATCACCGGCCAGGTGCTCCTCGCTCCGTTGGACTTCTTTGTCCGGGCCCAGTACCTCCACGCCCGCGGTACCTTGCATCGCCTGTTGGAACTGGGAGTAGTGCCGGTAGTCAACGAGAACGACGCCATTGCCGACGACGAAATTCGGTTCGGCGACAACGACCGAATCGCAGCCCTCGTGGCTCACCTAGTTGAGGCTTCAACCCTGATTCTACTAACCGACACGCCAGGGCTGTTCACGGCCGACCCGCGACTCGATCTCGGTGCATCGTTGATCTCTGAAATTGTGGAGATCGACCATGAACTTGAGAACCTTGCTGGGGCGACCGGATCTGGGCGGGGGAGTGGCGGCATGGCTTCGAAATTGGCAGCGGCCAAGATCGCCAGTTGGTCTGGAGTGAAGACGGTCATTGCCGACGCTGCTCGAGACGGTGTGATGGTCGACGCGTGTGACGGTAAGCCTGGTGTAGGCACAGTAGTCCGTCCCCGAGAGGCCAGTTTGGGTGCACGACGGCTTTGGATCGCGTTTGCTGTGGGTTCGTCCGGACAGGTAACGGTAGACGCCGGAGCCAGGCATGCACTAGAGGAGCGTCGGGTCTCGCTACTGCCTGCCGGTGTGGTGGCGGTGGACGGAACGTACGACGCCGGATCAGCAGTTGAAGTGTGCGATCCATCCGGATCGGTGTTTGCCAAGGGTATTGTCCGGCACGATTCAGCCGTGCTTCGGGCCCATGCTGGGTGCCAGACCGGGGACCTGCCAGACGGAATTGCGCACGAGGCTATTCACGCCGACGACCTTGTTGTGTTGCCCGGGTAGCGGGCGCTACCTAGCGCCGGATCAGTCGACGGACCTTAGCCATAAGGGTTTGGGCCTCGGTCACTCCAGTGGCTGCAGCAACGGCTACATAAACGGCACCAGCAGCCGCTAATCCGATCGGTGCAGCAGCCACAGCAGGAAGATCTCCAGTGGTCCAGCGAGCAACTACGGCTATCACGATGGCGGAAGCCGCCGGGGCGACCAGGTTACTCATCACGGGAGATGGCCCAATCGGTGCACCGAACGTCCGGCGAGTTCGTCGAGCCAACAGGCCCAACTCGGCCCATGCAGCAACGGCCGAACCAAGGGCCAGTCCAGCGGCCCCGAGGTGAGGGTCAGGCGAGCCAGAGCGGATACCGGGGCTGAGTGGGCCAAACCAGCCACCATCAGTGACGGTAAGAAATTCACCGGCATGGATAGCGAGCCGATCCATGGGGAACATCAGCACCAGTCCAATAGTTGCAGCCAGGCAGACTCGCACTGCCGCAACCTGGGCCGGACCTTTGGTATCACCTGCGGCATATAACGAGTTCTGATGGATCCTCGAGGAAGATATAGCGGGCAGACCAAGGGAATAAGCAGCAAGGACTATTGACACGGCTAGTGCGTCGTCACCGTCGAAGACACCCCAGCCGAACAGCGCTCCAACAATCGACTCACCTAGCGTCAGGAAAGATAATGACGAGAAGACCACGAAGAATGCGCTTCGCTGACGGGCCCTTAACGAAGCGGCTGCAAGTTCGGTAGTTGAGCCTTGCGACATCTTAGGTAGTGCTGCCGCGGCCACGCTGCTGGCGAACAGCGCCACTGGAAGACCGTAGAGCATCTGTGCTGAGAGAAGCCCAGCAACTGCCCCAGTGGCCAGCAGCGATGCCAGCACGAGATCGAGATATCCCGAGATCTGGAGGGCACCCCGACCGAGGACGGCGGGGCCGAAGCGGCGACGGATATCTGTCACAGACGGATCCCCTCGGCCTAAGGTACGGCCGATCCACGGTCGCAACTCTGGGGCAAGGCGCCGGACACCGACGGCTTGCACGCCGAATTGGAGGGCACCACCGACCACTAGGCCCCATGCCAGTCCGGTGGCTGCCCGTGTTGGTGACCAGTCCCCAGTTAGCGCAGCAACGAGCACGGCAATTTGGGCCACATTCCAAAGCACTGGCGCTACATAGGGTAGGAAAAATCTTCCATGGCTGTTGAGGACCCCAAGACACCAGGCTGATAGCACCAAAAGACCCAGACCGCCGGTGGTGATCCGAATTAAGTCGACTGTCAGATTGAGGCGGGCACCCTCAAAACCGGGGGCCAGAACCGTTGCGAGCGGCCGAGCAGCCAAGATGGCTACCACGGCGAGCCCACCTGCCAAACTGGCGAGGAGGCCGGCCACTGCAGCGGCTACCCGGCCGGCCTCGTCTCGCCGACCTTCGCCGAGGAGTCGACTGTAGACAGGAATGAACGAAGCAGAAAGTGAGCCCTCTCCAAGCAGATTTTGAAGAAGGTTCGGAATGCGTAAGGCCGCAGCGAAGGCATCAGCGGCGGGCCCGAGCCCTAGAACTGCTCGCATCAGCGACTCGCGAACCAGACCCGCCAACCGGGACAAGAGAATTCCTGAAGCTACGGCTGTTGAACCTCGTGACACATCCCAGCCAGCGGCCTTTGGGGGAGAGTCGGCTGGGCTCAACTCGTGGCCGTTCATTTAACTTACGGTAGTACCCAGTCCGTAGTTGGCCGAGTCGACCAAAAGGTTACCTGTAACGGTTGGGGCGGATGGGTAGCCTTTCCAGTGTGAGTGACGCCTCGCCTGAAGGGCGGACTATTCCGGATCTGGCCCACCGGGCTAAGGCGGCTACGCCGTGGCTTGCTGCAACACCAACTGCGATAAAGAACGCCGCGTTGCGAGTTGTCGCCGATCGGCTTGAAGCCGATCTTGCCTCGCTGCTGTCCGCCAACGCCACCGACGTCGCTGAAGGTGAAGCCGGAGGGATGCCTGACGGGTTCTTGGACCGTCTAAAACTTGACGAGACGCGGGTCGCCGCAATGGCCTCCGGACTGCGAAAGGTCGCCGATCTCGAAGATCCAGTAGGCCAGTTGACCGCGGAATGGACCCGCCCCAACGGGCTACGACTCTCGAAGGTAAGAGTCCCGCTCGGCGTGGTTGCCATTATCTACGAGAATCGCCCAAACGTGACTAGCGACGCCTTCGGGCTGTGTTTCAAATCTGGAAACGTGGCCTTCTTACGGGGATCATCCGGGGCCCTGGCCTCGAATCAGGCCATCGCCACAAGTATCCGTTCTGCCCTAGTAAGTGTGGGGTTGCACCCCGACGCACTTGTCCTTGTTGAGGACGGTAGTCGGGAGGCCGCCGTGGAGTTCATGCGCCAGCGGGGCTTAGTGGACTGTCTAATTCCCCGAGGTGGGCCGTCTTTGATTCAGTCGATTCTCGAACATGCCACGGTGCCGTATGTGATCGATGGCGGTGGTAATTGCCATATCTATGTGGACAAGTCTGCGGACCTGCTCATGGCTGTAGAAATCATCGAAAATGCCAAGATGCAACGGCCTTCGGTCTGCAACGCAGCTGAGAGTCTCGTAGTGCATGCTGCGGTGGCGGACCAATTACTGCCTCTGGTAGTAGAAGCGCTCGCCGGCGTTGACCTAGTTGGAGACGAGCGGGCTCGGCTATTGGCGCCATCTATAGGTGAGGCAAGTGAAGCGGATTGGTCCACCGAATACGGTGGCCTCAAGATGTCGGTTCGCGTAGTTGGAGATCTAGACGAGGCCATTGCTCACGTCAACGAGATGGGTTCAGGCCACAGCGAAGCGATCGTGACCGGAGATCAGACTGCGGCAGCCCGCTTTGCCAGCGAGGTGGATGCTGCAGCAGTACTTATCAACGCATCGACTCGGTTTGTGGACGGTGAGGAGTTTGGTTTTGGCGCTGAGATCGGTATCAGCACTCAGAAGTTACATGCTCGAGGCCCGATGGGGCTTGAGCAATTAACTACAGAAAAGTACGTCGTTCGTGGCAGTGGTCAGATCCGGACTTGAGCGTCCGTCAAGGGAAACGACTTGATGACGGGCTGAAAGTGACCGACGATAGTCTTCGATTATGAGCAACGCAGACGTAAAATTCGCCGATCTAGACGGGGTGCGAACTGCTCTGGCCGATGCCGGTTATCTTGCCGACGATGGAATTGCTGGCGTCGTTTATCTAGCTGAAAGACTGGGAAAGCCCATCTTGGTAGAGGGCCCAGCAGGCACCGGCAAGACCCAGTTAGCCAAGAGTGTGGCCGAAATTACCGGATCGCGACTGATCCGCTTGCAGTGCTACGAGGGTCTAGACGAGTCGAAGGCTCTTTACGAATGGAACTATAAAAAACAACTGCTCCGTATACAGGCTGAGGGTTCGGATGCAGCGTGGAACGACGTGGAAGACGATCTCTTCTCCGAAGAGTTTCTCCTTGCTCGCCCACTCCTAGAAGCAATCCGGGCTGAAGATCCCGTAGTGCTACTCATTGACGAGGTGGATCGGGTTGAAGTTGAAACCGAAGCGCTTCTGCTGGAAATACTTTCCGAATACCAAGTATCGATTCCTGAACTGGGAACGGTCGAAGCCGTTCAGGTGCCGATGGTGTTCTTGACATCGAACGGCACCCGGGAACTCTCCGAAGCCTTGAAGCGGCGCTGTCTTTACCTCTACATCGACTACCCGGATCTGGATCGTGAGCGTCAGATTGTCACGGCCAAGGTGCCCGAGATCGATGCCAACTTGGCCGACCAGGTAGCCAGAATTGTTCGTTCTATTCGCCAACTGGACTTAAAGAAAGATCCATCAGTGTCCGAGACGTTGGACTGGGCTCGCACATTGGTACTGCTAGGCGTTGATCAGATAGACGCAGCGGTAGCCACTGAGACAGCCAATGTTCTTCTGAAGTATCGGACTGACATCGAAAAGGTGGTCAAGGAGTTTGCCGAAAATCCAGATGAACTGGCCGCACCGGCAAGCTAACTGGCGGGCCCCTCTCCCGTGACACTCGCCGACAGTCAACCCACCATTAGCGACGACCGTCCATTACTTGGACTTCTCAGCGGCTTCATAGAGGAACTCCGCAACGCAGGACTTCCAGTCAGCCTGACCGAGAACCTTGACGCAATGGAAGCCGTTACCCATATCCCGATCGAAGACCGGGAGGCATTCAAGTACGCGTTGGGTGCGACTCTGGTAAAGAACCACAGTCACTGGCGTGCTTTTGAGGTGGTTTTTGAGGTCTACTTCTCACTGCGGGGGCCCGAGTACGAGATCTTTGATGGTGACCCGTCAGGAGAAACCTCCGCTGAAGACGACCCTCAAATGCCAGGTGAAGGTCAGGGAGCCGGTGGTGGTGGTGGAATGTCGGCACTCACTCCCGAGCAGTTGGCGGAGATGCTGTTTAAGGCACTAATGCAAGGAGATGAGGCCATGCTCCGGGCATTAGCGCGACAGGCCGTCATACGCTTTGCGGGAATGGAAGCTGGTCGCCCAGTTGGTGGTACCTATTACCTCTACCGCACGCTCCGGAACCTTGACCTGGACGGGCTGTTGGATCGTCTTATGGAGGTGACCCGTAACGACGCCCCCGAGGATCTTTCTCCACTGGAGGAACGGCTGGAACGCGATGAGTTCAACGATCGGATGGATCGCTTAAAACAGGAGATCGAAGCCGAAATTCGTCGACGACTGGTCGCCGACAGGGGGGTTGAGGCTATGGCCAAGACACTCCGTAAGCCGCTTCCTGAGGATGTCGACTTCATGCATGCCTCGAGAGAGGAAATGGTGAACCTCCGTAAAGCTATCTATCCGCTGACCCGGAAGCTGGCTGTACGACTAGCCCGCAAGCGGCGTCATGGTCGTAAGGGCCCGTTGGATTTTCGAAGCACGATGCGCCACTCATTGAGTTATGGAGGTGTGCCCGCTGAACCAAAGTTCAAGTTTCCTCGGCCGGCCAAGCCTGAGATCATGGTGGTTGCTGACATATCAGGCTCGGTGGCTGCTTTTGCCCGATTTACCCTGCACCTCGTCTACGCACTGAGCGGCCAGTTTTCAAAGGTCCGCTCGTTTGTGTTTATTGATGGGCTAGATGAGGTGACTCGTTTTTTTGACGGAGTAGAAGATATCGGCGAGGCGGTACACCGCGTCAACACTGAGGCTGACGTGGTTTGGGTCGACGGCCACTCAGACTATGGGCACGCATTTGGGGTGTTCTGGGAGAAGTACGGAAAGGAAGTCAGTCCTAAGACCACGGTTCTGGTACTCGGTGACGCACGGAACAACTATCACGCCTCCCAGTCTTGGATTATTAAGGAACTCAAGCACCGCTCTCGGAAGGTGTTTTGGCTCAACCCTGAACCCCGAGCTTACTGGGACACTGGTGATTCGATCGTAGGAGAGTACGGGACTTGGTGCGAAGGGGTGTATGAGGTCCGTAACCTCCGCCAACTAGAGGCCTTTGTCGAGAATCTCGTTTGATCTACTTTGGGGTCAAGGCTGAAATTTAGGTCAGATTGCGCCCCACGGATC
>CAWVUB010000023.1:0-25003 GCA_963933065.1 uncultured Acidimicrobiaceae bacterium | reverse complement strand
ATCGACATCTGAATCCTCATCGTCGATTGATGGCAGCGCCATTGGCTGATCTGGGATACCAAACGACTCCGGCTCGGTCGGCGGCGGGGTCAACAGTTCTTCGGTCAGTTCCTCGGTCGCCCCTGGCTCGTCCACAGGAACCGAGGTCTGGTCGACTTCTTCGGGATACTCAACTTCTTCCGTCGGGATCTCCTCGGTTGGCGATACCTCTTCTGGACGCTCAGGAACGGAGGTCTTCTCCAACTCGGCGACCCGTTCCGCCAGGTCGGCAACCTCGTTCGTCATCCCCTGAACAGCGACATTGGCGTTGTTGGGCTGCTCATCTGCTTCTGTCGACGCTCGTTTCGTGAGGGTGTCTTGACGCTCGATTTCTGCCACCCGTTCCGTCAGATCCGCAACTTCCTGCACTGCGAACTGCGTCTGCGAAACAGCCTCCTCAGAGGAGGCCGCACCTGGTAGAGCCCTGTTGCGAACCCAGTCATCGTCGGAGCTCGAACCCTGAGAAAGCGCAACGATGGCAACCACTAAGCCCACCAAGCCAAAGATTGAAGCTGCTACCGCGATCTGACGATCTCTTGACATCACACTCCCCTAGCCCCCGAGCCGTGATTATTTCAGTAATGGCTCGCTGAGGCCGACATAGCGGCAACTAAAAGCCTCTTCGGTACCTGCGTCCATCTGCACCTAAGGAACCCAGCTGGCATTCCGAATTATCTAGACGTCAAGATGGCCTGCAATTAGACGACTCCAACAAAGGTGGATACCAATGGCCCGAATCCAGATTTGCGGAAAGTACAGCCCAGAGGGATGGGCAGGGGTGACCGCTGAAGGTGCCGTCTCCCGGGAAGCCCACATGCATGCGATGTTCAAATCTCTGGGTGCCGAAGTCGAGTGCTACTACATGCTTCCGGGCTCCAACTACGACTTCACGATGATTCTCAACAACGCCGATGCCAAAATCCTCGTCGCGATCAAGAAGATGGTGGGCCCCTCAGGCGCCGTAATCGAGACTGAGGCCGATGTTCTGATGACCGCTGAAGAATGGGACGCCGTTGAAGGCCAGAGTTATCGGCCCCCCGGGGGATAACACCGCTCAACAGGACTATCCAAGCACGGCTGCGCTTATCTGCGCCCTCGGACTTCGAGCCTAGGGTCACCCTCCCTCATAGGAGAGGTGACAAAGTGGGGCCATGCGAAGACATGCGGTTGCACTGGCGCTCTTGTTGGTCGCATCGGGGTGTGGTGGCAGTTCAGACACGACCGCGCCAACCGCCACTACGACTACGCCAACCGCCACTACGACTGCGGCACCCGCAACCACCACGCCAACCGCCACTACGACTGCGCCAACCACCACTACGACTGCGGCACCCGCAACCACCACGCCAACCGTTTGGAGCGCTCCAACTCCCAAAACATCTAATGGAGACACTCCAACGATTGAAATTCACAACTATTCATCATTTTCCGATGACGACATTCGTCAATGGACTGAGCTTGGTGCTTCCAAAATGAATTGGTGGCACGCCAATCTCACTGCATTCGTGTGGCCTATTGGAAAACAACTAGAAGAAGGCAACTGCTGTGGACACGACGGAGATCGATTCAACACCTTCGAAGTGGCTCTTACCTCTGGGGAGGTACAAGAGTTAAGTGCCAAATTCGAGACATACGCTAAAACTGCTTCTTGCATCAACCCTGGAGGGGTCAACTTTGGGGGCTGGCAACGATTTGATGCCGATGGGCTGCAGCGAGTGCTTTCGTGGATAAAAGGTGGTGCTGATACTGCCACCGCTCCAGATCCTTGCTTTGACGAACGAGGCGTCCTGTACGCATTTTCTTCCGAATCGACCAACACCGATGGTCGACACACTTACCTCCATGAGCTATATCACGCCTTGTCCAGCTATCTCTCGACCTATTGCACCAGAGCGGGTGAAGACGACCCAGAGAGATACGAAAGGTTGCGTTGGGTCGGTGAAGGAACCGCTCACTATTTCGCCTATTACGTAGCAGGTAAGATCGACGGTCTAGATGAACCCTTTAATCTGATGTTTGAGACTGCTTACCGAGGTGGCCAAGATGGTGAAAGCATCGATTCTGCAGATAATGCTGCCGCAGCTCTAAGACTCATGGTTGAACGAGGTGATCTCACAGAAAACGAGATCATTAACGGAAGCATCTTTGAGACATGCGATTGGCCTGCTAAATGGCAAGATTCAGACCCTGCTGTCGCTTTCGCGAAGGACAATTGGATGAACATTGAATTAGATAGTGGTAAATGGGAATTCGCTTCTGAAGCGTTAAGCAACTAATTCATAGCCTTGTCGTATCTGCACCGGGGACTCCTCACATCGCTCCCGGTCCCCTATCCACCAACGATGCACCGACTCTGCGTTCTCATGGGAGTTCTGGTGGCGACTGCGGCTTGTGAAGGAAACGCAAACACAGCAACACCGGCAATGCCGCCTGCGTCGACTGTTGCCCCAACGACTCTTCAACAGTTCCACCCAGAATCTCTTCTCCGACAACAGTTACGCCCACCACTCACCCCATCTCCCCTACCAGTAGCGCTGTGCTGCAAGAGTGAATCATGAGTGTTTGGGATCTGATTCTTGGTTTTCTCATATTTCTTCCCGCCTCCATCGTCGCAGCCGCCCTTGGATTTGGTGGAGGCCTTCTAGCCATCCCGTTTCTGGTGCTCATTAACCCCGACTTCGCCCCCGTCCCAATGGTGCTGATTGGTCCTTTCTTCTCTGGCCTCATAGCGTGGAGGGAACGCACAGCGATAAATGTCTCCGCTCTCTTCCGGACAGTCCTTGGTTTAATCCCCGGAGTGCTGGCTGGAGCAATGGTTCTTGCCACAGTCAACAAAGAGACCTTGGGGGTAATTATCAGCCTTCTTCTGTTAGCCGTGATCGGCCTAACGGCAACTCACGTAGAACTGAAACCAACATCAAAGACGCTCTTAGTTGGTGGAATCCTCAGCGGCTTCATGGCCAACACTGTCGGAATGCCCGGCATCGCTCCGGCTCTCACAATGAGCCACTTCAAAGGCCCGACTTTGCGGTCCACCTTGAACACGTGTGTCGTGATGATCACAACAGTTTCTGCCGGCGTTCTCGCCTTCACGAACCAGATCCACGGCGTTCACCTAGTCGCCGCACCCGTACTTTTAACCGCAGCAATCTTTGGTTTCCTACTTCGAGAGCCTCTCCGACACCTTGTAGACCGGCGGGGAGCCACCCAGTTCATACACGGAATTGCTGCATTGGGTTCACTGGCTCTTCTTATCCGTTCACTGACCTGAACGCCCTACTCGAATCTGATTATCCGGTGGATACGGACAGTGTCGGCAAGAGTTCTTACAACAACTGCCCGCTTTCAGCAGGGCGATTTCAGTGAAGACTGCGAAGCCAGTAGATGGGTCTACATAACTGTGTAAACCGTCTAGGACGGCGGCCGCGTGCGCTACGGAAAAGTCGTGTTGTTGCTGGCTCTCAGTGATCAGATCAGAGTACTGGCTGCTCCAGTTGTATTCGCCTGAAATGACCCAACTTGCAGGTTGCTGCCGTCAGGCGAACCAAATAGAACCGACTACCCGCGCCTGCTGCGCTCAGTCGACATTTCTTCCATCGCTGATCGGAGCCCATCCCAGGAACGGATCTGTTCCCATTCAGCGGCGGTGTTGTCTGCCGAGGTCGCAGTTGGAACGGTTGCCGGAGATGGCAGCAACTCTGGGGTCGGAACAATATTTTTGGCTCCGGCTGAATCACCACATGCCCCCAGAAAGAGCACGCCCATGATCGCCCATACTGCGAGATAAATCTGGCGACAGGGCTGCACGCGTTAGACGAATATCAGGGCTAGGACAGAGAGCACGAGCACACTGATTGCAGGCGCTGACTTCTTCAGATGGTCACCAACACGGATGTGCATGCCGATCGCTCCAACCATGAGGAGCCCCAGACCAGCGGCAGCGGGACGAACAAGCGGATCGACCCAAATGCCAATCAAAAGCAGAACCGCAAGCGAGATCTTCGTCGCTCCGATGAGGTACACCGTCTTAGATGGAAAGCCGTAGGCGTCAAACTCTTCACGCATGTTTTTGGCATCACCACCCCGGTACTCCGTCTCCTTGTTGAAACGCAGAATCCAGACGTTCAGAATCCAAAGAGCTGCACCAATTTGTGCGATAAGTCCAATCGTTTCCATGTGATTCCTTTTTAGTGGGTCGCTGTTCCAGAGGACCCGATTATGGCCATCGCACGACGCTACTCACAACCAACTATCGACTGAATCAGACAGTATGTTTTTCACCCCTGTCTCTCCAGGGTTCCATGACAGAGCGCGAAAACGAAAGCTAGTTGGGTCGCCTGAAATCGATAGTCCGATCCACTCGCGCTACCTCAACCGTGTACTGGGCATACCAACGACCACGCCCTTGGTTCTGTGCGTCGCGATGTTCGAAGTCGGCCCGCCAGGTAGCGATGTCCTCTTCGCTTCGCCAGTAGCACACAGTGATTCCCAGCCCATCGTCTCCCCGAGCCGACTCCATACCTAAAAAGCCGTCCTGATTGTTGACCAGCTCAGCCATACGATCCGCCATCTTGTCATACCCATCAAGATCATCTGTTAAACGAGTAGTGAAGATCGTTGCGTAGTAAGGGACATCGCCCTTCTGGCTGATTTCAGTTACTTTTCGTTCATCGGTCACCACAGCACCATATTTCGTCAAGACACCAGCGACTGCCTAAAGCCGGCTGCGTGCCAATACATCCACGGGTTTGTCTTCATCATTACCTCAGTGCGCGCAGTGTCAATGCCCAGCCATAGCGAATGCAGCAACCGCGGCCACAGCAAATAATCCTCCGACAACCTGCATCGGAAATACGCGCTCGCCCAGAAACCGCCAGGCGATGGCCACACTCACCCCCGGAGCCAGAGCGATCAGTGCCGTCACCACAGCCGCCGATCCTCGGAGGTACGCCGCCGTACTGAGGGCCAGCGCCGTTGCACTCGAAAGGCCTAACACAAGCCCAAACCCCACGATGGCCTTATCGGGTCGAAAGGACCCTGTTCGCACCCGCACAAACAGCGGCAACACCACCACGCCACTCACCAGCACCACGAACACCGGTACCTCCCCGGCCTCCGGAGCCGCTTGGGAAAGAAAGATGCCACACAGCCCGATGTTGCCACCGACGATCATGGCCATTCCTATTACCGGGCTTCGCAACAACCGGCTCGGACGAGGAAGTCTCCCCTCTCCAGAGAGCAGAACTACTGCAACCGCCGCAAGCGCTAAGCCCAGAACCTCCACGACTACCAGGTCCTGACCAACGAACGGGCTGGCAATCGCCGGCACTGCAATCATCGTCAAGCTAAAAACAGGCCCAAAGACAGCGACCGGGCCCCGAGCCATACCGAGATAGACCAGTGGACGAGTCGTCGCCATCAAGAGTCCAGCGGCAGCAGACCAGACCAGATCCGACGTTTGCACAAGTTCTGGAGGCCGAACCAAGAGGTATAAGCCAACCAGGACAGCACCAACCATGCTGGCCACCATTGCCAACCCGATTGACGATTCTGATCGACCAGCACGTCGGGTGGCTACCCCACCTAAGAGATCACCACATCCGAAGCCGATAGCCGACAGGGCAGCGAGAATGACGGGCACCGCCACATGCTGCCCTAGTGTCGGTCCCTATGGGGGGAGCCACGGAGTTCATAGAGAATAAAATTGCCGTAGGAGCAGATCTGGCAGGGGTTGACCTGAGCGACGCCGACCTGCGTTCCACTGATCTAACTGATTCATTTTTAGGTGGTGCCGTACTCTCAGGATCAGATCTGACACACGCGCTCCTGGTGGGAGCCGACCTACGTCACGCCATCTGCCGGGGCACCACCTTTACCAATGCCAACATGCATCACGCCAACCTCTGGAGCGCAGATTTGACCGACGCCCGCATGGAAGATGCAGTGCTTTGCCGAACGTGGCTAGGTAGCGCCAAACTGAATGGAGCAGACCTGCGGGGCGTCGACCTAGGCGGCGCATGGCTGACAGCAGCCGATCTGACCGGTGCAGAACTTGGGGCGGCCACAATGGCTGGGACCTCAATGACCCGAACCTGCATGCGCGAAGCCAATCTCACTGGTGCCTTCGCCAGCGGGGTGGACCTCCGCAGCGCCATATTGAATGGCGCCACCATCCGAGCCGCCAACCTCTCTGGAGCGATCTTGCGGGGCGCATCGCTGATTGGCGCTGACCTGAGTCTCTCGGACCTAGTAGGTGCCGACTTAACTGGAATACAACACGACCACATCACCCTTGACGGCATCCGCCATGACGACACCACGAGATGGCCCGAAGGCTTCATTCCACCGCCTTCAGCCGGCCTCGACGATCACGACTAACCCGACACCAGACAGGAGAACGAACATGAGCAACAATTGTGGATTGAAGAGACCCTCCGCCAAAGTGAGCCAGAGATCAATGCTTACCCAGGACTACACCTCATGAGTTCCGACCAGATCGCGGGCCACGGAATACCAACGAGGGTCGAAGAGGTCACACCTGAGTGGCTGACATCCTCCCTGAAGGCTGCAGGAGCCCTAGAAGACGGCACGGTAGTTGGTTTCGATGCTGAACTAATTGGACAGGGCGTCGGCCTGATGGGCCTCATTCACCGCCTCACCCCCACCTACAGCGGCGGCACTGGACCTAAATCCGTGGTGCTTAAGACACCAGTGCAACATGACATGACCCGCTTTGTGGCCCGAACGTTCCAGCTCTACAGCAAAGAGGTGGCCTTCTACCAAACGGCTGCCCACGCAAGCCCGATGGCTACACCCCACTGTTTCGTGGGTGCGCATGACCTGGACACTGACGACTTTGTTCTCCTGCTGGAAGACCTTGACGATGCCACTGTCTACAGCCAACTGGAGGGCTGCCCGCCCGAGATGGCCAGCGCCGCAGTGCGTGCACTGGCACTCCACCACGCTGCCTACTGGCAGAGTCCCTCGTTTGCCGCTGAACTGGAATGGCTTCCCTTTGGCTGGGACTCACCGATGCCTGAGGGCGTCCAGCACGGCGTGTCAACGGCGTGGGAACCTTTCCTAGCCGCATTCGGGGACCGGATCGGAGATGACATCCGGGCAATCGGCGAACGGTTCCCCACAGTGGCTGCCGAAATGATGACGTTTCCTGAGCGAGAAACGACGCTATGCCACGGGGACTACCGATTGGACAACCTTTTCTTTCGGCCCGGCGATGCATCAGGACCCGAAGTGGTAGCCATCGACTGGCAGATTTGTATCAAAACAGTTGGGGCTTACGACCTCGGCTACTTCCTCAGCCAGAGCCTAAGTACCGCCGATCGTCGCGTCCACGAGGAACGACTGATGGACCTCTACCGAACTACCTTGGCCGAGAAAGGAATCGAATATCCGGCAGATCTTCTCTGGGAGGACTATCGCCGAACCGTACTATTCTGCCTCTGCTACCCCATACAGGTTGGCGGCGGCGTGGAACTGGTCAACGATCGGGCCGTCCAACTAGTGGGCGACATGTTGGACCGGGTGGTAGCGGCCATTCGTGACTTGGATGCTGCTGCACTTATGCCCTGATCAGTCCTAGTCGTTGAAACTAGGTGGGTCCGCTCACAGGTGACTGGTGTCGTTGAATCCCCTCAACGACGGCCCTTCTGGTCCTGCGCTGATCGCCATCACCGAGGCGGGGGCCACGAATGCTCGCCACGCCACTTCGTCTCCTACTCCAAGTGCCCATGCCAGTGCCGCCTTAATGGGTGAGACGTGAGTTACCACCACAATCTCCGACGTCCGAGATGCCTCATGCAACTCATTCAGGGCAGCCCGAACCCGAATACCGAGAGTCCGATGCGACTCCCCCTCCGGAGGCGCCCAATCCAAGTCAGCCCGCCAGATGTTCCAGGTCTCACGGCTCACGTCCGCCACCGGTCGTCCGTCAAAGGTCCCATAGTCCATCTCGACCCAGCGTTCGTCAATTTCGACTACCACACCATCCGGCAAGGAAAACGCCTCGGCAGTATGTCGAGCCCGGAGTAGCGGGCTGGACACCACCCGATCGATCGGGCCAATAGCGTCTGCCACGGCGCGAGCCTGAACCTGCCCAGTGCGATCAAGGTCTGGATCTAGTCGCCCGAGTAGCAGACCAGCAGCGTTGGCCTCGGTTCGACCGTGTCGCACCACGTACAACATCAAGTCCTCCGCAGGGAACTTAGTCGACCCTCGGAGAGCAAGAGCCTGCGAGCTGTCCGGTTCCCTAGCCCAAACCGCCGCCAGGCCCACACTCCGATGATCAATCCAGCGGCTTCCAGCAACAGTCCTGTTGCACCTCGATTGAACTCTGGCACGCGTGAACCACCCAGGGCATCAAGACCGGCAAATGGCCACCAGAACACGCCGGTGTCAGTCCATGTGCCGTCGAGTACGAGGTGAGCCATCAGTCCAATCGGCACTCCCAGCCAGCGGCGCTGGACAAGACGGCGTCCCTGTGCCAGCAGCATCACGCCCGCCAACAGAACAACTGCAGCGATTGGTGTGTGGAGAAGCCATGGTCCCCTCATCGCACCCTCTGCCACTGGAAGGGCCGCCCCGAACGCCACAAGTCGAAAGTCCATGGCAGGACTATCAAAGATGAAAGCCACAGCAACAACTGCAGTAACGATAAACCAGACAAACATCTCCGACGTCCAGAATCTCAACGCACCACGAGTCGACCACATTCGGTGCAGTCAGTCAGCGTGCCACTGATCAGCGACTTGACCCGATCGGCCTCCATAGCAGGCATGGAATAGGGACAACCACTGCAATCCGCTCCGGAGAAGCGCACCACAGCACTGGACCCAAATGACGGGCGCACCCGTTGATACCGGTCCAGCACTTCGGCAGGAACCTTGGATGCAGCATCAACCCGACGCTTTCCCGAGGCAGCCAGTTCAGACACGATGTCAGCCTCAACCTCCGAAAGAGTTGCAAGCGCAGCAGCAATTGCCTCGTCCTGTTCGTGTCCGATACCAGTGAGATCAGCGAGCCCAGCGTCCAATGGTTCGACGATCTCCATTATTTCAAGAACCTGGCCCTCTAGGTCGTCCTGACGCTTGCGTAGACGCCCCATCTCGTCTTGGAGACTGGTGGCCTCCTTCGGCGAGGTGATGGCACCGCCATAGAGCTTGCCGTCAAGCTCGGCCAACCGAATCTCCACAGCGGCCACCTCACCCTCGTATCGGTGCTGACGGCGTACATGATCCAGGCGTTCCAGGCCAAGACGCTCCAACTCCGTGGCTGTAACTACTCGGGCTGCCTCGGCTGCAACCACTGCCGCACTCTCAGGGAGATGGGCTCTCCGGTGTTGAAGCTGGCTCTGAATAACATCCTCATCCTGTACGACGAAGAGTGCATCCATGCTTGTCACCCTAGATCCGCCAACTGCATGAAACTTCCTCTCAGTAGGTTCCATCAAGTTTGGTGTGGTCCCACGTGATGATCTGCTCAGGCTCGACCATAACCACAGTCCTCTTAGCAGCCCAGAGATCCACCACTGTCTCAAAGTGCTCCTCTGGAACTTCAGGCTCGTTTCGGCTCATCACCGCTAAGGCCACCCTTCGAACCTCGGCAACGCCACCGTCGGTATCTTGCGCGTGGAGAACTGCCCGACCCTTCACCATCATTCCCCGGAGTTCGTGGTATTCGAGCCCATCTTCTAATAGGACCGTAATGCGATTGTCTCTGCGTAGATTCACGATCTTTTGTGACTTGGTATAGGTGCCAAACGCGAAGCGACCATCAACCATTGCAAACCAAAGAGTCGAGAGGTGTATGGAACCATCTCGTTCATGACAAGCAACTTGCAGGCTTTTTTGCTCCTCGATGAACGCAGCCAACTCTTCTTCGTCCATACGGACACGATTTCGTCGACTCTCACCCATAGGGCCCCCTCTATCTCGATCCAGCCGATGTCCACTTCGAGCGCCGGCCCTCATCAATTCGGCCGACTCGTGGATGGTACGCCTCCCAAAACGCTGCATGCCCCACCGGGGGAGGTGGGGCACGCAATCACTCTCGGCTTTTAATGAACCGGGGGAGGTTCAGGCCGGGGTGTGGGCGGTTTCTTTGGGGGAAAAGAACCGCCGGTAGCCACTAAGTTACCGACGGGTACTACACATATCAGTACAAGAAACGGTGACTTCGGCCACTTGTGACCGGCGACCGCTGACGTATCTCCGGCTAGATTCTTGACAATGGCCCGACCGACAGAAACGCAACTCCGAGAAATCCTCGTCGACATGGTCGAAGCCCGAACCCAAGGCGGTCGTCTATGGAACCTTCAGCGGCAAGGGCAGGTTGGAACAGTTGCCCCCGTAGACGGCCACGAAGCAGTTGCTGTAGCGACGGCACACGCCCTGGACCCTTCACACGACTGGATTTTTCCGCAGTACCGGGAGCCACTAGCCCTCCAGCGCTTCGGACCGGAGGTGTTGGAGCAATACATGCTTTACAACATTGGTCATCCCGATGGAAGTCGGTTGCCGCCCTCAGTCCGAGTTGCTCCCATCTCAATTTCTCTGGCTACCCAAATTCCCCATGCTGTAGGTCTGGCGTGGGGCATGACCCTGCGAAATGAGCCTGGGGTCGCGACCGTATTCTTTGGCGATGGATCCAGTTCGGAAGGAGACTTCCACGAAGCAGCGAACCTGGCAGGTGTCCTGCGGGCCCCAGTCATTCTTCTATGTGTAAACAATCAGTGGGCCATCTCAACGCCGCTCCATCAACAAACAGCAGCAACGGCGCTCGCCGACCGAGCCGCCGGATACGGGATCCCGGGCGTGCGCATAGATGGAAACGACGCCGCTGAGGTCTACGACGCCGTAGATCAAGCCCGTCAACGCGCCCTTCATGGTGACGGGCCCACGCTCATCGAGGCTGTGGTCTACCGCCTTGGCGCCCACACGACCGCCGACGATCCGACTCGCTATGTACCGGCAGAAGAGCTCGAAGCGGCCCAGCAAGATGACCCCATTAAACGTCTCGCCGCCCACCTAGCCAAGATCGGGCTGTGGGATGACGAAGCAAGAGCCACGATTGAGGCCGAGGCTCTAGTTCGTATTGACAGGGCGTTCGAACGTGCTATTTCTCAACCGCTGGCACCTGATGCTGTCTTCGATCACTGCTTCTCCAGTGACACGCCGCGCATGGCTCGCCAACGGAATGCGTTGCTGCAGGCCACATCGTCTACCAGTAACGCTGGATCCGAAGTTTCCTGATGACCGGAACATCGGATCTCACCATGCTTCAGGCCATCAACGAGGCCCTGCACGGTGAGATGGCCCGAGATGAACGAGTAGTGCTTCTGGGCGAAGACATCGGCCATGTCGGAGGTGTCTTTCGCGCCACCGAAGGCCTATTCGAGAAGTTTGGTGAGACACGGGTTGTTGACACACCACTGGCCGAAGGGGCAATCGTTGGCTCAGCAGTTGGCCTGGCAATGGCTGGCCTGGTCCCGGTAGCAGAGATCCAGTTCCTTGGCTTTTCGTATCAGGCCATGCATCAAATCGCTGGTCAGGTTGCACGACTCAGGTATCGCTCTCAAGGTCGATTCGAGCCAGCCATTACTATCAGGGCGCCCTTTGGAGGTGGCGTACGAACCCCCGAACTCCACTCGGACTCTCTTGAGGGCCAGTTGACCAACATCCCAGGTCTGAAAGTCATTGCCCCTGCTACAGCCGCCGATGCCAAGGGCCTGCTCGCTGCATCTATTCGAGATCCCGATCCGGTGATATTCCTCGAGCCGCTGCGGGGTTACCGCGGCATCCGTGGCGATGTCCCCGACGGCGATCACGTAGTGCCACTCGGCTCGGCTCGGCTGGCACGCGCAGGCGATGATCTGGTCATCGTGGCGTGGAGCTACCAAGTGGAGATTGCCTGCAAGGTAGCCGATGCTCTGGCCACTGAGGGCCTGTCAATTGCAGTGCTTGACCTGCGAAGCCTGGTTCCGTTGGACCTAGAAGCCATCACAGCAGCTGTCGACCGGTGCGGCCGGGCTGTGGTGGTCGAAGAAGCGGCGCAAACCGGTGGTTTCGCCGGAGAGGTAGTGGCCACCATTGTCGAGGAGTGCTTCTGGTCACTGGAAGCCCCGGTAGTCCGGATCTCGGGTTTCGACGTGCCGTACCCCGTCGGCATGCTTGAGGACGCCTATGTTCCCGACGAGCAAAGAATTACTGCCGCAGTCCGCCAAACTCTTGAAAGTACCTGAGCGTCTTTTTCGTGCCCTACGTATTCCGCCTACCTGATATCGGTGAGGGCCTCGAGGACGCTGAGATCGTGGAATGGTACGTAGCGGTCGGCGATGTCGTAGTCCGTGATCAGGCGCTTGTCGAGGTCTTGACCGATAAGGCCAGCTCAGAACTACCTTCTCCAGTGGCCGGAACGGTTCTTGTGCTTGGCGCTGGAGAGGGCGTCCGACTCCGAGTCGGAGAGGTCCTAGTCGAAATCGACGATGGGTCGGGCTCCCAACCCAGCGACACGTCTGAGAGCCTCACCGTTGCGGGTGGTTCGGTCACCCAACCACCCCCGGTAGCTGGAATCCGACCAAAGGCCGCTCCTGCAACCCGACGGCTCGCTCTTGAACTCGGCTTGGAGCTCGCGACGCTCAAAGGAACTGGACCGGGTGGGCGAATCACCGCTGAGGACGTGCACCGTGCCGGAACCCCCGCACCCTCTGCCCCATTGACGCCGTCTGCACCCAACCATCCCGTCCAAACCGAAGAGGACATCGAGCCCAAGATCGGTGAAAGTCTGGGACAACTACCGGTAGGCCACCACACTCTGCGAGGCGTTCGCGGCGTAGTGGCCCGCAATATGGCTCAGGCATGGGCAGAGATCCCCCATATCCACACGATGGATGAACTTGACGCTTCACTGCTTATGGACTTCCAGGCTCGTATCCGAACCATGGATCGGCCGGGTGCTACCCGGATCACTCCCCTAACTATCGTCGCAGTGGCCGCAGCGAGGGCGCTCCGGCGTTTCCCCGTCGTGAACGGTCACATTGAAGGCCACCCGGGTGATTCCATCGTCATTCCAGAAGGAATACATCTCGGCATTGCCACAGCAACCGAACGTGGCCTTTTGGTCCCGGTGATCCGCCATGCCGACATGCTCGACCTGTTTGCCATGGCCGACCAGATAGCAACAACGACCGCTTCGGCCCGTAATGGTGATCTGACACAAGAGGACCTGACCGGAGCCACATTTACCATCACCAACTACGGCTCATTTGGTGGACGGTTTGCCACCCCGATTATCCCACCCGGGCAGGGAGCAATCCTCGGTATAGGAGCGATAGCCGAACGACCGATCGCAGTCGATGGTGAAGTCTTGGCTCGCCCTACCCTTCCAGTGGTCCTTGGGGCCGACCATCGCCTCATCGACGGAGACCTCGCTGAAACATTCCGCCGAGCTGTAGTTGAAGACCTCGCCGAGCCCCTCCACCTCCTCATCGGAGGTTGACTCGGTGGTCGTCGGTGAGGTTGCAAGCCCGGTTGACCTGATGGTCATCGGTGGCGGACCCGGCGGATATGCGGCCGCCCTGCACGCTGCCCGCCTGGGCCGGACCGTAACCCTCGTTGAACGCAAAGCCATCGGTGGCGCTTGCTTGAACGTCGGCTGTATTCCCTCAAAGACCCTCATTGAAGTGGCTAACGCCCATGCGCTGAGCCAACGAGTTCGGTCCTGGGGTGTCGATACCTCTTCGACGATCGACATGAGTCAGGTTCACTCCCATCTCAATGAGGTAGTTGCCGGCCTGACCTCTGGCATTTCACAACTTCTGGCCGCCGCAGGCGTACATCTAGTTTCCGGCCACGCCCGATTTACCCGACCTGGACGAGTATCGGTGGAATACGCCGACACAGTGGAGTTCTACGATCCCAGCGACGTAATCGTCGCCAGTGGATCCCGCCCCATCGAACTTCCCGACGTGCCGACGGACGGAGACCGCGTCGTGGGTTCCACCGAACTCCTATTTACGGACGTGCTTCCCCAACAGTTAGTGATCGTCGGAGGCGGCTACATAGGCATCGAGCTGGGCTGCGCATTCGCAAAGCTGGGTAGCGAAGTAACCATTGTGGAGGCCGCAAGCCATGTGCTCCCCGACTTCGATACCAGAACTTCTCGTCAGGTTGAGCGGGGCCTTCGACGCCTTGGCATTGGACTCTGTCTGGGCCACCGAGCCGTTGGGACCGACCGGCACGGACTTGTCGTCCAAAACGGAAGTGACGGAGACTCCAGCGAGAGATTAACCCTGCCCGCAGACCAGATCGGAGTGGTTGTCGGGCGGCGCCCAGACGCTGAATCGGTGGCTATCAGAAAGTCGGGCGCCACGGTGGAGGCATCAGGCCACGTACAAGTTGATGCGAGCCGTCGAGCAGCAGACGGCGTATACGCCATTGGCGACTTGACCGCTGGGCCAGCACTAGCCCACAAGGCCACAGCAGAGGCCGAAGTCGCCGCTGACACGGCTTGTGGTCGCCGTGCAGCATTCAATCCAACAACCATTCCCATGGTGGTGTTTGGTGATCCCCAGGTACTGGCAGTAGGCCTCACTAAGGAGGCGGCGACCAGCGCCGGATTGGACCCATCGGCGTTCAGATTTCCCCTGGGTGCGTCGGGGAGGGCTAAGACAATGGGTGACTCAGGAGGGGAAGTCACAGTGGTAGCCGACGCTGCCGGAACTGTGGTCGGTATCCACGCCGTGGGTAGCCACGTGGCAGAACTAGCTGGTGAGGCAGCATTGGCTGTAGAGATGGCAGCCACCGTAGAGGATCTAGCAGGCACCATTCATGCGCACCCCACCCTGGGAGAGTCGCTCATGGAGGCAGCTCTAGGCCTAGCGGGTCGCCCGGTTCATACCCGCTAGCGAGTGGCGCCAGGAGCGCTTCCGGACTGGGTTTCTATACAGGTGGTCGGTACCCCCTCCCACCAGCGCGCTACCGTCCGTTAGTGCCCCAACCAGCCGACCTTGACACGCTCTTACTCAATGACCACGTCGACATCGAACGGAAGGTGGCCGCTGGGAACTATAAGTGGGCCAATAGAGAACCAGAATTGATTCCCGCTTTCGTAGCAGAGCACGACCTTGGCCCGTTTCCCCCGATGCAGGCCCGGTTGCATGAGATGGTGGAACTCGGCGGTTTCGGCTATCCCACAACCTCGGCATTCACCCGCATGGCTGAAGCCTTCAGCGGCTGGTCATCTAGACGGCACGGATGGGTCCCCGATCCGGCGCTCATCGTGCCTAACACCTCCGTGGTCCAGGGCGTTTGGTCCTGTATCGAAGCATTCACCGAACCAACCGAGGCCGTAGTTCTCACTCCGCCGATCTACTTTCCGTTCAACAACATAGGGCCTACCACCGGGCGACGAACCGTCGACTGGACGCTTCGTCAAGACGGCGACGGCTGGCACTATGACCTGGACTTTCTCGCGCACCTTCTGGCTAACGATCCTGAAATCCGACTACTCCTTTTGTGCCACCCCCATAACCCCACAGGCCGGGTACTCACCGTTGAGGAGTTAACCCAAATCGTGAACTTGGCCGACGAATACAACGTGTTGATCATCTCTGATGAAATCCACGCTGATTTCACCTATCCGGGTGCAAAGCACGTGCCCCTAGCCACGTTGCCGGGCGCCGCGGCATGCACTGTCACCGTCACATCAGGTATTAAGACTTTTGCCATCGGTGGACTCCGAACCTCGGTGACCTCTTTCGCAAACCCGGATCTGTTCACCCAATACCGTCAAATTCCAGAACACCTCCTTGGCAGTTCCAGTCGTCTCGGCTACGAAGCAGCCACCATTGGATGGGAGCAGGGCGACGCCTGGGTTGACCAGTTGGTCGCCCTGTTTGATCGCCATCGTCACCACTTGGCCTCTCGGTTGGCTGACCAACTTCCAGAACTTCGCTTCCATCTACCTGAGTCAACTTTTTTGGCCTGGTTGGATCTTTCGGCCTACGAACCTGGTAACGAGCCGGGCCGGTGGCTTCGAGACCAGTGCGGAATCGACTGCAAAGATGGGCCGTTGTTTGGCCCCGGTGGTTCAGGCCATGCCCGGATGACCTTTGGAACCTCGACAGCCATGCTCGACGAAATCGTCGACCGCCTGGCCACAGGTTTAGGTAGTTGCAGGTTCAGCTAGCCTCGCTCCGACCAGCGAAGACGGTATTGGACGCCAACCGGCCACCCTTCCCCCGTTTTCTCAAGCAAATCGGGCCGAACGCTATGTCGGTCCCGTCTCCTTCGAGGAGGTACCAACATGGTGGCTGCACCTACTGACGACATGGTCCACGTAACCCGCTGGCATTGGGGTTCGAAAGAGTGGTCGCCATTTTCGGCGCTCGAAATGGACCGCCGCCAAGAAGCCCTCAGAGCCCACATGGCTACCGAGAATATCGATGCCTGCCTGCTCACTTCTTTTCATAACATCTGCTACTACTCGGGTTGGCTGTACTGCTATTTCGGTCGTAAGTACGGCATGGTCATTGACGTCGACCATGCCACCACAATTTCGGCCGGAATCGATGGTGGGCAGCCGTGGCGACGCACTCACGGCGACAACCTCGTCTATTCAGACTGGCGAAGGGATAACTACTATCAGGCTGTTCGTGACCTAACCCCGGGTACGAGGCGTCTGGGAGTCGAGTTCGATCATCTCTCCGTCGATCAGTTTCGAGCATTGGAAGCAGCACTCCCCGGAGTCGAACTACTTGACGTTGGAAAAGCAACCATGTGGATGCGCACCGTGAAGTCCACCGAAGAACACGACCTCATCCGTCACGGCACCCGGATTTGTGATCTTGGTGCCACAGCCTGCGTGGAGGCCGTCGGCGCCGGAATTCCAGAACACGAGGTAGCCATGGCTACTACTCAAACAATGATCCGCGAGATTGCGGACACCTTTGAGTTCGTCGAACTGATGGATACCTGGACGTGGTTCCAATCGGGCAATAACACCGACGGCGCCCACAATCCGGTCACAAACAAACTCGTTGAATCGGGTGACATCCTCTCACTAAACGCCTTTCCGATGATTTTTGGGTATTACACAGCGCTGGAACGGACCATGTTCTGCGATCACGTGACCTCAGATGAGCACCTACGTCTCTGGGAGATCAACGTGGAGGTTCACGAGCGAGGCCTGGAGTTGATTCGCCCTGGCGCAAGGTGCTGCGACATCGCCGCCGAACTCAACGACATCTACCGCTCCTACGATTTGTTGCAGTACCGGTCGTTCGGTTACGGCCACAGCTTTGGCGTGCTTAGTCACTACTACGGCCGAGAGGCTGGCGTGGAACTCCGTGAAGACGTCCAGACCTCGCTTCAGCCGGGCATGGTCGTGTCTATGGAACCCATGATCGCCATACCTGCCGGGCAACCGGGGTCAGGCGGATACCGGGAACACGACATTCTTATCGTTACCGAAAACGGTGCAGACAACATTACGGGGTTCCCTTACGGCCCGGAGCACAACATCATCGCCAACTGATCGTCGAGTTGTCTCCTGGGATAACTTGTCGGCCGAATTTTGAGCACAACAAGTGGTCTGTCTATCCGGCGGCGGTAGTGGTGGTGGTCTCGGCTGGAGCCACGGTGGTGGTAGTTGCATCAGGAACTGCGTCAGGATCTACGTCAGGATCTACGTCAGGATCAACAACGTCTTCGACAGCCTCCTCGTCACCCACCGCTTCAGTGGTTGTAGTCGGAGGACTCGGCACACCCGCAGTGTCTAGGCCACGCGCTTCCAACTCCGCTAGGTGAGCGCCTCGGGTGCCGTTGCCATACCAGCCATCGGCAGCGATGCCCAGGAGCTCCTGAAGAATCAACGCCGGATCGCTCGGTCCCCACTGATAGGTCGCGGTAAGAATGGTGTCCTCGTCTAGGCCAACGGGAACTGTGGGAGTTGCGACCTCGTTGTCCCCCTGATCAGCGGGGGCTGTCGTGGTCGGAGTCAATGCCGGCGCAAGGGTTGTGGTGGGTGCCGGAGCAGCGGTAGTCGTAGTGGCCCGACGAGCCATGAGAGCTACTTCAGCCTCGATCTCCAGGTAGTCCTCGCGGAGCTGGATAATTTCGACTCGCAGGGTCTCCAACTCATCGTCGTTGGTCTCCAACAAGCCGCAACTAGAAGCCACCAAGGCAAGTGACATGAGTGTGGCAGATATGACGGTGCGCTTAAGCATGTGGTGAGTATTCCAGAGCTGGGGCCCGCGCGCGCGTCGCTTCCTCACTAAGCGGCCAAATCGGGTCTTAATTGCAGGTCGTAGAGGCAAAATATGCGCTGAGCGATGCCGTTGTAGTAGCCGCTCCACCCTCTAGCGAAACCGTGTAATCGGCTGTCGGGCTAACCACGCTGGTTTTGAGGGCACCGTCGGCGGTAATCGTGTAGGTACCCGTTGTGCAAAGCACCAACTTCAAATACGAATTTGTCCCACCGGTATTGTCGTTGTCGCCGATCAGTAAGCCGGCGGGGTCGTAGACCCGGAGGTGGACATCAAGGTCTGATGACGTCAGGCGGACAATTAGCTCCGCACCACCAACACCTTTAAAAAGCCATGCATCTCGTTCACCTACGTTCATTGAGGCGCTGTAAGAGTTGCCAGTAGCGATAAGTCCCAGGGAGCGGTTGTAAAGAGTTGTGGTGGTGACAACAGGCGTCGCCGTCGTTGTAGTCGGCGCTGAAGTAGTCGTGGTAGCCGGCACTGTCGTAGTCGTAGTCGTAGTCGTAGTCGTAGTCGTAGTCGTAGCAGCGAGTGTCGTTGTCGTAGTCGGGGGCTTTGCTGGTACCCCCCCAGCAGCCAGCCCTCTCGTAGAGAGTTCGGCCAGATGGGCGACCCGCGTCCCGGCCCCGTAAATTCCGTCGACCGTCACACCAAGAACCTTCTGCAGCAGGAGCACACGGCTTCCCTGCTCTCCCCAGTCAAAGGTTGCCGTCAGCACGGCCGATGCCGGGACCGCGAAGGGAGTGGTCGTCGACGATCCGACTGTCGTGGTGGGAACGGCAGTGGTCACCGTAACCATGATCGACGAAGACGACGGTGGTGCCGTTGACGAAATCGCTGCCTCCACCGAGACCGTCGGCGTTGGGATAGTGGCGACAACAACCGCCGTTGTCGATGACGGCTCATCAAGGAGAGCTGGAGAGTCGGGCTTTACGCTGAGATCCGCACTTGCTCCCTCAACGTTCAGTTTCGCGGCTGGTAGCCGAAGCACGACCGGAGATCCCAACGTCACGAGAGTGCCAGCGGCAGGAATCTGCTCGATCACCGTGCCAGCTATGCCATCGATTCCTTCGATTCGCTCTACGACAGCCGGTGATCCGACCGTGGACAGTACGCCAGCCGCGAATTCGACAGTCTTGCCAACTACCGAAGGCACTTCAATCAAAACTGGATCTGAACCATCCTCAAAGAGCGCAGTGGTCTCGTCGTCGCCGGAACAGGCAACTACTGCCAGAAGAGCCATCGCGACCACCAGAACAACTGTCGACCGCATGTACATGGCTTGAGTCTTCCAGATGGCTATCGCCGATTCGGTGACGCGGCTCAACTTTGGTATGGCGATCCTGCTCAAGCCACAAGTATCTGACGTGTGTGGTAACCCTCGGCCCCGTCCGGAGCGATGTACTTGGGACCGGTGGGCTGGACTGTCCCGTTACGGTCCCAGGCGCGTACTCGGAGCCTCCGGTCGCCAGGGACAGCATCCCAGACCGTCGACCACTGCACCCAGGCCTCCCCGGCTTTCCCTGGGGCATCTCCACCTTGCAGTCGACATTTGATCCACGGTCCATCGTCGATTGCCAATTCGACGCCTGCGACACCGCTAGTCGGCGCCCACGCAACACCGGCTACTGCCTGCCGACCAGGAGTCGTGAAGGACCGGGTTGGCACGTCAATTCGCGAGGCAATCTTGATTGGTGCTTCTTTCGCCCACCCACGCGGAATCCAGTAGCCGTCAACCGACATAGTCGTGAGCTCGATCCGTTCCAACCACTTAACTGCTGAGACATAGCCATAGAGGCCAGCAACCACTAACCGGGCTGGAAAACCGTGACGAAACGGCAACGGTTCACCATTCATACCGACGGCCACCATCGCATTTCGCCCATCATTTAGTTCCGAACGAGGAAATCCTGCTGAAAAACCATCAACCGATCGACCCATGATTTGTCCGGCGCCATCATGTACTCCCACCTCTTCTAGAAGCTCGAGAAGAGGCACACCGGTCCACACTGCGTTTCCCACCAGATCGCCCCCCACCTCGTTAGAAACACAAGCAAGAGTTACCGCAGCATCCGTTAAGTCCCGGGCCAGTAAGCCGTCCAACGTCAACTCAAGTGGGCGGTCGACTAGCCCATCGATACGTAACGTCCAGTCAGCAGGGTCCACCCGGGGCACCATTAGGGCGGTATCAATACGGTAGAAATCCTTGTTAGGAGTGACCCATGGCGAGAGGCCGGCTGGGGAGCGAACCAGTTCCTCAGTGCTGGTCGGTGCCGAACGGTCACTATCTCTTCGAGGCGACGGAGGCAGCACCACTTGTCCCCGGTAGGACTCGGTTGTTCGGCCAGCCAACACTCGGCTCCCAATAACCAACGCTCCGCCGGCCATCGTTAGGCCCGAGACGTACCCCAGAAATCCGCGTCGGGTCGCCGCCTTTACTTTTGGATCTTCGACTGTCGGATTAAGGGCCGGCTGTTCTTCTGCCGTGTGATCTACCCAACCGGCTAAACGGCCAATCTTGCGATGACCAGCCGCCAAAAGGTAGATCCCTGCACTGGTCGCCACCGCAGCTGCAACCACTCCACGCGCTCCGAAGCCTGCCCTGAGTGCCGCCACGGCACCAACAAGGCCAGCCAAACCAAACGCGACACGTCCTCGACCTCTACTGGCGCCGACGCCACCCAACAGTAAAGCCACAAAGACGATCCCGGTCAGCAAGATGGGCTTCTGAGCGGTACCGAACAGCCCAATTGTCCGTCTGACAAGCCAACCTGGCGATAGGTCCACAACCACATCGCCGACCACTGCCACAAGCGACAGATCTGACAAGACCATTCCGCAGAACTCACCGACACCAAGTGCAGCAACGGCAGCGCTCACCCCCAAGGTGGCGCTTGCAACTCGTCTGGACTCTTTGACCATGGTTCTGAATCTACGAGGAAGGTTTCTACTGGGGCGTGTGGTTTGGTATCTCAAGGAGGTGCCGGTGGCGGCCCTCAGGAGTCCGAGCGACCCTGAGACAGCAACGTCGCAGTCGCCGAGGCAAGATCCGGCGACATGAACTCAAACCCGCAACTCTCTAGTACAGCAGGTCGAACTCTGGTGCTTGCTAACAACAGCCCATCAGCCATTTCGCCAAGGGCAAATCGAAGCGCGAACGCGGGCGTCGGGAACACTGCCGGACGTCGCAGAGCATCTGCAAACCCTTGGACGAACTCGAGATTGGAGCAGGTTCCAGGAGCAACCAGATTCACCGGTCCCACCACCGGCGAATCCAACAGGTGGATTAGTGCTCGAACTTCGTCGTCGAGCGTGATCCACGACCACCACTGTTCGCCGCTACCAAGGCGTCCACCAAGACAGAGCCGAATTAATAACAACATCCTTTCCAGCGCACCGCCCTCAGCCGTGCACACAATGCCGGTTCGCGCCAATACAAGGCGGGTGTCCGGCGAGGCCATCGGTGCTGCCGCTGACTCCCACCGTTCGCAAACCTCAGCCAAAAAACCGCTCCCCTGTCGTGAGTCCTCTGTAAGTTCTTCATCGCCGCGGTCGCCATAGAACCCGATTGCGGAAGCGGAAATCACAACAGCCGGTGGGCGACTCAGACTCGCCAAAGTTCGCGCCAGCACCTCTGTTCCTTCCACACGACTATCAAGGATCCTCTTCTTCTTGGATGCCGTCCACCGGCCATCGATCCGCTCACCCGCCAGATGGACAACAGCATCGACGCCATCAAGGGCCTCGTGGTCCATCTGACCTGAGGCTGGATCCCAGGACACACCACCGCTGGGTGGCCGTCTACCAACGGTGACGACCTGATCGCCACGCTTTTCAAGAGCCACCGTCAGAGCGGTTCCAATCATTCCCGAAGCCCCAGTCACCACAATTTTGCGCATACAGATTTCTTCCTCCTCACAGACGTGATGCCGTCGGATGGGCGGCCAACACACTCGTAGGACAGTATGTGCAGCGATAGTAAAATCACCACCACCACCTTTGTGCATCAAGGAGTACATCGATGACCCACTTCACATCGAGTGTTGATATACATGCCCCGCGAAATACTGTCTGGGAAGCGATTGCGGACGTCCGCCGACATTCAGATTGGATGATGGACGCCGCTGAAGTCCGTCTGACTTCCGAGCAAACGAGCGGAGTGGGAACCACATTCGACTGCGAGACCCGGATCGGACCCCTTCGTACACTTGACCAGATGGCTGTCACTGAGTGGGAAGAAGGCCGACTTATGGGAGTCACCCACCACGGAATCGTCACTGGAATCGGCAGGTTCCGTCTAGAGGACCGAAACGACAACGAGACGACCTTTACCTGGGAAGAAGATCTCTCCTTCCCCTGGTGGGCAGGTGGGCGTCTGACCGCCACGTTGGCTAGCCCGATCCTTAGCCTCATCTGGCGACGCAACCTGCAGCGACTAGCAGCAATGATTGAAGGCCAACGCGAAGAAACTTGATCTTCTACCAGCAAGCAAGAGTGCAGCCATAACCGTTAACGCAGTTTCTGGTTTGGGGACCGTTGAGATGAAGCTTCAACTCCGGAAGGTGTTGCTAGGACTCGCCGTTATTACGGCCCTCGGCTTCCTAGGCGTGTCGACTCTGGCCACAGCGGCTCATGCGCACGACCCGCTCTTCCTTGAAGAGCAGCATCATCAACCAGGCCAAGGTCCTTTTCTGCCTGACGGGCGGATTTCTTTCGCTCTCTACGGGACACTTTTGGCTCCAGAACAAGAACGCGGTTTCCGATTCGAAATCCCCACAGGTGAAAGAATCTCTCTTTCCCTGCTTGTACCGGACCTAGCGCCAGAAAATCTCCTGCCGCAAGGTTCCCTTCCGTCACTCACACTTATACGTCCCGATCAGACAGAGCTTGGGCTAAGTCCCAACTTGCGACAGCCGTTCCCAGAGCCCTTCAGCGGTACCAACTATCTGCGGCTGATCGACCATGTCGAACTTGGAACAAAGGGGATTTATCAGGTTCGCGTGACTGGTATGCAGCCAACGCGTTTCACTATCTCAATTGGCTACATCGAAAAATTTGGCACACCTGTCGAAAACCTTGCCAACCGGAACAACGGGATGGGAAGACTGGCAATCTGGTATGACACGCCACCACCTTTAGGGCAAGAAACGGTGACCAGCGGGTCTCAGTCCGACTTCGAACTTGCTCCAACCCGAGACTCCCAGCCCCGTCGTCAAAACCTCCAATTGGTCATCGGTGGTTTGCTTCTATTGATTCTCATTGCACTACTTCCACTCATTCGCCACCGCCAGGATGCCGACAGCTAGTCCGGCTGTTTCTCCTATCGCAAAGATCGTCGACACAACTTCGGGTGATTAGTCCCTATCGAGGCTGCGGAGCGAGGAGCACGGGGACAATCAACTCCTGACTCTCTCACTAGAAGAGAAGCCGTCTCTGATCGAGTCAACAAACTGCATCACGGTTCCGCATCGCTTGTCGAATGAACCAACGCACTAGCGCCCTATCAGGGTGACCTGTCAGAAGCACCGGCTCGGCGTTTCCGTCTGGCGACCATCGCCCGTTGAGCCTCGTCGCTCCCGTTATGCCAAGTGTTCATCACCCAATCAAACGGTGCTTCGAGGTTGCCATAATTGGTTTCAAAGTGACGGTGGTGCAGATCATGGAACCAATCACCTGCGGAGATCTGTCGTCCACCGACAAGCACCCGGTCGAATCCTGAATGCGTCACTGCAGGACCCAGCCCCTTGAAGAAGCCAGTAAGGATAATCACCACCGGATGTGCAGGGACTAGCCACCAGACGAAGAACATTGAAAAAAACAACAAATGCTCAACGGGGTGCATTGAGATCCCGCTCCACGGCCCCGTGTTGACGTTCCGGTGGTGCAGCTCGTGCACTGACCTATACAAAGGTTTCCAGTGCAAGACTCTATGGATTAGATAGAAGTGCGAAGAAGATACAAAAAAGAATACAAAAGTAAGAGCAGTAATATAACCAGCATTTGCAGGCCAAGATGCTTTTGGAATAACCCCTGTTGCCCATGCCCAAAGTGTGATTCCCTCAAATAAAGACCACACGGTCACACCACTTATAATACTCCAAAATGCATTATCGTAAGCTTGATTTTTCCAAAGAAACCTTGAAGATTTCTTCGATAACCACCGCTGGGAAAATTTGAACTTGTCGCCCTGCCCTACACGGCTGTAGAGCCGCCAGTGCAAGGACCCAGCCAATGCCGTGAGCAGGACAGCATTTTTTAGCCAGATTTGACCCAAGAAACTAAGCGAAGGTGCTCCTGAACCATCTATCTGTGGAGTTAACACATTCCAGGACAGAATCGCTAAGCCTACGAAAAGAAAACCCCAAGGAAAGAGAAACTCCACAAAGACCCATTTAATTGCCTTAATTGGCCTAATTGGTCGTATAAATATTGGAGGCAACTCTATAAAATTTGGAGGAATATATCCAGACATTTCAGTGTCTTTATCTACCTCTTTCATGGCATTTCCCTAGACGCCATGGTTACTCGTTTGTGACATGCAGAGGTGGAACTCGCGCCACCCAATCTGTTGCATGTTCATATGCCGCACCGATACGCAGAACCATGTCCTCCGCAAACGGTCGACCCGCAATCTGCAACCCCAAAGGAAGACCATCGACCGTAAAGCCGCACGGAACCGACAAC
>CAWVUB010000022.1:0-25058 GCA_963933065.1 uncultured Acidimicrobiaceae bacterium | reverse complement strand
TACGAGGCCGCCTGCTACCACATCAAGTTGGTCCAAGGCAGGGTCGCGACGGGCCAGGCCAGCCATTACGGACTTTCCCCAGACCTGTTCCATCCGTTCCGGGTACACAAGGAATGGGAGCCAGCCTTCGCAAGTGGCTGCGGTTTCTTCGACACTCTTTGGACCGAGAGCGGCGATATAAATTGGAATATCAGGCCTCTTGAGGTGGTTAATAATTTTTAGTGGTTTGCCAAGACCAGTACCCTGATCCGACGGCAGGGGAAGAGTGAATACGTCTCCATCGTGGATTAGCCGCTCACGCCGCCACGCTGCTCGGCAGATCTGGATGATCTCTTTTGTGCGAGTTAACGGCTTGTCGTACGCCAGGCCGTGGAATCCCTCAATGACCTGAGGTCCTGATGCCCCTAGGCCAAGAACGAATCGTCCCTCGGAGAGGGCGTCTAGACCAGCTGCCGTCTGGGCCAACAAGGCTGGCGTTCGGCTGTAGGTGTTGAGGATCCCGCTCCCCAGTTCCACAGTCGATGTGCTGGCCGCTAGATAGCCAAGCAGGCTTACAGCATCAAAGCCGTAGGCCTCGGGAACCCAGATTCGGTCAACCCCAGCCGCTTCCAACTCGCGAGCTTGGGCGGCAGCTGTTTGAGGGTCAGTGGCGTAATTGAGACTCGTGGAGATGCGCATATTTTGATTCTCTCAGATGGAGTTAGTTACGGGGGAACCAGCGGAGAACCACGGTCGAGGCCATAGCGACCATGCCAGCACCAACGAGCATGGCAAGCGAGTAGCCGTCGGCGAACGCTCGCCGGGCCGTCTCTACAAGTTCAAGTTGGAGTTCTGGAGGAGCCGAGTTGGCCACCTGGAGAGCGCCGCCCATGGAGTCTCTGGCGGCATCAGCGGCCTCGGGAGGTAGGTCGTCGAAAGAATTACCAATACTGCTGCGGTACCCCGAGGTTAGAAGGCTGCCCAACAGAGCGATGCCTACTGCTGCCCCAACCTCCCGCGTAGTGTCATTCACCGCGGAAGCTACGCCAGCCTTGTCTTGGGGTAACGAGGTCACGATGGCTTCAGTGGCAGCAGGGAAAGCCAAGGCCATGCCGGCTGATGCGACACATAGGCCGGCTACTACTTGAAGGTAGCTACTGGAAGCATCCAGGGTTGCCAGACCGATTAGGCCAACGGCGGTCAACAACAGTCCACCTCCAATAATGATTCGTACGCCGAATCGGGCAGCGAGTTTTGGACCCGTGGGAGAAATGAAAAGCATCGAAAGGGCGAATGGAAGTACGCGCAAGGCAGTGTCCAACGCTGAGTAATCGAGGACAAATTGCATGTACTGGGCTAGGCCGAAGAACATGCCGTACATCACCGCAAAGGCCACACCAATACCGAGACTGCCTAGACCGAAGCGGGGGATACGGAAAAGGCTGGGGTCCAGCATTGGATGGTCTTCCCGATTTTCCACACGGACCCACACGATGCTCAAGCCGAGAGATCCAGCGAAAGCGCCGAGGATCCCGCTATGGGTCCATCCGTACTCTGGGCCCTGGATTAGAGCGAAGACCAGCAATCCGAGGGCAACCGCTGACAGGAGACTGCCCTTCAGATCAAGTGGATGACCCAAAGTGTCTCGTGATGTTGGTACAAGAGTCACCACGAGGACGAATAGCAAGACCGCAACTGGGACGTTTACCAAGAACATCGAGCCCCACCAGAAGAACTCCAGCAACACTCCGGCTGCCAAGATTCCTAATGCCCCGCCAGCGCCAGCAAAACCTGCCCAGATAGCGATGGCCCGGCTCCGTTCGTGAACCGGGAAGATAGAAGTGAGGATTGAGAGGGTTGCCGGCATAACTAGGCCAGCCCCAATACCCATAATGCAGCGCCACGCCACGACCTGACCGGCAGAGTCCGCTGAGGTGCCAAGTAGGGCACTGACAATGATTATTCCGAGACCAACTAGTAGGGCGCCCTTGCGCCCGAATCGGTCTCCCAGGGCACCAGCCGGTAGGAGGATGGCGGCTAGAACTAGGGCATAGGCGGCGTTGATCCAAACCAGTTCAGATGCTGAAGCATCCAGAGCTCTTTGGATGGCCGGCAGAGCCAAGTTCATGGAGCTGACACTTGCCACCACCTGAACAAGTGACAGAGTGAGGACACCGAGGATTAGCCATCGACGCGGATGTCCTGGATCCATACTGGCCTCAGCGGGCATAGTTTCTGATCCCTTAGTCACGGGTTGTTCAGAGAATTGTCAGTTCAGTTAACGGTCTCCATCTTCCATTCAGGTAGCGCTGGAGCGCTTGACGGTAAGCAGGTCATGGGTCACAAGGCTTCAGGGCCTTGACGGGCTGTCACCTACCATCAGGAAGGTGAATGTAGGCGAGTTCTCGAGCGACAGATTCGCGGTACCCGATCGCGCCGAATGGGAGATGCTGGCTGAAGAAGGACTTCGGGGACGAACACTCGCATCGCTGGTTACCACCACTGCTGACGGTATCGAAATTGCTCCCGTCTATGCAGGCGATCAGGTCGATGTTTCTGGTGACCCGTCAGGTTTGCCCGGTTTTGGAGACAGAACTCGCGGATCACTTGCCGCAGGCGGTTCAGCCACCGGGTGGGATGTACGGGCGCTGGTCAACGACAAAGGTCTAAAAGCAGCGAACGCCACGGTGCTCGATGAGCTGGCCTGTGGTTCAACATCGCTGCTGCTTGACGTTGAGGCAATTGGGATCGCCTCTTTGGAGCACCTCGACGATGTACTGGCTGGGGTGCACCTCGAGATGGTCACTGTGGCCCTGTTAGGAGGCCCGAGTGGTGTGGAGGCCGCTGGATGGCTACTTGACTTATGGGAGCGTCGAGAAACCCCACTGGAAAATCGGAGTGGCCTACTGGGCTTGGACCCGATTGGCATGGCTGCTCGCTACGGCAGCGAAGCTGCCTCCATGAGTGAACATTTCTCCAATGAGGTGTTGGCAGTGGTGGACCGAAGCCAAGACCTGTCCGGGGTTCGAGCATTTAGCGTGGATGGCACAGTGTTTGCCGATGCTGGGGCTAGTGACGCCCGTGAGTTGGGGTGGACTACGGCAAACGGGGTGGCCGTTCTGCGGGTGCTTGTTGACCATGGCCTTTTGATCGACGATGCCCTCAATCAGATCGCCTTTACTTGGTCGGCTGATATCGACCAGTTCGGTACCATCTGTCGACTTAGAGCGGCTCGACGCTTGTGGGCTCGGGTGGCTGAGGCAAGTGGGGCGAACCCCAAGTTCTGGGGACAGTTGCAGCACGCTATGGGGTCAGCTGTTGACCTAACTCGGCGAGACCCTTGGGGCAATCTCCTTAGGGGGACAGTGGCAGCTTTCGCTGGAGGTGTAGGGGGGGCTGATGCGGTAACTGTCCGACCATTTGATTCAGCGTTAGGTCATTCTGATGCATTTAGTCGTCGTACTGCCCGTAATACCCAGCTACTCCTGCTCGAGGAGAGCTCCTTGGCAACGGTTATTGATCCGGCTGGCGGCTCCTGGTTTGTAGAAGACCTGACGTCTCGTATGGCTGAGACTGCTTGGGAACGCTTTCGCGAGATCGAGTTGGTAGGAGGGGTAGCGGTTGCATTGGCCTCTGGTCTTCTTGCTGGTGAGGCTGAGAGTTGCTGGAAAGCCCGTCAGGCCTGTTTGACTGTCCGAACTGAGGCCGTCACTGGGGTGTCGGAGTTCCCTGATCTCGATGAAGAGTTACTTGAACGCCCAGCAACGCCTGCGCCTGCTGCCGGCCCGTTGCCTCTGAGGCGCCGATCTGCAATCTTCGAGGCGCTCCGTGACATCGCAGACGCAGGAACAGGTGTTGATGCTCCGGTGGTTCGGCTTGTGGTAATTGGGGCATTTGCCGATCACAATGCGCGCAGCACCTTTGCTGCGAACCTCTACGCGGTGGCCGGCATTCGTGCGGTGTACGACTTTGATCACAAAGTTTCCTCACCAGTGGCCGTGGTATGTGGATCAGATAGTGATTATCTGACCCAGGGTGTTGCCACAGTGACAGCGTTGCGGGCCGAGGGTGTGGCCCGGGTTCATCTGGTAGCCAGTGTTGAGTCACTAGGTGTCGATGTGGTGGACGCTCTGGCAGATGCTGGGGTCGACGATTTTGTTCACGCTCATACCGATCTGGTTGACCTCCTGGGGCGCACCTTGGTTGATCTAGGCCTCGATGACGTCAACACATTCTCTGGGAGACCGAGATGATTCCCGATTTCACTACGGTTTCCCTTGACTCTGACGCTGAGTTGACTGATACCAATCTGAGTGCTTGGGCTGAACAGGTCCGAGTTGAGACTGGACAGTTGCCTGAGAATTTAGCTCGTGACACTCCTGAAAAAATTCAGGTGCCGATTCTGGCTACGGCCATAGACCATCGTGATTTAGGCTTCCTTGATACTTGGCCGGGGGCCGCTCCTTACCTCAGGGGCCCGTATCCAACCATGTACGCCAGCCAGCCTTGGACGGTCCGTCAATACGCCGGTTACTCAACTGCTGAAGAAAGCAACCAGTTCTATCGGCGCAACCTAGCCGCAGGGCAGAAGGGTCTTAGCGTGGCCTTTGACCTTGCTACCCACCGGGGCTATGACAGTGACCACCCGCGAGTGTCGGGGGATGTGGGTATGGCCGGTGTGGCTATCGACTCGATCCATGACATGCGAACCTTGTTTGATGGGATCCCGCTGGATCAAATGAGCGTGTCCATGACCATGAACGGTGCCGTACTGCCCATTCTGGCTCTCTATGTTGTGGCTGCAGAAGAGCAGGGTGTGGCGCCAGACCAGTTAGCTGGGACTATCCAGAACGACATCCTCAAGGAGTTCATGGTCCGGAACACCTACATCTACCCACCGGCTCCGTCAATGCGGATCGTGTCTGACATTTTTGCCTTTACCAGTGCCGAGATGCCTCGCTTCAACTCCATCTCCATCTCCGGGTATCACATGCAAGAGGCGGGAGCGACAGCCGATCTAGAACTGGCGTACACGCTGGCTGATGGGGTCGAGTACGTGCGGGCTGGACTTGCTGCCGGGTTGCATGTCGATGCTTTCGCTCCTCGACTGAGTTTTTTCTGGGGTATCGGTATGGACTTCTTTATGGAGGTGGCCAAGTTACGGGCTGCCCGCTTACTTTGGTCAGGCCTTATGCGCCAGTTTGATCCGACCGATCCCCGGTCTTCCTCGCTGCGTACTCACTCTCAGACTTCGGGTTGGAGCCTTACAGCGCAGGACGTCTACAACAACGTGGCTCGTACCTGCCTGGAGGCCATGGCAGCGACTCAGGGTCACACCCAGTCGCTGCATACCAACAGTCTTGATGAAGCCTTAGCCCTACCTACGGACTTTTCGGCTCGCATTGCCCGCAACACCCAGTTGTTTCTCCAGCAGGAGAGTGGAACTTGCCGGGTAGCTGATCCGTGGGGTGGCAGCTATCACGTGGAGCGTCTGACCCGGGACTTGGCACAGCGGGCACTGGTCCATCTCGCCGAGGTGGAGGAATCTGGCGGCATGGCTCTAGCAATTGAGGCCGGCATACCCAAGTTGCGAATAGAGGAGGCGGCAGCCCGGACCCAGGCTCGTATCGACTCGGGCCGACAGTCGGTTATTGGGGTGAACCGATATCGGTTGGACCAGGAGGATCCGATCGACGTTCGTAGGGTTGACAACGCTCAAGTTCGAACGGACCAATTGGCCAAACTGGATCGTTTGCGGGCTGAGAGGGATTCAGAGTCATGTGCTGACGCATTGCATGCCTTGACTCGTAGCGCTGCCTCAGGTGACGGAAATCTGCTGGAACTAGCCATTGATGCAGCGCGGGCAAGGGCTACGGTCGGGGAGATTAGCAACGCGCTCGAAAAAGTTTACGGGCGCCACGTGGCGGAGGTCCGCACTATTTCTGGAGTGTTTAATAGTGAGGTGGGAAACGGTGAGGCCGTGGCTGCTGCTCGTTCCCGCGTAGCGGCCTTCGCAGATAGCGCTGGGCGGCGCCCCCGAATCTTGGTAGCCAAGGTCGGCCAAGACGGTCATGATCGCGGCCAGAAGGTCATCGCCACGGCGTTTGCCGACCTGGGCTTTGACGTCGATATAGGACCGCTGTTCTCGACCCCTGAGGAGGTGGCCCGTCAGGCCGTTGAAAATGATGTTCATGTGGTAGGTGTGAGTTCACTAGCTGCCGGCCATCTGACGCTGGTGCCTGAACTACGTGATGCCTTGGCTGCTCACGGTCGTGTCGACATCGCGATTGTGGTTGGCGGAGTTATTCCCCCCGATGACCACGAGATCCTCTTGGCTGCCGGAGCCTCTGCCGTATTTCCCCCAGGAACGGTGGTGGCCACTGCCGCTGTTGACCTCCTCGATGCCTTGGAAACGGGTTAGGAGTCCGATGACTACCCTGGACCTCGTCGATGGTGTTCTGAACGGCGACAGGGCTTCCATCGGTCGAGCTTTGACGCTCGTGGAGTCGAATCATCCAGAGCACCGTGCGGGTGCTACGGCCTTGCTGGATGCCTTGGTTCCCCGCAGTGCTGATGCTCACCGCATTGGTATCACGGGAATTCCTGGGGTGGGCAAGTCAACGTTTATCGAGTCTCTTGGTGGCCATCTCACGGCTGCTGGTCGCCGGGTGGCAGTGCTGGCTGTCGACCCGACGAGCACCGTAACGGGAGGGAGCATCATGGGTGACAAGACCCGCATGCTCCAACTAGCGAATGACCCAGCAGCGTTTGTACGGCCGTCGCCCAGCGCTGGAACGCTCGGTGGTGTGACTCGCACAACCCGAGAATCAATGTTGGTGCTAGAGGCTGCCGGTTATGACGTGGTGCTTGTTGAGACGGTAGGCGTGGGGCAGTCTGAGACGGTGGTGGCTGGAATGGTTGACTTCTTTTTGGTATTAATGCTGCCGGGCGCTGGTGACGAACTTCAGGGAATCAAGAAGGGGGTGCTGGAACTGGCTGACATGATTGCGGTGAATAAAGCTGATGGGGACAATGTTCCGGCTGCCCGTACCGCAGCGCGTGATTACTCCGCTGCACTTCGTCTCACCCAGCCGGCTAGTAGTAACTGGAACCCACCGGTGCTGACTTGCGCCGGCCTGTCCGGCGAGGGATTAGGTGAGATGTGGGCGTGTATTGAAGATCACCGCGTTGCCCTTACCAATTCGGGGGAGTGGGAAGAGCGGCGCCGTTCCCAAAGACTGGCCTGGATGTGGTCGATGGTCGAGAACCGCCTCTTGGCCACGTTACGGGCCGACCCGGCGGTGTTGAGCCTTCTGGCTGTCGAGGAGTCTGATGTGCTGGAGGGACGGATCACGCCATCGGCTGCTGCGGGACGTCTACTCGACGCCTTCGGGAATTAACGGGCGCCAGGAGAACTGGTAGAGATGGACCGGAGGGCGTTCCTGCGGGGCGGCCTTCGTTCAGGGGCTGCGTTGGGTCTGCTGGTTTCTGGACCGGTAGTTGGATGGCCTTCCTCAGCCATGGGGCTTCCTACCCCCACCCCCTCTCCAGGTGCAGGCCCTTACGGATCGCTCAATGGGCGGAAGCCCGACATCAACGGTCTGGTCCTACCCGAAGGATTCACCGCTCGGATCGTGGCTGAGGGTGGTGCATTTGTGATGAATGGTTTAGCGGGCGAGGACTTTGCGTGGCCACTATTTCCTGATGGGAAGGGAACGTTGCCTACTGGCGATGGAGGTTGGCTACTGGTTTGCAACCATGAGGTATTTGACTTCCAAACGCCGAGCGGTCCACTTGGCGGCGCTTCGTCAATTGGTTTTGATGCCAATGGGGTGATTACCGGATCGTGGCCTGTGCTGGCTCAGAGTCATTCCAACAGCCGCGGTGCGGTCACTCCATGGGGTACTTGGCTGTCGTGTCAGGAGGCATTCAACGGTGATGGTCGGATTTGGGAGTGTGATCCGGCTGGTGATCAGCCAGCGGTTCCTCGTGACGTTCTGGGCGTACGCACCCATGGTTCAGTGTCGGTGGATGCGGCTAATGGATATGCCTATCTGACTGAGGCTCATCGCGACGGACGCTTATACCGGGTAGCAATGGCGACTGTTGGAGACCCTCTTAGTGGTGGAGGCTTGGACGCTGATCGGATGGAAGCCTTGGCTGTGGATCCGGAGGGCGCTATCCGTTGGCTGCCGGTGTTCGATCCTTCAGGGTCGTTCATTCCAACTCGATTTCAGGCAGATGAAGGTCTTGTCACTCCGATGGGTGGAGGTGTAGCCGTGCATGATGGGATTCTGGTGTTTACCACGGGCCTCGACGATCGGGTCCACGCTGTTGACCTTGCAGCCGGCTACCACTCAGTGGTCTGGGACGGTTCTGGTCGGCGGAGCCCTTTGCACGGCATCGGCGATCTGGCCGTTGCCAAGTCGGGAGACCTCTTTGTCTCAGAGGAGCGAGGAGATATGGAGCTCGTGGTCATCACTCCACTTGGGGAGGTAGCCCCGTTTTGTCGGATGGTCGGCGATGCTCATCGGCTCTCGTCAGTGACTGGCCCTTGCTTCGACCCTTCGGGCACCCGGTTATACGTAAGTTCCCTCCGTGGCCGAGGCGAGGGGTTAGTGCACGATGTGGTGTCCGATCTGGACTGGGGTTCCGGGGTCGAGGGACGTCACGTAGGCGTGACATACGAGATCACGGGCCCCTTTCGTCATACAGCACCACTTGTTGAAGCAGTGGAGGCCACGGTGACGGAACAGACCTTGGTGGTACCCCACTCCGTTCCGTCTACAACGACAAGTTCCGTGTCGTCTGACAAAACTGTTCCTCCAGTGGCAGCCATAACCCGTGCAGGTGCCGGTTCTAGTCCAGGTTCAACGATAGGAATCAACGCAGCAACTAGCTCAGTATCAGAAAGCGGTAATTCTGCTGTACCGCTGGGACTGGGAGCAGCGATATCACTGGCTATCGGTGGAGCCGCTATGGCTATCCGAAGACGGAGTGATGGCCATGAGGAGAACTCGAGTTAGTACCTAGAATTCTTCGTCGAACGCCACGCTGCCTTCGACGCCGACCTGATAGGCAACGACAGTGCGTTCGAAGAAGTTTGTGAGTTCCTGCACATCTTGGAGTTCCATAAACCCAAACGGATTGGTGGTGTGGTAGCGGCGTTCTAAGCCCAGTTGGGCAAGTCTTTGGTCGGCTACGAACTGCAGGTACTGCTTCGTGTCTGCAGTTGACATGCCAGGAACACCTTGACCCAGCAGGTCCTCAGCGAACTGGTACTCACACTCGATGGCCTCGTCCAGCATCTCGTAAATTCGATTGCCCAAATTTTCGTCGAACAGTTCAGGTTGCTCGTGACGAACAGTATTGATGACTTCAAACGCAAAGTTCATGTGGCAGCTCTCATCACGGAACACCCAGTTGGTTCCTGCAGCCAGGCCGTTGAGTAAGCCCTTGGAACGCAGGAAGTACACGTAGGCGAATGCTGCGAAGAAAAATAACCCCTCGATACAGGTAGCAAAGCAGATGAGGTTCAGTAGAAAAGTCTGGCGCTTTTCGTCGGTGTCTAGTTCATCGAGGTTCTCAGCAGCGTTCATCCACTTGAAGCAAAATTCACCCTTCTTGGCAATTGACGGGATGCTGTGGATCGCAGCGAATGCAGCTTCCCGTTCAGCCATGTCGGGTATGTAGTTATCCAGCAGTGTTAGGTAGAACTGGACATGTAGCGCCTCTTCGTAAAGTTGGCGCGACAGGTACATCCGGGCCTCGGGGGCATTGATGTGCTTATAAAGGTTTAATACCAGATTGTTGGAGACAATGGAGTCGCCGGTAGCGAAGAAGGCAACGAGCCGGTTGATGAGGTGCTTCTCGGCTGGAACCAGTTTGCGGTCAAGGTCAGGGATGTCGTCAGAAAAGTCGATTTCATCAACTGTCCAAGTGTTTTTGATGGCATCCCGGTACATCTCGTAAAATACTGGGTAGCGCATGGGCCGAAGAGTGAGGTCAAAACCCGGATCTAAAATATTGACCCTTTGATTCGCTGGTGCTGCAACAGGCGACTCTGCGAAGTCAGATGGGTCGTCGAGGGGGACCTCAGCAAGAGACATCAGTCGCACGCCTCACATGACTCGGGATTCTCTAATGAGCAGGCCATAGCATCTGCATCCGAGAAAGTGGGCTTGGCGGTCGGCTCACCGTTTGGATCGCCAGGTCCGCCAGTAGTGGTTTTGTTGATCCGAGTTGCTGGCCTGGACCGCAGATAGTAGGTGGTCTTAATCCCAGACTTCCAAGCATGGAGATACATGGAGCTGAGCTTACCGATTGTTGGCGACTCCATAAATAGGTTCAGCGACTGACTCTGGTCTATGTAGGCACCCCGATCAGCGGCCATGTCGATTAGTGACCGCATGGGGACCTCCCAAGCAGTGCGGTACACGTCCTTTAGGTCTCCGGGGATACTCTCGATTTCTTGGATGGAACCCTCAGCCAACTTGACCTGGTTGGCCATCGCGTCATCCCACAAACCCCGCTGTTGGAGTTCCTTCACGAGGTAACGGTTGATCTGCATGAATTCGCCCGAGAGCGTCTCCCTCTTGAACAGATTTGAAACCTGAGGTTCGATGCACTCGCAGCAGCCGGCAATAGAGGCAATGGTGGCTGTTGGGGCGATTGCAATCAGAAGCGAGTTGCGCAGACCATGTTCGGTGATTCGGTCCCGCAGGCTGTCCCAGCGGGCCATGTCAGTGGGTGTTACACCCCATAAATCGAATTGCAGGTCTCCGGAGGCGGCGCGAGTCAACTCATAGTTATTGTGCGGTCCGTGAGCTTCGGCTAGTTCAGTAGATGCCCACAGGGCGTTGAAGTAAATCTCTTCAGAGATACGGGTTGACAGCGTCCGGGCAGCCGGGGAATCAAACGTCAGACCTAACTTGAAGAAGACATCTTGCAGGCCCATGAGGCCCATTCCGACCGGGCGCCACGCCGAGTTCGATACCGACGACTCAGAGGTTGGGTAGTAGTTAATGTCGATCACTCGGTCAAGAAACGGTATGGCCAGACGGACCACTTCAGCAAGGCGGTCGAAGTCGAACACTCCGTCGGCGACCAATGCTCCAAGGTTGACCGAGCCAAGGTTGCAAACAGCGGTCTCATCTTGATCGGTTACCTCAAGGATTTCGGTGCACAGATTTGAAAGGTGCACTACACGCCCCTCAGTGCCGGTCTGGTTGCACTTCATGTTGGAGGCGTCCTTGAAGGTCATCCATCCATTGCCAGTTTGTGCCAGCGAGCGCATCATCCGGCTGTAGAGCTCTTGTGCCGAGACCTGACGCTCGTAGATGCCTTCCTCTTCGGCCCTCAGATAGGCAGATTCAAACTCAGGTCCATACAGGTCGGTGAGGTGTGGGACCTTGGCTGGGTCGAAGAGCGACCACTGCCAGTCTTTTTGGACCCGCTCCATGAAAAGGTCAGGAATCCAGTTGGCAAGATTTAGGTTGTGGGTGCGGCGCTGAGGGTCGCCAGTGTTTTCCTTCAGGTCGAGGAAATCTTCAATGTCCGCGTGCCATGATTCGAGGTAGACGCACGCGGCGCCTTTACGGCGACCGCCTTGGTTGACTGCAGCGACTGAACTATCAAGGGTCTTAAGCCAAGGGACGATGCCGTTAGACAAGCCGTTGGTGCCACGGATTAGGGAACCCTTTGACCGTATTCGGTGCCACGCCACACCGATACCACCAGCGAACTTCGAGAGCTTGGCTATGTCGGTATAACGCTTGTAGATGCCGTCGAGGCTGTCCTCGGGTGAGTCCAGTAGGTAGCAACTAGACATCTGTGGATGAATCGTGCCTGAGTTAAATAGTGTCGGACTGGATGGCAGATACTGGAGTGAGGAGATGAGTCGGTAAAAGCGGATCGCCTCGTCTGGGCAGGTCGAGAGGCCACAGGCAACCCGGAGGAAGAAGTACTGGGGGGTCTCCAGCACTGTTCGGTTCTCTGGGTGGCGTAAGAGGTAACGATCGTAAACAGTACGTAAGCCGAAGAACTCGAACAGGTGGTCTCGCTCGCCCTCGATGGTGTCGTTGAATTTCCGGGCGTTAGTGACGACGAACTCCGCTACCTCAGGGCCAATCAGACCTTGGGTGACACCCATAGCAACCGATTGCGAGAATGAGTGGATGTCCTGGTTGCGAACCTCCTTGTCGATCACCGTCGCCAGTAGCCGAGCGGCGAGACGTGAGTAGTTCGGTTCTTCGACGATGAAGGCTGCTGAGGTCCGTATAGATAATTCGTCAAGTTCCTCGGTGGTGGCCCCGTCACAGAGACCAGAAATAGTTCGGGTGGCAATCTGCATCGGATCGACGCCAGGAAGGCCTTCGGCACAGCGTTCTATGGCTCGAACGATCTTGTTGACGTCGACATTTTCTAGATCTCCGTTGCGCTTACGAACCCGCATGGTGGTGCCGGTTGTGCTCATATCTAGGTCAGTGTCGCTGAGTTGGTTGTCGTTGGCTGCATCTTGGGTGAGTGCCATCTCGTATCCTTCCCCCGGTTTCTGCCGGTTCGTTCTCTTGTTGTCGCTGTCTGCTTCGTCGCCCCCGGACGGACTGAGTGGCCTACCGTCATGCGCACCGGCCATTTTGCATAGCCGGTGGATAGGTAGATCGGGCATTATCTCCCGGGTTATGAATTGCACGCATGTAATTACAATAATGTCAAGCGATTCATACCACATGAGCAAGATTTTTTGAAACTCGCGCCAAAGGTGGTTGCCAAGCCCTCCGAGAAAGGTCGATTCGCGCTCCAAGTGGTCATCAATAACGATGCCTAGGACCTCGTTGATAGGGGCTGATACGGTCTAGCGTGTCGTTTGTGAGTGGACCTTCTCCCATCCTCGACGTTGACCTGCCAGTCTTTGAGCAGGGTGACGAGATCCGAAGGCGGGCTGTGGTTGACGGCACCATGCGGAGTCTGGCAACCGGCTTTGTCTATGTACGTCACGATCTTTCCGAAGACCTTCTAGACGATGCCTATGGTCGCTTAGTTGATTTCTTTGCACTGCCGCTCGAACGCAAGAATCACTATTCGGTACCGGATGCCAACGGACAGACTGGGTACACGGGACTTTTGGTGGAAACAGCGGCGATCTCAGATGTTCCCGACTGGAAGGAGATGCTCAACTGGAGCGCCCCGGTTCCCGAGGGTCATCCACTAAGGCAGCGGTTTCCCCATCGGTACGGCAACCCAGTGCTACCCGACGAAGACCTCCCGGGGACCACGGAGGTGCTCATGGCGCTCCACGAGGTCACTCTTGAGCTCCAGCGCCGGGTGTTGCGGATTTTGGCTGTGGGACTTGGAGTCCATGAGAACTATTTCGACGAGATGCTTCGTGACGGTGCAGCTCTGACTCGAGCCTTGCACTACCCATCCATGGACGCTGCCCCTGGCAACGAGCATGTTTGGGCGGCTGAGCATGGTGACATCAACCTTGTCACCGCTCTTCCGAGGGCTACCGCTCCGGGGCTCCAAGTAAAGGTAGACGGTGAGTGGGTAGACGCCACACCACCGGATGGATGCGTCATCGTCAACACTGGGATCATGCTGGACCACATCACCAATGGAGTTATTCCTCCGGGTATCCATCGAGTGGTGGCCGATGGGCCTGGCGAGCGCCACTCAGTTGTTCAGTTCTGCCATCCGACACCGTGGACGATGTTGGCGCCTATCCCAACTTGTGTAACGACAGAAAATCCTCTGCGCTATCCAACAATCAGCGCTTCAGATCGCCTCGAGCAGGTGATCTGGGAGATTAACATGACCGAGTCGGGCCGTCTGAGTTGACTGGCCTTAGCCGACGGTGAGTGAGAACCGCAGCTCAGAGCCCTCGACGGTCACTTGGGTTGCCATGTCACCCGGGCTGTCGTAGGTCACCTGAAAGGCCAGAACCTGGCCGGCCACATGATGCTCATGAGTGCGCACCGCATCCACCACAGCCTTGTCGCCATCGATTGTCAGATGGATGCGGTCGGTTACCACCAACTGAGCATCGCGTCGGGCTTGTTGTACGTGGCGGACCACGTCACGGGCTAGACCTTCACGGGCCAACTCATCGGTAACTTCGGTGTCGAGGACGACTACGGCGTCACCACTGTCTAGAGCACCCGCTGTGATGCCATCAGGTGACTCGACACTGAAATCGAATTCGGTGGGATGTAGTACATGACCGGCCACGGTCACGGTGTCATCGTCGTTACGGATGTATTCGCCGGATCGGGCTCCAGCAAATACGGCCTGAACATTGCCACCGAGCCTTGGCCCAAGAGCACGCCCGTCGGGTCGCAGGACGAGCCGAGCGTGGGATTCCAGATCGTTGGTAAGCGATACGGCTTTCACGTTGACTTCGTCAATTAGCAGGTCAAGTAGGTCTGCGAGTGTTTCACTGTCCGTGCCAGCGACGGTAATCGAGGGAAGCGGCAGGCGCACTCGTAGACCATGGTCCTCGCGTAGCCGTAGGGCCGTGGAGGCCACGTCTCGTAGTCGATCCATGCGGTCCACAAGGTCTGGGTCCGACGGCAAATCTTCGGCGTTGGGCCAGTCCTGGAGGTGCACGCTGACACCACCAACTAGGCCCGCGTGGATCTCCTCAGCCACCATTGGCAGGAATGGTGCCGCCACCCGACTCAGCGTCACCAGCACCGTGTAGAGGGTGTCATGGGCATCGCTCTTATCGGATTCAGCTGCCGGGCCATCAGCCGTTGCATCGGCTGCTGGTGCCCAGAAGCGGTCTCGGCTACGACGGATATACCAGTTATTGAGAGCGTCGAGAAACCCCTGGATCTCACCAGTGGCGCCGGGGAGATCGTAGGCATCCATACGTTCTTGCACCGACTCAACGAGTCGGCGGGTTCTGGCCAATAGGTAGCGGTCCAGCATGTGGGAGGAGTTGGTGCGCATGGTGGCTTGGTAGCCATCAACGTTCGCGTAGAGAGTGAAGAATGTGTAGGCGTTCCAGACGGGTAGCAGGACCTGACGGACTACATCGTCAATGCCGCTATCGAGGATGCGCAGATCACCACCTCGAACGATATTTGAAGACATCAGGTACCAGCGCAGTGCGTCTGCGCCTTGGTTCTCGAAGATGGCTGACGGTTCGGTGTAGTTCCGAAGTTTTTTGGACAGTTTGGAACCGTCCTCAGCCAGCAAGATTCCATGGCAGATGACGTTTTGGAAAGCCGGTCGGTCGAACAGCGCCGTGGCCAGCACATGGAGCGTGTAGAACCATCCGCGCGTCTGGTTGACGTACTCCACGATGAAGTCGGCCGGGAAGTGTTCCTCGAACCGCTTTTGATTCTCGAATGGGTAGTGGAGTTGGGCGAATGGCATGGAGCCGGATTCGAACCAGCAATCAAGCACCTCGGGTACTCGGCGCATAGTTGATTTACCACTTGGATCATCGGGATTGGGTCGGGTCAGTTCATCGATAAACGGTCTATGTAGATCGGCGGGCCGTATCCCAAAGTCCTGTTCTATCTCATCAAGGCTGCCGTACACGTCAATCCGGGGGTAAGCCGGATCGTCGCTCCTCCAAATTGGAATGGGTGAGCCCCAGAACCGGTTTCGGCTGATTGACCAGTCTCTGGCGCCATCCAGCCACATCCCAAAACGACCATCGCGAATGTGGTCTGGCACCCAGTTGATCTTGGCGTTGGTGGCGAGTAGCCGTTCTCTTAGGTCGGTGACTTTGACGTACCAAGATGAGATGGCTTTATAGATAATTGGTGTGTCAGTGCGCCAACAGTGCGGGTAGTTGTGCTCGTAGGTGTCGTGGCGGATGACCCGCCCGGCCTCCTTGAGGTAACGGATGATGTCGGGGTTGGCCTCGAAGACATTGATACCAGCCCACGGTGTGACGTCATCGGTGAAGCAGCCCTGATCGTCGACAGGGACGACACGTCCAATGGGGATACCAGCAGCTTCGCACGAAAGTTGGTCGTCTTCGCCGAATCCGGGTGCCATATGAACGACGCCGGTGCCATCGTTAGCATCGACGAAGTCAGCGGCCAATATGCGGAAGGCATCTTCGCGGTCGATGAAGAAATCGAACAGGGGCACGTAGGCGCGCCCTACCAAGTCGTTGCCGGTGCATGTGCCGATTTCGATGGTGTCTGCTAACTGGCTGGCATACCGTTCAACGGCTTCAGCACCCACTAGTAACACCGTGCCGTCAGAATTGGCCCGCATCGAATAATCCACATCAGGACCTACGGCAAGGGCCAGATTGGATGGAAGGGTCCATGGTGTCGTGGTCCAGGCGAGGATTTGCATGGGCCCCGGATCGTCATCTACCGGCACTAGGTCAAAGGCCACGGTGATGGCTGGGTCTTGTCGGGGTCGTGTGGCGTCGTCCAGACGAATCTCAAAATTAGATAATGGGGTTTCGGCACCCCATGAGTACGGCATAACTCGGAACGCTTCGTAGATGAGGCCTTTTTCCCAAAGTTGTTTGAAAGCCCACATCACTGATTCCATGTACGCAGGGTCCATGGTCTTGTAGTCGTTCTCAAAGTCCACCCAACGGGCTTGGCGGGTGACTGTCTTCTCCCATTCGGAGGTGTAACGCAGGACCGATTGGCGGCACTGAGCATTGAACCGATCAATGCCGTACTCGATAATGTCAGCCCTCCCAGCGACGGGAAGTTCCTTCTCAGCCTGCATCTCAGCGGGGAGGCCGTGGCAGTCCCAGCCAAAGCGTCTGTCGACTCGATGACCTCGCATCGTCTGGTAGCGAGGGATTACATCTTTCACGTAACCAGTTAGTAAGTGTCCGTGGTGGGGTAGGCCGTTAGCAAAGGGGGGCCCGTCGTAGAACACGTACTCTGCGTCGGAGGGACGGCTGTCGACTGAGGTCTGAAAGGTTCCATCGGCTGCCCAGCGTGCTAAGACGCGCTCTTCAATGGCCGGGAAGTCGGGCCGGCCAGTTTCCGGGTAGGGAGATTTACTCATAACGAAGGGAAGGTTACCGGCGCGGGTCTACCGCAACGGGCCCTTGACTCAACTGGGTCGTGGAGCGCTAGCCCGTTCCCGTAACTGGAACTTCAGTACTTTTCCGCTGGCATTCATGGGCAGATTGTCGACTATCACGATCTGGCGGGGCACCTTGTAGTTCGCCATGGCATCGCGGCACCATGCCGAAATCTCGTCGGAATTAGCAGTGGCACCAGATGCAGTAACTACAAAGGCGGTGCCGACCTCACCTAGGCGTTCGTCAGGTACGCCGACAACAGCAACCTGTGCGATGGCCTGATGGGTGAGCATCAGTTGCTCGACTTCGGCGGGGTATACGTTAAAACCACCGTTGATGAACATGTCTTTCAAGCGGTCCGTGATATCCAGATAACCGTTGGCGTCCATTACACCAATATCACCGGTATGGAGCCAGCCGTCGGTGTCAATGGCTTCGGCAGTTTGCTCTGGGGCGTCGAGGTAGCCGACCATCACGTTGTAGCCCCGTACGGTGACCTCGCCGGGTGTTCCGGGAGGACATTCGGTGCCGTCGGGGGCGACCACTCGCACCTCAATGTCAGCTATCGCTCGACCGGAGGTTTTGGCAATGATTCCTGGGTCGTCGTCATGGCGACACATGGTGGCGATGCCTGATGCCTCCGTAAGGCCATACCCGGTGACTACTTTCTCGAAGCCCAGACGGTTGTGCATGTCGTGGATCATCTGGACAGGGATCGACGCAGCGCCGGTTACGGCCAAGCGCAGTGATGAAAGGTCTATGGAGTCAACATCTGGGTGGCTCAGAATTGATTGGTAAATAGTTGGGGGGCCGGGGAGCATGGTGATGCGTTCTTCAGCAATCCGGCGCATGACTGACGGAACATCAAATACTGGATGAGGTACGAGAGTTACGCCTTTCATCAAGCAGGCCAGAACTCCTGAGTTCAGGCCGAAAGCGTGGAAGAACGGATTGACAACCAGATAGCGGTCACCTTCCTCTAGGCCGATTATGTCGCTCCAAGAAAGAAACGCCCGACAAATTGCTTCGTGTTGAAGCATTGCGCCCTTGGGTGCACCGGTAGTGCCTGAAGTGAACATGATGTGGCACAAGTCGTCACCGGAGACTGCGGCTGACCGCTCAGCCCGGACGGAGTCATCGACGGTGGCACCAGCGACTACAAAGTCTTTCCACGGGGTGCTTCCGTCGGGCACCGTTCCCTTAATGACGACCACTTCGTCAAGGTTTGGCAGCAGTTTGGATTGCTGACCGGACCCACCTGCGGCCTGGTTCAGGAGAGCCACATAGTCGGTGTCGAGAAAATCGGTGACCGTGAACAACATCCGAGCAGATGATCTCGCTAACAGGTCAATTGCCTCTTGCCCTTTGAACCGCGTGTTGATAGGCACGAGGACAGCACCGACACAGTGGGCACCGAGAGCTGCGACCGCCCAACTTGCGAGGTTTGGCGCCCAAACTGCTACTCGATCCCCGGGGACGATGCCGCGAGCAATGAAGGCTCGGGCCGCTGCGTGAATCCGGTCGCGATACTCGACGTAACTCCACCTCTGGTCGTCCTCAACGAAGGCCTCTCGGGTACTGAAGCGGATCGCTGCGTCGTCGATTAGTTCAGGAATAGTGGACCAAGGGGTTCTCACTGTTCTGACCTTATGGTTCGATTCCAGACCTGGGGGCAACCAGGATGATCGATTACCGGGTCACCGGATCGGACTCCGCCATAGTTTGAGTTGTGGTGGGCCTTGGTGGGTGTGCCTGGCCTGATCAGGTGTCGAACTCCATTTCCGCAGTAGCGGACTGAAACGGCTCGGCGGCGGGTCGTGGTCGATCTATTTGGCCCTGAGCCATGGAGCGTGGCGGCGTGGTGGACGACGACGTCGCCTGGTTCCACATCGAATCGCACCAGTTGGGGATCATCGTCGGCCACGTAGGGAATCGGTGCGCCGGTGGTTCCGGGAAGGGGATCGTCGACCACGAACCAGTTGGGGCGGTGAACTAGGCCTGACCTATGGGACCCTCGCAGGTAGAAAACGGCTCCAGTTTCATTGGTCACCGGATCTAGTGGAACCCAGACTGTGCAGATCCGTTCACCCTCGAGGTGGAAGTAACTGAGGTCTTGGTGAAGCGCAGTGGCTTCAATTGTTCCAGGTTCCTTGACCAGCACGGAGTCTTCATAAAGATGGATCCGATCGGCATCCATCAGAGTGGCAGCAATCACCGGGAGTGGTGACGTGGTGGCGAAGGCCTTAAACGCTGGTTCGTGCAACCAGTGGTCGACTCCCGACAAGAAGCGACCACTGCCAACTTGTTCAGATTCTTGTCCGGTCACAACGTTGCGTAACTCTGTCATGTCGGTAGTGACAGCCGGGTTAGTGATAGCGGCATCTACTGGCTCGATCAGCCTCTCGATCCAAGTGGTTGGAATTATGGCTGTCAGGTGGGCAACGCCGTCACGCCAGAAAGCCTCGACCTCCTCGTCAGTGACTGCCCGGAGTGGGTCAGCCGTCAGGCCTGACATAAGGCTGGTTGCTACTCCTCTTTTTCAGGAGTAGCGCTTGACTCCGCGTCCTGCTCGGGGGTTGTTTCGGTTTCTTCGACAACCTCCGCGTCCTGCTCGGGGGTTGTTTCTTTGGGGGTTGTTTCGGTTTCTTCGACAACCTCCGCGTCCTGCTCGGGGGTTGTTTCTTTGGGGGTTGTTTCGGTTTCTTCGACAACCTCCTCGCCATCACGTAGGCGCTGCCAAACGTCAACTGCCTCCCGCCATTTCGAGTCGGCCTCGCTCAAGGCCTCGGCGTCGCTGCCGCGATTTTGGGCACGCTTAAGCTCCTCGGCAGCCTCGTCCTTGGCCGCGATGGCCTTTGATAGCCGCCGTTTTGCTGCTTTTTCTGCCTCGGCCGCTTGGGCGCGCCGGTTAAATAAAAGCAGTGCTTTTTGAGTGTCGTCGTCAACCTTCATTGTTCCTCCAGCATCAGGACCCCCATGATCGCCGATTAGTGGGCCAGTCCCACCCTCGGCGGGGTTCTTGGTTTGGTGGCCTCTGATAATTTTATTTACAGCGATGGCCGAACATCCTCTCCGAAGGCGGCCAACTGGTCGAGATACTCCTCGATGGTGCGTCCTCGGAACTTCAGGTGGAAAACGTTGGCACCAGTCTCCCGGTCAGCTCGTAGCTCAGTGGCGATGTGATCTGGGCTACCGGTCAACCAGGCGGGAGGTAAGTCTTCAGGGGGATTACCGATGTACGTCCAGCCCGGCATGATTCCCACATCGAACTGGTCGTTTGGCCGGTGGGCCTCGTCCGCCGAGCGTCGGATGGTGTCGATGATTTCTGGGTACTGGTCCCGTGAAGCACCCATGGGGATGTACCCATCGCCGCGACGACCGGTCCGCTTCCAAGCGGCAGCTCCTGAGCCGCCGATCCATATAGGTAGTTGGCCACTTGCTGGGCTGGGGGAGATCCCTACGTTCTGGTAGGAATAGTCGGCACCTTCATGGCTGACGTAGGTGTCGACAAATGCGCCTCGGACGGCGTCGATGCACTCGTCGAGGATCTTCCCGCGCCGGTGGTAGTCGACATTAAGGGCGGTGAACTCACCCTTCACGTGGCCGGCACCTACCCCAAGGATTACTCGGTCGCCGGTGAGGTGGGCAAGTGTTCCAAACGAGCTTGCAGTGAGCAGAGGGTGGCGATAGGCGGCAACAAGCACCACAGAGAGCAGTCGGATAGAGCGAGTCCGGGCGCCAAGCCAAGCCAGGGTGGCTACTGGGTCGTACCAGGTTGTCCGCATGCCGTTCGCGTAGTCATCGTCTGGGATCGCCACGTGATCACATACCCCGATGAAGTCAAGGCCAGCTGTTTCAGCAGCCTGGGCGACACGCAGTAGGTCTCCCGGGGTTGCGTCGTCTTCCCATGGATCGGCCAGTGTTTTCGTAAGAGTTTGGATCGGGAGTTGGATGCCGTACAGGGTCCCTCCCTCGGGTGTGATGCTCGCCATAGACTTTTTGTTCTCCTGGTTGGATCAGTTTTAACTGCCGTTTAGTCCGCTATGGCTTCGGCCAGCAGAGCCCGAGCCCGGTGGGCCACAGGCTCATCAACCATCTCGCCGTTCACGGCAATAGACGCGTCGCCTCGGGCGAGAGCAGTGGCATAAGCCGCAACTACTTCAGTGGCCCAAGCCAACTCAGCACTTGTTGGGCGAAACGCCTTATTGGCTAGTGGAACTTGGGAGGGATGGATGCAGAGTTTTCCTGAGAAACCGAGGGCTCGGGCTTCGGTGGCTTCGCTTAAGAACCGGCCATTGTCGCCAAAGTCGGTCACCACCATGTCCAGGGCTTGAACTCCTCCAAGGCGAGCCGCTTGGGCAACCATTGTTCGGGCTGTGGCCACCTCGTGGTTACTTGATGTTCTTACGCCACCCAGATCGACTACATAGTCCTCGGCTCCGAAGTAGCACCATCGAACTCGTGGATGGGTAGTGACCGCTCGGGCGTCGACGACGCCGGCCACAGTTTCAAGGCCAGCGATAATCTGGAGGGAGTTATGGCCCTGTGCGTCCAGGGCGGCCACCACGGTGTCGACGTCTGCGGCTGAGGCCAACTTCGGAACAACCACGCCGGAGAGACCTATGGGCAGTCCATCTCGAATGTCTTCGGGAAAGTGGACTGTGTCGGGAGCATTTATCCGAACGAATAATGGAACTATTCCGACAAGGTTGGCTATGGCAGCTGAGGCAATCTGACGTGCATCGGCCTTGCGGTTGGGTGGTACGGCGTCTTCGAGGTCGATCACCGCCGCGCTAGGGCCAGATCGCGGCATCTTGGCTACAACTTCTGCATGGTTGCCGGGGGCGAACAGCAGACTGCGGATTGTTGGGGCGTCGGTGGACGTCATAGCCATGACGCTACCGGGCCTTGGTCACCGGCTTCTGACTGGACGGTGTCGGGCCGAACGGTTAGCGACCAGTGATTTCGTGTGCCACTGAGGCCACTTCAGCCATGGCCGCCGGAAGATCCTCTATCTCGAGTTGGACGGCCCCTGTCTCGGCGAGAAAGCAGAAGACGACCCGATGAACTGGTAGGCCGGTGCATATTTGTGCGGCGAGCGCGTAGGTCGCCCCCTGAAGGCGGTAACGGTTGACTTTCGAAAGGCGATCTGCAGCGTCGATAACAGCGTCAGTCTTGTAGTCAACTATGACGAGCCCGGGTTCTGATAACTGTTCATCAAGGAAGGCAAGGTCGATAAAGCCCTCAACTACCGGGGCAGTGTTGTCGTCAAAGAGTGGGGCGGCTACGTAGAGCTCTCGCCAGTGACGTGAGACAGCTGCTGCCCGGACGACGTCAGATTCCAGAGCGGAACGAACCAGTGATGCGATAAGCGGGGCAGCATCAGCCACGCCCTCATTGACAGCATGTTCCTTGGCCAGGGGGTCAACGTCGTTGGTGTCGAAAGATACATATTCGAGCGCGCCATGGACAGCCCGACCGACTGCGGTGCCGTGTCGTCCGGCTTCACCGGGCCGAGCGCGGTCGACTGGAAGTTCCGGCGCAACGTGTGCTGCGATCATCGTGGCCGCCAGGGTCTCACGCCCGGACGCGGCAATGATGGCCGCCCGACGGTTGGTCCTCCACTCGTTCCTCTCAGGCCGAACCGGCAGATCTGCGACTACTTGTTTAGGGAGGGGCTTAGAGGTGGCGGACAGGTGGTCGTTGGCGGGGGCGTTAGTGCCGAGAGCGGCAATCGCAGCGGCAATCTGTCGAGCCGGTGTTGCACCGTCGGCCGGCTTCCCGCCGTCATCGCCCGAGCGGTAGAGGGAGACTATGAGATGGTCGCGAGCCCGGGTGGTCGCGACGTAAAGCAGACGAAGACGTTCAGCCAGATCAAAGGCACGGCCGGCCTTCTCGGCGGCGGCGTAGCCATGTGTCGCCTGTGCCTTTCGGATCTTTGCCTCAGGGGTGCCCTCTGGTCCGAACAGGAGGTCGACATCGGTGCTGGCCGACTTCCCAGCGCCTGAGAGTCCGGAAACGACCGTGATCGGAAATTCAAGCCCCTTCGCTCCGTGGATGGTGAGGATGCGGACAGCGTCGTCATCTAATTCTGGAAGTACTGTTTCGGTCACGCGACTGCCATCTTCGGCCTGTTGGAGGGACCAGTCGACGAATGCCCGGATTGACCCTCCACTGGCATCGGCGAATGCCCGAGCCTGATCCGTGAAAAGTCGGACACGGCGCCAGACTTCTCGTGGACGGGGGGTGGCAGTAGCCAATTCCAAGACGCGTCGTTCCGTTATGAGACGTTCCAGGATTGCACTGGGGCCTTGGTGATGACGAGTTCGGTGGAGTTCGCCGATCCATGCAAGACCGGTGGCCACGGGGTCATCACTTGGAATGTTCGAGAGCGGCGGAGCCTGATGGTTCCAGGAACCACCGAACTTGAGACGCCAGCGGGCGAGGTCATCGTCGCCACAACCTAGGTATGGGGTCCGAAGGGCATGCACTATTGCCAGATCATCTAGCGGGTCATCGATGGCACGCAGAACCAAGAGGAGATCACGGATCTCGGGGGTGCCGAACAGCAGAGAGCTGGATTCGGCCCGGTAGGGGATGCCAGCGTCATCGAGAGCGTTTTCAAGATCGATGAGTGAGGTGCGCGAGGGAATGAGGATTGCGATGTCTGCAAAGGTGCAGGAGCGCTCCTCGCTGTCGCTGGCCTCAACTGTCCAACCTTCAGCCACGGCTGTCGTGATAGCAGCGGCAACGTCAGCAGCTTCGAGGGCGCGCAGATCGGCAGCCTTGAGCTCATCTCGAGCCGATGCTCCGAGCAGGGTTACGGGCGATCCGATGGAAGCAGCAGATCGTCGACCGACCAGTGGGACATATTCTGGTTGACCCTCGCTGGCTTCAATGAGGGTTCCGAACACGGCGTTGATCCAGTCGATTACCTCGATGGTGGTCCGGAAGTTTTCGGTGAGGGCAACTGATGTTGTGGGCAGTGAGCGGCGTGCCTCAAGGTATAGGGCGATGTCGGCTCGGCGGAACCGGTAGATCGATTGCTTTGGATCGCCGACCATGAATACAGACCCGCCTACCGGTGATACCTCATCGAGTGGGGCAGCAGGCCGCGCTATGGGATCGGCGATCATCAGAGCAAGTTCAAGTTGGACCGGATCGGTGTCCTGGAACTCATCAAGCAGGATGGCCTGATACCGCTCGTTCAGTGAAGCCCGAACCTCTGGTCCCACGTCTGGATCGGCGAGGAGATCCCGTGCGTCTACGAGGAGGTCGTGGAAGGTTAGGACTCCAGCTTGGCGACGATCCTCTGCAGCAGCTCGGGTGCCTACGATCAGTTCGTGGAGCAGGCGCTGGAGAACCTGATCGGAGACATCGATGAGGGTGGCGGTCCAAGTGTCGACGGCCGCTTTCTTGGCGACCATGATCTCATCCTTGGTCTCACCCCAAACGGCGATCGCACCCGGATTCCCGAACTTCACCGTTGATAGGCCCCGCTTGCCCTGAAGTAGTGTCAGCATGGCGAACTCATCGGTCGTCGAAGCCAACTCAGCCCGGAGCGACTCCACGGCATCCAGCCGAATTTGGAGTTTGTCGTCGGTGGGAAGATCGTCTCGTCCGAAGATGGTGATGGCCGCGAGGGCTTCAAGGAGTGGGCCCACATTGACGGCAGGTTCTGGAGGCGGGTGCTTGGCCACCGAGAGCAGATCCCAGTTCTCGTCGAGTTTCTTGGCGAGATTACGGAGGTGGCTGGGGGTGATATCGAGATCGGCAGCGAGTAGCAGGGTATGCGACAGTGCCGGGTCGTCAAGGAGGTGGTGCTCAAGGTCGTTCCACCGATCGTTGAAGGTGAGACGACTGGTGACCTCGTCGAGGAGTTCGAAGGTCGGTGGCAGACCAGCTTCCAGTGGGTGTTCAGCAAGAATTCGCCGAGCGAAGCCGTGAAGGGTGGAGATCGCGGCAAGGTCGATATCGGTGAGTGCTTGTTCGGCAAGGAGTCGGTGATTTCCTTCAATATCGGAACGGGCGACGCCCTCAAGGGAAAGTCTGAATCGGT
>CAWVUB010000021.1:0-25346 GCA_963933065.1 uncultured Acidimicrobiaceae bacterium | reverse complement strand
AAAGCGATGCGCGTCAACTATTCGGACACCGGCAGCTAGCGGATCGACCTCTAGGCGCACCCAACTCAGGTCCAGAAATGATAGAGCGGGCACAAGGTTCACATCGACCCGATCGTCGACTATGAGAAGTTCAACAGTGTGCTCTGCAACCATGGGGGATCCGGGGACTGCGTACAAGACTCGGCCGTGGTTCTGCGCTGCAGCCACAACTTCATCGACCATGCCGACGTAGACCTCAGTAAACGAGTCAGCCGACTCGTAATGGTGGTCCAAAGCGACTACCGAACCTCCGAGGACCGAAACAGCCGGATGGCGCGCCGTGCGAACCAGTCGATGGGAATGGTCAGCCACCGCAGCCAGGGTGGCGGTTGTGCACAGTTCAGCTCCGGCTGGTCCGAGACCAACCACCGTCACCTTCGGCCGACCAGTAGCGGGCAGCAGAACAGCCATCATTAGTCCTCCGTTGCAGGGTCTGTCGTATCACAAACCCAGTCGCGCTAGAGCGGGGGCCAACGGCCCGGCGGGCGGCGCAAAACGTCCTACCGCCGGGTCCCACGAGCCAAAACGGTCGTCTACCTGAACAGAACGAGTTAAGCCGGCGATCTGCAGCAAGGCAGCAGATAGCCGTGAATCCAATTCATCAAAAGCCACGGGTTCAACATTTCGTACCTCGTCAATGCGGATCACGTGAAATCCAAACTCACTGGGGACTGGACCCACAAGTGTCTTACCTTGAGCCAGCGCCCCAAGAACGGCCCGTTCGAAGGTTGGAACGAACCTGCCCAAGGTGACACACCCCAGTGAGCCACCCGCCTGAGCCGACCCCGGATCTTGGGAGATCGCTGTAGCCAGTTGGGCGAAGTCCTCACCGGACTCCAGCAAACTTAGAACAGCATGAGCCTCGTCTTCATTGGTGACGAGGATATGACTGGTGCATAAGTCGTATCCCAACAGCCCAGCGTTGGCCTCGTAGGCGGCCCGAATACCCTCACCGCCAGCTTCCACCATGTCTAGAGCGGACTGCCAACCAATAAACCGAGGCAGAGATGGGTTACCGGCATCTACTCCGGCGGCAATCAGGCGGTCACGAGCTGCTGTCCGGGCTGCCGTATCAATGACCACATCAAACTCGTTGAGTAAGTCAGACAGGGCCTCGTAGCGAATAAATCGATCGATGGCATTGGCTGCAGACTCAGCATCAATAGTTTCAACGTCCACCGGTCCACCAGTGGCCTCAGCCACTAGAGCGGCTACACCTTCACGGTCCAGCGTGATATCGCCTACCCGCACCGCCTCAATCGATGAACCACAGGCGGTCACCAACAGGGTGAGAGTTACCGCTAGAGCCTGAGCGATAAAGGCGAACGGGAGTTTCCGTCTGTTCATTGAGAATTCGTTCATGATGCGCACAGGTCGTGCAGGCTACGTGCCCCTCAGGTGGAGGCGTCGCCGTGCCCGACTGTGACCACCGGATCCAATACGGGCACAAGATCTTCCAGTAACTCCGTCAGCGCCTTTGCAAGGTCACCCGTGCGAGTCTTCTTTAAGGGCAAGAGGACTTGCTGCTGAGCCTCCTTGTAACGGGAGTCTCGGTGAAGCCGGGCAAGTCGAGTCTGGCGACTCAACGGCAAAATTACTGGCGTGCACCGCGCTATGTAGTCCGCTCCACCAAGACCTGGACCTTTTCCAACGGTCACTTCGGTGATGCCTCGGGCCACACACACGGTCCTTAGGCGAGCCACAGAAAGTAGAGCTTCCACCGGTGGTGGGATCGGGCCGTAGCGGTCTTCCCACTCGCCCTGCACTGCATCGACAGCGTCCGTGTTGGGGAGAGTGCCGGCGTCGGCCAACTTGCGATAGGCCTCGAGACGTAAGTCGCTTCGGGAAACATAATCCTCGGGCAAATGAGCGTCGATCGGCAGATCGACTCGGATCTCAGGCTGGTGAACAGGTGTCGTCCCAGCAAGTTCGGCTACCGCCTCGGTCACCATCTGGCAGTAGAGGTCGTATCCCACCGCTGCGATATGCCCGCTCTGGCCAGTTCCCAATAGGTTGCCTGCCCCACGGATTTCAAGATCGCGCATTGCTATACGGAACCCTGAGCCCAGTTCAGTGGTCTCACCAATTGTGCGGAGCCGCTCGTGTGCCTGTTCGCTGAGTGACTGGTCCGGTGGCGTGAACAGGTACGCATAGGCCCGCTGTCCAGCTCGGCCTACCCGGCCCCGGAGCTGGTGCAACTGACCAAGACCCAGCAAGTCAGCCCGGTCCACTACCAGCGTGTTCACCGTGGGCATGTCGATACCCGATTCGATAATCGTGGTACACACAAGGACGTCGTAGTGGCCTTCCCAAAAATCAAACACCACTGACTCGAGGGTGGCCTCGTCCATCTGACCATGAGCCACCGCCACCCGGGCCTCGGGAACAAGATCACGTACCCCACCCGCCACCTGATCAATGTCCTGGACCCGGTTATGGACAAAGAAAACTTGACCTTCACGCAGCAGTTCGCGTCGGATCGCCTCCGCTACTGGTCGCTCGTCGTAATCGCCGACATAGGTAAGAATCGGCTGGCGATCCGCTGGTGGGGTATCAAGCAAGCTTAGATCCCGGATTCCGGTCAAGGACATTTCCAGCGTTCGAGGAATGGGGGTTGCGGTCAAAGTCAGGACGTCAACATCTCCTCGCAGTTTCTTGATGGATTCCTTGTGGCTGACACCAAATCTCTGCTCCTCATCGACGACCAGCAGTCCGAGCCGGGCAAACCGGACGTCTTCGGACAGCAAGCGGTGAGTACCAATGACGACATCGACCGAACCGTTGGATAGACCCTCGGCAACCACCCGCGCCTCCCTGTTGGTCAGAAACCGACTGAGAACCTCGACGCGTACCGGGTACGGGGCAAAGCGGTCCCGGAATGTTTGACCGTGCTGTTGAGCCAAAAGGGTGGTCGGCACCAAGATGGCGGCCTGACACCCATCTTGAACAGCTTTAAATACCGCCCTCACTGCTACCTCTGTCTTACCAAAACCGACATCGCCGCAGACCAGTCGGTCCATGGGTACTGGGCGTTCCATGTCGGCTTTGATGTCCTCGACGGCGCGAAGCTGATCTGGGGTTTCCTGAAACGGAAATGACTGTTCCAACTCGCGCTGCCACGGCGTGTCCTCAGCAAATGCACGCCCCTCGGCAGTGACTCGCTGCTGATAGAGAAGCACTAGTTCCTGAGCAATCTCGGCCACCTCGGAACGCACGCGGGCCCGAGTCTTCTGCCACTCCGACCCTCCCATCCGGCTGAGGGTTGGGGTCTCGCCACCAGTGTGGGGGCGAATTGAGTCGATCTGATCGGTCGGAAGGTACAGACGATCATCACCCCGGTACTCGAGCAGCAAGTAGTCCCGCTCGACACCACCCATAGAACGGGTGACTAGGCCAGCAAAACGGGCGACACCATGGTGTTCATGTACGACGTAGTCACCAGATGAAAGGTCTTCGAACACACGAATAGCGGGCCGTCTTCGAGGACGAGTCCTACGCCTTGTTCGACGCCGTCCAGTTAACTCAGCCTCCGTGACCAGAGCCAGTCGTGATGCCGGAAGAACAAAGCCACGCTCAAGAGGCGCCACTACCAGCGAGGCGCCACCGGGCACCGACTTCTCAGCGAAGAGGGCACCCACCCGAACCACGTCTACCTCCGCGTCCAGTAAGCGTCGGGCCACTTGCTCAGTCGTACCCTCGCCGTCGGCTGCCACCACCACTCGATATCCGTCAGCCAAGAGGCGTCGTAGACGAATGGTCGGCCCGTCGGAGCCATCGCTGGCCATGATTGCCGCAGCATCACGCCCCCACCCCGAGGCCTGAACAGTCTCCACGCCGGGACCCTCTGGCACTGCATCCATGGTCCATACCGGTGCATCGGTATGGACCAGTAGCCGCTCCCAGTCCGTATGCAAGCGGGGCAGCAGGGTGTCAGCGACGCCCCAGGTGGTGGCCAACGTGGTGGCCATCTCAGCCTCCTCAGCCTGCAAATCAGCGATCCGGTCACGAAGGCGCCGAGGTTCAACGGCTACCACCAGGGCATCATCATCGACGAGGTCGAATAGCACCCGTTCTTCACCAGCCAACCATGGCAACCACGACTCCATTCCATCGAACATCTCACCGCCAGCCAGACGCTCCCAGTGCTCGCGACCCCACGGCTCTTCGAGCACCAATTGAGCGGCACGAATCCGCACTTCATTATTGGGAAGGAGTTCCCGGCAAGGGTGTATCTCGACCTCGGCACGCGAGATGGTCGTCCGTTGATCAGCCACTCCGAACTCGGCTAACCGCTCGACCTCGTCACCCCACAAGTCGATACGGACTGGTGCGTCACCAGTTGATGGCCAGACATCAATAATCGAGCCGCGTACAGCCAGCTCACCCCGATGCTCAACTTGGTACTCCCGGCGGTAGCCGACCGCAACTAGATCAGCGGTGAACTCTGACTGATCAATAGTGTCCCCAGGGCCGATGCGAAGCGGTTCGATGTTTCCAGCATCTGGCCCAAGACGTTGGACCAGTGCTCGCCCCGATGCCACTACCACCGACGGCCGGTCTTGTGTGGAGGCAAGCCGGTGCAGGACCCGAAGCCGACGACCCATGGTTTCCACACCGGGGCTGATCCGTTCAAAGGGAAGTGTTTCCCATGCCGGGAACAGCTCAACTTCGTTGTCCCCTAGGAACAACCGCAGATCTCCAGCAAGGCGTTCAGCCTCGATGCTTGTTGGAACGGCAACGACCAGCGGTGACCGCCCTGTTTGGCGAACGAGAGATGCGAGCACAACAGCGCGAGCCGGTTCAGGCACCGCCAGAGACCCTGTGCGCCTACCCAGCACAGAAGCTAGAGCCGGTTCGTCTTCCAGCAGCGCTGGAATGAGTTCTAGCAGCGTAGGCATTACCGTCAAGAGCGGTTGTTGACGCGACCCATGGTGGCGTCAATACCCACGGAAAGTATCGTCTCCACCGCGTCGGCCGCCTCTTGGATGACCACCCCCAGCTCAGCCGCCTCGGCCTTCCCAGGCCGACGCAGGACGTAGTCCGCCCCCGACTCGCGTCCGGAAGGCTTGCCTACGCCGATACGTACCCGAAGATATTCCTGAGTCTTCAGATGCGCAGTGATTGACTTAAGGCCGTTGTGCCCGGCGAGACCACCACCCGCTTTGACTCGTAGGCCCCCGACCGGGAGATCCAACTCATCGTGGACGACCACGATCCTGGTTGGGTCATCCACGCCGTATCGCCGAACCAACTTCTGAACCGAACGGCCAGATTCATTCATAAAAGTTTGGGGAAAGGCTAATGCCACCCGCTCATCACTCAATCGAATCTCACATGAAAGGGCAAGTTCTCGTGAACTCCGGAGGTGGCCAGTGTGACGTTTCGCCAGAATGGAAATCACGTCAGCACCCACGTTGTGCCGAGTTCCAGCATATTTTTCCCCAGGATTGCCTAGACCGACAACCAGAAGACGAGCCGGTTCCCCTGTCCGTTCGGTGCGAGACCGACGCAGCACGTGTCGGCCCTTGCCGCTATTCGGAGTCGGTTGACTCGTCTGCGTTGCCGTCCTCGTCCGCTGACGCCTCAGCATCTTCCTCTGAGTCGCTCTCGGCGGCATCATCAGCAGCCATGGCCTCCAACGTGGAGCGGGTGATCATACCGACCGCCACCGTCTCGTCTGGATCGATCTCGGTGGTGACACCAGCCGGTAGGACAATATCCCCCACCCGCTTGGATTCGCCAATAGTAAGATCTGAGATATCGATCTCAAGCTCGTTGGGAATAACAGTAGGTGCAGCGTTCACAGTGAGGTTGAACAGATTCTGGTCAACCATGCCGTCAGCATCTAGAACCTCTTTGGCCTCGCCCACCATCACGATCGGCACGTCAACGGTGACATCCTTATTTGGGTCGATGCGTAAAAAGTCGACGTGGGTGACGTCACGACGCACCGGGTGCCGCTGGATGTCCTTAACGATGGACATCTGCTTTTCACCACCGAACTCTAGGTGAATCACTACATTTACCCCAGCTTCGGTAGTTAGGACACGACGTAGTTCGGGCCAGTCCACATCGATGCTGACCGGATCCTGACTAAGTCCATAAACCACTGCAGGCACACGGCCTTCGCGACGAAGGCGACGGCTAGCTCGGGTCCCGGTAATTCGGGTTGTCTCTGCGGAGAGGAGAATCTCGCTCATTGAAGTGCTTTCTGGGCGACCTGCACAAGGCAAGTAGGTGAGGATATGCAGCCCAACGTGGGCCAGCGAAAAGTCTATCGTCGCCCAACGCCGAGGCGTTAGGAGAGGTTGTCGCCTCCGAAAATTTCGCTGACCGAAGCATCTCCGAATACAGCGTCAATCGCCCGGGCGATAAGCGGTGCAACAGACAGAACTTCGATCAGATTGGGATCGGCTTCGAGAGGCAGCGGCAACGTGTCAGTAACAATCACCTTCTCAATAGCCGATGCAGAAAGACGTTCCATGGCCGGGCCCGAAAAGACGCCATGAGTGGTAGCAGCGATGACCCGGGAAGCCCCCCGTTCAGCTAGCTGTTCAGCCGCTGCGCAGATGGTGCCTGCGGTATCAATCATGTCATCAACGATGACGCAGACCTTTCCCTCCACTTCACCAACGACCTCTCTGGCCTCCACCGTGTTGAACGCTGTGTGGCTGCGCCGCTTGTGGACGATGGCCAAGTCAGCGCCTAGTTGATTTGCGTAGCGCTCGGCCACCTTCACCCGACCGGCGTCAGGCGAGACAATGGCAAGATCTCCTTCAATGGACCGCAGGTAGTCCACTAGGACCGGCATAGCGGTGAGGTGATCCACCGGGCCATCAAAGAACCCTTGGATCTGTCCTGAGTGGAGATCAACTCCCACAAGGCGACTGGCTCCAGCCTCCTTAAACAGATTGGCCACCAATTTGGCGGTAATGGGCTCTCGTCCGGAAGACTTGCGATCTTGACGGGCATAGCCGTAATGCGGGCAGACCACAGTGATTCTCTTGGCTGAGGCCCGACGAGCGGCATCAACCATGATCAACTGCTCCATCAGTGTGTCGTTGATCGACGAGTCTTCGGTCTGGCAGTGAGTTTGGATGATGAATGCATCACAGCCCCGAATCGACTCGGAGAACCGACAGTGAATCTCGCCGTTAGCAAACTCGGCAATATTTGGTTCACCTAGCGACTCGCCAAGTTCAACAGCAATGGCATCAGCCAGCGTGCGGCTGGCACGGCCAGAGACCAAATACAACTTCTTGTGGGTCACCAGTTCCATGGGTTGCGACTAGATCCTCGTTGGGGGCTATTCCGTATCCGATCATACGCGGTTGCCGACCGCGCGGATCCGTCGGTATCCACAGATCCCTGATCAGGCCGCCCGTCTCTCCGGGCGGAACCAATGTTTCAGCGACTTGAAATCAAAACCCGACCCACGGCGCCCATCAGATCGTCTGGAATTCCAGACGATCTGCAGCAACGAACCAGTCTGAGATAAGCCGCTAGTCGATCTTGGGTACATCACCGGTACTTAGAAAGCCAGCGATCACTGAATAACCAAAGCACAGGGGAAGCACCTACTTGGACCAAAGCAGCCCCAACTCCCCATCTCACATGCCGAGATAAGGAACTCCGGCCTGAAAGTAAACTTAGATGAAAAGGTCGTCAGCATCCTCAAAGTCAACGAGCCAAGTGCGGCCGCCACCCTCAGAGTGGTACGACGACCACCCCAACAGCCGACGGGCCTCTTCAGGTAGTTCGGCGACGCAGGCGCGGTCCACTTGCAAAGGGCTGGCCTCCTCGGGACGCAACCACCCAGCCACAAAACTCACATGCATGCCATACCGCAATTGGTCTGTGATATTGGCGCCGGCACCGTGGATCACTTTGCCGGAGTAGATCAGCCCCGCTCCAGCCGGCATCTCGGCATAGGCCACATTGTCCTCAACGACCTCGTGCCCTCGCGTAAGCCCCGGTGGCAACTTGTGAGTCCCAGGTACCACCAAAGTTGCCCCATTAGCCCGGGTGAACTCCGACAGGGCGAACATGCAGCTAACGGTCAATTCCTGCTCCGCATTTATGGCTTCAGGCCAGTTGTTCTCATCGCGATGCAGGTACTGGGCCTTCTCTCCTGGCCCAACAGCCATGACCTGGCCCGTGTTCAGCCAGTACGACGTGCAGCCGCCCAGCAATTCGTTGTCAGTGATAGCGCCGAATACCGGCTCCAGTAGAGCGTGGTCAACAAAAGCCCGACTACGGGCGGCCAGTCCGCAGAACCGGATGGTCTCTCGACCGTGGAACAACTCCCACTGCTCAAGGCCACTTTTGGACCCCGGGCCGACGACCTCCATCGCACCAGCCAAGTCGTTAATGATGGCCAAACGGGCCTCCTCGGAGAGTAGGTCCCGGACGATCACCCCACCGTCGCGGTGCAAGTGATCCAGTATCTCGCCGAGCGGTGCATCACGATCAACGGTGGTCAGAGTCGCCATCAGGGACGCCCGATGCCCGATCCGGTCACGGTCTGGACGCCCTCGTGGACCATGAGCTGGGCATCGGTAAGGGGCCTAGCCATGGCCGCAGGCTACTAACCGAATGAACGATCAGCCAGCCTCCGACCTGTTTCTGCCAAGGACCCCGGTTCAGCCCCCGATGGGGCTCTGGGCGGTGAGGCCCCCGTCGATCGTGAAAAGGCTTCCCGACACGAACGCTGACTCGTCGGACGCCAGCCACACAGCCAGCGCTGCAACATCGTCGGGTAACCCGAGACGACCTACCGGGTGGCGGGCCATAGCGTCCACCCGCATGGCAGTGGGGTCATCAGCCTGGTCGAAGACGACCTCGGTCATCTCGGTTGCAATCCACCCGGGCCTGATGGCGTTACAACGGATCCCGTCGCGCCCATGGTCAATAGCCACCGCACGGGTCAGAGAGTGCACGGCACCCTTGGAGGCGTTGTAGACGGCCATCTCGTGGTCTGCGGTATCGGCTGCTACTGAACCGATGGTCAAGATGGAGCCCCCGCCGTGTTCGCTCATGTGGCGCACCGCAGCCCTGCAGCAGTTAAAGACACCACGCACATTGACATTCATCACTAGGTCAAAGTCAGCATCAGTCGTATCAGCCACTGACTTCTGAACCTGGCATCCGGCGTTGGCCACCATCACATCAAGGCCCCCATGGGCAGCAACCGCTGCGCCTACTAGGGCATCTACGTCTACCGGATCAGTGACATCAGTTGGCACCCATAGTGCTCCGTTGATGGACTCTGGCGGTTCAGACCTACTGCCCACCACAACCCTTGCCCCTTCCGCCATAAATCGGCGGGCAATGGCCAGACCAATTCCACTGCTGGCCCCGGTCACCACGACTGACTTCGACTCCAGTGTCCCCAAGGGTGTGCCTCTCTGTTCCCAGCCTTACAAACTTTAGAAATCCAACTTTAACTTCGGGACAGCAGAAGCGTCCGTGCTGAACTCAACAGAAACGAGCGACGCCCTCATCCTCCCCAAGGCAAGCGAACCATCAGAACCAGCGTGGCAGTTATGTCTTACATGCACCAAACAACCACTTTCTGAAACAGGGACCAATCTCTCCAACTCTCACATCAGCGAGAGATAGGCATCAATTTCGGCGGGACTAACCCGGTCAGTGATTAAGCGGTGCTCTGCTCGCTTTACTTTGGCGAAATAGTCCACGTAGTCACCGTCTCGACCGGTACCCATAGCGGACCGCAAGACGTCATCGGCCTCAAGGGCGTCCATAGCGTGGAGCAATGTCGGTGGCAGGGCGTTGATTCCCCGAGCATCTATCTCGTCTAATGACAACGTGAACAGGTTGTCAACATTGGGTTCACCTGGATCGACGGCTTTCCCGATCCCGTCTAACCCAGCGGCCAACATGGCCGCTAGCGCCAGATAAGGGTTGGCCGACCCATCGGGCACCCGAACCTCAATTCTCCCACCATCTGGAACACGAATCATCTGTGTTCGGTTGTTGCCGCCATACGCAACATACGAAGGTGCCCAAGTAGCCCCCGAGTCCGGCGGGCCGACACCTATTCGCTTGAAGGAATTTACTGTCGGACAGACAATCCCGGTCAGGCCTTGGGCGTGGTTTAAAATCCCACCAGTGAACTGGTAGGCCATTTCGCTAAGACCCAGTCCACGCTGGTCATCATCACCATGGAATAGTGGCTCATCGGTGTCGGCCGTCCACAAACTGAGGTGGGTATGTAGTCCGTTACCGGTCTTATCGGCGAACGGCTTAGGCATAAACGTGGCGTAGAGGCCTTGCCGCCGGGCCAGTGTGTGCAGCATGAGTCGGAGCACGATGAGTCGGTCGCAGGTGGTAAGTGCATCGGCGTACTGGAAATTCTGCTCAAACTGGCCGTTGGCGTCCTCATGGTCATTGGCATAGTTGCCCCACCCCATGGCATCCATGTGGTTGGACACGGTGGTTAGGTGGTCAAGCGCAGCCGTGAGGCCCCGGGCGTCATAGCACGGCGTCGATGAGACATCACGTTCGTCTGCCACTCGGATCGAACCATCTTCATCGCGACGAAGAAGCGAGTACTCAACTTCGGCTCCTGCCTTGAGAACCAGGTTCTGTTCAGAAGCGCTGGCTAGCGCCCGTTTGAGGATGATTCTCGGGGCGTATGGCCAGTCCTCGCCTTCGACGGTGGGATCACACTGCATTGCTGCCACGTTGGGCTGCCATGGCAACTGGACATACGAGGAGATATCAGGGATAGCCAGGATGTCCGGGTCGGCCGCTGTCTGGCTCAATGGCCCAGCGGCGAAACCAGCGAATCCGGCGCCTTCTTCTAGAAGGTTGTCGATAGCAGTCACCGGCACCAATTTGGCGCATGGCTTGCCGTGCATCTCCACGAACATGGCGTAGATGAATTCGACACCGTCTTCAAAGATCCTGGCCTTCAACTCCTCTGATGTAGTCATCTCGATCTCCTCATGGGGCTGCTCGAGCCCATGTCATGCCGAATTGGCTCGTTCACGATCAATCAGTCCCTTCTGCCGGGCACCCAGGATGTGCCGGCCAGCGGCACCCCGGCCATGGCGGCTGCCTCCACAGTAAGGGCAGCCATGTCTTGTGGTTCTAAATTGTGGATGTGAGATTTACCACACGCCCGAGCCAATGTCTGCGCTTCGAGTGTTAGCACCTTTAAGTAGTTCGCTAGTCGCCGACCAGCCAGCACCGGGTCAAGACGACCAGCCAATTCCGGATCCTGGGTGGTAATGCCTGCCGGGTCGTTGCCGGCCTGGTACTGGTCCCAGTAGCCAGCAGCCGAACCAAGGGCCCGATACTCAGCATCAAGTTCCGGATCGTTATCGCCAATGGCTATTAGGGCGGCCGTCCCGATGGACACCGCATCAGCGCCCAGAGCCAGCGCCTTGGCTACGTCGGCACCGGAGCGAATACCACCGGCCACCACTAACTGCACAGTGCGGTGCATGCCAAGTTCTTTGAGTGCTCTAACAGCCTCAGGCACAGCGGCCAGAGTAGGGATGCCGACGTGTTCGATGAACACATCCTGGGTGGCCGCCGTCCCACCCTGCATCCCATCGACTACAACGACATCTGCTCCAGCTTTCACAGCCAGTGCTGTGTCGTAGTAGGGACGAGCCGCCCCAATCTTGACATAAATTGGCTTGCGCCAACCGGTGATCTCCCTGAGTTCTTGAATCTTGATCTCGAGGTCGTCAGGACCAGTCCAGTCGGGGTGACGACAAGCGCTGCGCTGATCAATACCTTCCGGAAGATTGCGCATAGAAGCCACCCGGGCACTAATTTTTTGACCCATCAGCATTCCGCCGCCACCCGGCTTGGCACCCTGGCCAACAACCACCTCAATGGCGTCCGCCCTCCTGAGGTCGTCCGGGTTCATGCCATAGCGAGACGGGAGATACTGATAAACAAGTTTCGTGGAGTGACCACGCTCCTCGTTGGTCATCCCTCCGTCGCCGGTGGTAGTTGAGGTGCCGGCCGCCGAAGCTCCCCGACCAAGCGCCTCTTTAGCGTTAGCCGAGAGCGAGCCGAAACTCATGCCGGCGATGGTTACCGGAATATCTATTTGGATGGGCTCGCTGGCATGCCGAGCTCCCAACACCACGTCGGTACCACAGGCTTCCCGGTAGCCCTCTAACGGATAGCGAGACATCGAAGCACCAAGAAATACCAGATCATCAAAGTTGGGCAACTGGCGTTTGGCCCCAAAACCCCGTATCGAATAAACACCAGTATTGGCGGCCCGTCGAATCTCTGCCAGAACGTCCGGGCTGAACGTGTGAGACGGTCGGAGGCCCCAGTCGCCAGTCATCTTGCTGCCTTAACCGCATTGACATCGTCTGGGTGGAAGTTGTAAAGCATCCGCGCTGAACCGTAACGAGAGAAATCGGCGGGATTGGCGTCCATCTCAGCGTCGGCGAGGCGGACGGCAAGGAAATCGAGGTGCTCAGGTCGGACTTCTTTTTCTACGCAGTCAGCACCGAGGCTGGTAGTTGACCCCCGCACAAATAACTGAGCCTCATAGATGGAGTCACCAAGATCAGCACCAGCATCACCCAACACAATCAGAGCCCCGGCCTGAGCCATAAACGCGCTCATGTGTCCAACATCACCACCGACCACGATGTCGACTCCCTTCATGGATATTCCACACCGCGCCGAAGCGTTACCTTGAACTACAACAAGGCCGCCGTGCCCCGTGGCTCCGGCGCTCTGCCCGGCGTTACCCGTGACCGTGACGGTACCCGACATGATGTTCTCCGCTAGCCCAGTCCCGGCGTTTCCATCTACTAGAACGTTGGCCTGCTGATTCATACCGCCGCAGTAGTACCCAACCGGGCCCTCTACTCGCAGCGTCACCGGTGCATCAAGACCACAAGCCAACGCGTGGGCGCCCTGTGGATTTGAAACAACAAACTCCCCTGTAGTCGCCGCTTGTAGGACTGAATTTACCTCACGGAGACTGCTTGTCCCGAGATCCAAGACCTTCACGATCGACTCCAGGCAAAGACACGTGCCGGTTCAGGTTCCCAAACTGTTGCATGTTCGACATCAGGAAGTTGAGCGATCGAACGGTACTCAGACGCCATGGCCACCCAGTCGTCAGTTTCCGCCATGACGGCAGGTTTGCAAGCGATTGGGTCACGCAAGACGGCAAACCCATCTCGGGTTCCGACACATAAGGTGTAGAAGCCGTCCAGATCGTCAATCCCGCGCTCCAGCGCCTCCACAAGGGTGTCACCTTCGGTGAGTCGCCAAGCCACGTAGCCGGCTGCAACCTCAGTGTCGTTCTCGGTCTGAAACGAGACTCCCTTGGACTCAAGAACCTCGCGAAGCAAATTATGATTAGACAGTGAACCGTTGTGGACGAGACAGGTGTCCTCACCGGTGGAAAACGGATGAGAGCCAGTCGTGGTGACAGCCGACTCCGTGGCCATGCGGGTATGGGCAATGGCGTGAGTGCCACTCCGTCCGGCTAGGTCATAGCGCTCGGCTACTAGTCGAGGATCTCCAACTGCCTTGTAGAGCTCGATGGCGTGCCCGAAGCCCAAAACGGTGACCTCCGGCACATGGTCAATCAGCCAACGACGTGCCTCACTGCCGACTGCTGTTGTCTCGATGATTGCGTGGTCCAACACTGTCCGGTATGAGACCGAACCATCAAGTGCCCCGGAGAGGCGACCACAAACCTCGTCCCAGTCGATATCAACGCTCTCGGCCAACACGGTAAGCCGGGTCTCATCCTCGCTGTCGTCCCCATAGATAGCAAAACCTGCGCTATCAGGACCTCGTTCGCGCATCTGTTCGAGCATTAGGGAGGTCAGATGTCCCAACTCATGCTCGTGTCGTCCTGTCTTCAAAAACAGTCCAACGATTCCGCACATGTGGTGTAAATCCTCTCTTGGCTGGATTTCTAGTTCAACAGTTGGGCTACTGGTGGAAACAAACTCACCTGTCTAAATTTCTGGCCAGTACGGCTACGAAGGTGAACGACGCACAATAGCCAAATCTACAACAGCAATATCTGCCTTCTTTCGAAAATTCCACTTGGGGTTAGGGCAACGTCCACAACAAGATCTAATCACCACCGCACTGTGGGCGGAGCGCTGATTCCCAACGTTCAAACCGTCACCACCCGTCGACCTTGGACCACCTAGCCTCATCAAGTCCAACATCTTGGGTGTAGACGAAAAACTGAAGTCTGCAGCATCACCAAGCCGCCTGATCCTCTACCTGAAATAGCCCACTGATCGCAGTGCAACGGCTGGCCGGGGAGGGCTCGAACCTCCAACCTCCTGCTCCAAAGGCAGGCGTTCTGCCAGTTGAACTACCGGCCACTGAACTTCTCAGAGCGTAGCGGTAACGGAAGGTCGCGTCTCTACGTAGGAAACCTCAGCACCAAGACATCACTTCTCCAACCGCTCATAACTCAAGAGCGAATCGGGCTCGCCGATGTCCTCGTTCCAGAGCGATGGGTTGTCAGCGATGAATGCTCGCATCATCTGCACACACTCATCAGAGTCGAGCACCACGACCTCAACGCCGTGGGCCCGGAGTAAGTCCTCAGCACCCATAAAGGTACGGTTCTCACCTATCACGACTTTGGGGATCCCGTAGAGGAGAACGGCGCCGGTACACATCTGACAGGGTGAGAGCGTGGTGACCATCGTCGACCGGGCGTAGGTGGACGCCGGGAGTCGACCCGCCGCCTCCAAAGCATCAGTCTCGCCGTGAAGGACGACTGATCCTTTTTGGACTCTGCGATTGTGACCTACGCCCAGGACCTCTCCGTCGGCGACAAGGACAGCACCAATAGGGATCCCTCCTTCGGCGAGGCTCCGTCGTGCCTGACCGATCGCTAAATCCATAATTTCAACGTCTGTCTGCATAGAGGGCTCCCTGATTTCCGGCTTCTACACCATGGCAGATTTGCATCTTCCTTAAAAGGTCAACAGTTGTGCTGTCCAATCTGACCGCAACGCCTAGCCACGGCGTTAGCCTGCCGCCCGTTATGGGATCCTTGATTAAGAAGCGCCGCAAGCGCATGCGTAAGAAGAAACACCGCAAGATGCTTAAGCGCACCCGCGCTCAGCGGATGCGGGGCAAGTAGACCGACCTCAGGTCATTACAGCCGACGGAACGGCCCGCACGACGCGGCGCCCCTCTCCCGGATACGCCCCTTCTACGAACCACGTACTTCCGCTCCCAGCCAGTCTCGGGCGTTGGCCCGTTGCGTTTCCAAGCACGTCTCTCCAACGTGCCAACTCAGGAACCAAGTCGACAGCAGCCGACTCAAGGTCGTTGCCATGGTCGCCACTCGGGCCACCCAACTCGTCCCAGTTGCGGTAAACCGCCGGCGTCGGACACCCAACTGGCGGCATAAGCAGGGTAAAAGTCTGCTCCTCGAAAGGAAGCGGCTGCACGATCTCACCGATGCCTCCAACTCGAGCCCGACCGCCTACCAAGCAGAACGCCACGTCAGCACCGAGAGCTGCAGCGGCCAACATGTCAGTGAAGCCCGCCCATCGCAGCACCGCCGCCGCATCGGCTGAACCGCCCCCTAGACCGGCACCCGCTGGTATGGACTTGCGAACCACTATCTCGGCCTCCCTGTCGACCAACTTCAGCGCCTTTGCCACTAAATCGTCAGAGTCGCCTGGCACCGTCAGGCCAGCCCCACCCGCAAGATTCTCAATACGGACCGTTTCGCCAGAGAACTTAGGCCCGTGGGTAATCACCAAAGTGTCGGTCAGGTCCAATGTCACCATCTCGGCGTCAATTAGGTGATAGCCGTCATCTCGTAAACCAACTATTCGCAGCGACAGTGTTAACTTCGCAAAAGCAGTCAGGCTTACGGTTTTCACGACGCCGCTCGGGTCGACCCAGGCAGAGACGGTGCGGCAGCCAACGCCGCCCACTGATCCAACCCCAACTCTTCTGCTCTTTCAGTTGGATCCACACCGGCGGCCAAGATCGCCGCCTCATCAACCAGCGCAGCCAGCGAACGCCGCAGCATCTTGCGGCGCTGGCCAAACCCAGCTCGCACCAAGGCAAACAACCGCTCAGGATCAGCGTCAACGGCCGGCTCGGGCCGGCGCACCAACTCGACGAGCGCCGAGTCCACGTTAGGTCGAGGCAAAAATACCGATGGTGGTACTCGGCCGACGATCCGTCCGGTGGCGTGGTAGGCCACCTTCACGCTCGGCAAACCATACGAACGGTCACCGGGGTAGGCCACCAAACGCTCGGCTACCTCCCTTTGGATCATCACCACCATACGATTGATGGACGGAACGTGATCAAGCAAATTGCAGATGAGCGGCACCGACAAGTTGTAAGGCAGGTTGGCCACCATTACCCATTTATCGACCTGCCCACCTCGACTACTCAGGAGTAAGTCCCAATCAATGGTCATGGCGTCGGCATGCATTACCTCTACGTCACGGCCAGCCGTGGTCTCGGCCAACACCTTGACCAATACATCGTCGATCTCTACAGCGACTACCGATGCCCCAGTGTCAAGTAACGCCAAGGTTAGCGAACCCACACCCGGGCCGATCTCGACCACCCGATCACCGGAGCCAACTCTGGCCAACCCAGCGATTTGCCTCACCGTGTTGGGTTCAACTACAAAGTTCTGACCCAACGATCGTTTAGGGCGGATGCCGTAGCGATTCAGTAAAACTCGGACCTGCGTCCGGGTGAGGGTCACGTTAGATGAGGTTTGGGGCCCGAAAGCAGATTTAAGGCAGGTAGCGGCCGCAGACTGGCCACTGTCCCCGCCCTCGTAGGTCGTAAAGGGCCTGAGCCATGTGATCTTGGTCGCTGGGAGATGCTGCAGCCGGATCAACACCCACCAGATGCTCAAAATTTAGGCCGGCTATCCAGTCCCAGGTCTGACGGCTGAACTGATAGGCCCCACGATAGGTCCCGGTCGGATTCACCGCCGTGTAGTCACCAGTGGCCTCACAGAACCTAAGTGCCTCCCACTGGATGTCGGTCGGACCATTGGGATGTGGCTGGGTATCCCACGGGATGGTGGTCGTTGGACCAGGAGTAGCCATGGCCTCCTCGCGACGCTTCAACTCCTCAGCACGCAGACGGGCCCGTTCAGTCTCACGGTCGGCTTCAAGCTGTTTCGCTGCTAGTAGGGCATCTAGTTCGGCTTGTTCGGCGTACTCGTCGTCGGCTATCAGTTGAGCAGCGGCTAGCGCCTCGGCCTCATGCTCACGCGCCAATACCGTCATCTGTTGCTGCACCTCGCGAGATGAGCGAGCGACATGCCAGTCTCGGGCCCGCGAGCTTAAGACGGCACCAACGCTACGGTTCTGCAACCGAGCGGAAGCATCTACCACCAGTTCAACGGTCTCAATACGGGGCGCGACATCTACGAGAGGCGTGGCCGCGCCTGCCGTCCCGGTGAGTGCACCGGGCGACGACGGGTTCTCGAGTACGAACAGCGGCAGCGCAGCAATCGTGGCCAAGGCCACGACGGCCACACGCCACCGCTCTACGGTGGGTTCAGCGTCCAGAGCTCCGTCCCTTCCCCTCCGGACACGACCGGCTTTAGACCGGATCGTCGTCAAGACGATAGAGACGCTCACCGGTCAACGCAAGACCGGGCACCCCTTAGTCCACTTGGTCATCAGTCACCCGTACACGAATGACCTCTTGACACAGACCTATCAGATCAAATCGTAGAAGGCCCTAGCGTTGTTCGTAGTGGCCTCGGCTACCTCTTCGACTGTGCAACTCATGGCTTCCGCCACCGCAGCCCCCACGAGAGCTACGAGAACTGGCTCATTGGGCTTTCCACGATGTGGCACCGGCGTCAGGTATGGCGAGTCGGTCTCGACCATGAGCTTATCCAATGGGCAGACAGCCACCGCTGCCCGTAGGTCGTCGGCAGTCCGGAAGGTAACGATTCCACTGAAGGACAGCAGGGCACCGCGTGCCAGGCTCTCTTGAGCCTCGTGCGGACCACCAGTAAAACAATGGAACACCGTTCGATCCGGCACTCCCTCTTCATCTAGCAAGGTAAACGTCTCTTCCCAAGCCTCACGAGTATGGATGACCAGCGGCAGGTCGTAAGAGTTGGCTAATCCGATCTGAGCGGCAAACACGTCGCGTTGAGTGCTCCTAGGCGAATGGTCGTAGTGAAAGTCCAGCCCTGTCTCTCCGACCGCCACCACCTTTGGTTCTGTCAACAGGTCAGCTAGGCCGGCCACACCAGCGCTGGCCTCATGTGGGTGCACCCCCGCGGTTGCCCACACTGCTCTATGGGCCAGTGCAGTGGCCACCGCCGCTCGACTATCGGCTAAGTCGCAACCCACGGTGACCATGCCCACCACGCCGCCAGCCAAAGCTCTGGCCACCACCTCGTCGGCGTCGGTCCCAAGATGACAGTGGTTGTCGAACCAGAGCGGCACCACTGGCCTACTTCTCGGCTTCGCCACCGAGAAGGTCATCAACTTCAACCTTGACGAACAGTGGCGTGGGCCGGGTTACCGGACACCCGGGAACTGGCTCTACCCGCTCCCAGCGTGTGATGGGTCCAAACAGATCATTTAGCACTGCAGTGCTAAATGGCAGGTAGGGCGAAAGAGCAACCCTCACGCCCGATACAGCAGCCAACGCAGTACCCAACACCACCTGGGCCCGTTCGGGGTCAGTTTTGGCCGCCTTCCAAGGCTCAGTTGCGTTTAAGTAGGCATTCACTGCTGCCGCAGCGTCCATGCCGGTCCGCAGGGCAGCTCGTAGCTCGACCCGCTCGATCTGCTCGGTGATGGTTTGCAAAGCTGCGTCTACCAGTGCCAACACTGCGAAGTCTTCAGCGGTCCGCTCCCCCGCTTCAGGCACCGAACCCTCACAAGTCTTGTACACCATTGAAAGCACGCGGTTCACGAGGTTGCCCCAGGTGGCAACCAACTCCTCGTTGACACGACGCCCGATCTCACCCACCGACAAGTCGGTGTCGCTTTGCTCGGGCAGCGAGGCGGCCAGAGCGTACCGGAGCGCATCGGTTTCAAACAATTCAAGGGCCTCGCCGATCGTCAGGCCAACACCGCGACTTGCTGACGCCTTACCCCCCTTGAACGTTACGTACTGGTTGGCTGGAACATCGGTCGGCAGGTTCAGCCCTCCGTACCCCATCAACATTCCGGGCCAGATAATCGTGTGGAAGGGGATGTTGTCTTTACCTATGAAGTAGACGGACCGCGCGTCGGGGCTCTCCCACCATTCACGCCACGCCTCAGGGTTGCCAGACCGCTGCGCCCATTCCTTGGTCGCCGACAGGTAGCCAATGACCGCCTCGAACCAGACGTAGATCCGCTTACCGGGACCAAGGTCATCAACCGGCAATTCGATGCCCCAATCGAGGTCCCGGGTAATAGCTCGGTCCTGAAGGCCCTCCTCGACCCACCCCTTAGAGAAGTTCAGAACATGGCGGCGCCATCCAACACGCGTGTCCAACCACTCCCCCAACTGGTTCGTGAAGTCTGAGAGTCGGAGAAAAAAGTGTTCGGTGGAACGAAGTTCGGGGGTTGAGCCAGTGATCTTGGAGCAAGGAAAAAGAAGTTCCTCAGGGTCAAGGGTCCGGCCACATTCCTCACATTGGTCACCACGAGCCTCGGGATAGTCGCAGTGGGGGCAGGTTCCTTCGATATAGCGGTCGGGTAGGAAGCGGTCAGCCTCGAGGTCGTAGTACTGGTCACTGATTCGACGGTCGATATGGCCATTGTCCAGTAGGCGCATAAAAATATCTTGGGTGACCGCTGAATGATTCTCAGTACCCGTTGACGTATAGCAGTCCCAAGTGATGCCGAGGCGCTCCCAATCAGCGACGAACTCCTTGTGATAGCGGTCAACGATGTCGGCCGGCGTTACGCCTTCAGCGTCGGCTCTTACGGTGATCGGGGTTCCGTGGACATCGGAACCGCTCACCATGAGCACTCTGTTGCCGACCAGACGCTGGTGCCGGGCATAGACGTCAGCCGGCAGGTAGGCGCCAGCTAGGTGGCCTATGTGCCGCGACCCTGAGGCGTAGGGCCAAGCCACGGCCACTAGCACGGGCGTTCCAGCGCGCCCCTCGTCCGCAGGTAGATCAGCCACGCCTCCGAGGCTAGCGGTGGGCCTGCAGGCCGGTTACCAAGCTAGGAATTGTTGTCGAATCACCGTTCGATGGCTAAGCGGTAGGCACGACGTCGTGAAACCCCAAGGCGACGTGCAGCTTCATCCGCCGCATCCCGTGTCGATGCCCCTCCTGCCTGAGCCTCAGACAGCACTACGAGGATGCGGTCGTCCTCGATCTCCGAGGGCGGCGGGGCTCCCTCGACCACTAACACAATCTCCCCCTTCAGTGGTCCAGTGAACTGGTCAGCCAATTCTGCCAACGTGCCTCGTATGAACTCTTCGTGCATCTTGGTTAGTTCACGAGCTACTACGGCTCGACGGTCCGGCCCCAATTTCTCAACGAGGTCGACAAGAGTGGAAGCAAGACGATGCGGAGATTCGAACAACACCATTGTTCGTTCTTCCACTGCTAGTTCGGCTAAGCGCCCAGACCGAGTCGAGCCCTTACGGGGAAGGAAACCCTCCATGCACCAACGGTCAGTGGGTAGCCCGCTCGCCGCCACGGCAGCCACCGGAGCCGAAGGGCCAGGAACGACGACAATCTGGTGGCCAGCCTCGATCACTCTCCGCACGACCCGTTCGCCTGGATCGGAGATCCCAGGCATACCGGCGTCCGACACGAGGGCCACAGTCGCCCCCTCACCAATTCGCCGCACTACCACAGAGGCCGACCGCTCCTCAGTGTGCTCATCGAGCCGAAGCAGGTCTGGTCCTGTGATCGCTGCATGCTTAAGAAGACGACCGGTTCGCCGAGTATCCTCACAGGCAACAAGGTCTGCTCCAGCCAGCACCTCAACGGCCCGGGGCGATAAGTCTCCCAAGTTGCCAATCGGAGTAGCTACCAGTACCAGTTGGCCTACCACCAGTCCGTTCACCGACTCGCTACTGACATGAGATGGCTCGCCAGCGTTGCGGACCTCCAACTTTTATTAACCTGCAAGCCCGAACTCGCAGAGCCTCCTGTCTTCGGGACCAGTCGAACCGGTCGTCCGGCCCAGTTGTAGTCCATGTGGGTAGAGCCCAAGATCTGTAGATCGGCATCCATGTCAGCAACATCAACGGGAAAAGGCGTTTCTAGGGTTTGGACTGACTGGTCAGGTCGAACCGGCGTCACCCCGTCGGACCACGTTTGATCAAACGGGCCAAGCACCCGACTGACCGGACTCTCAACCATCTCAAGACCGGCTAACGCCCAGTCACCTCGGACCAACCATGGCATGGTCATGATCGTAGGCCTGACCCACCCTGCAATGCGTTCGATCAGACGTTGAAACGGAATTCCATAACATCGCCGTCCTCGGGGTGGTAATCCTTGCCCTCGCTCCGAACCAAACCTGATTCACGAGCCTTGGACCATGACCCCTCTTGTAGCAGCGTGTCCCAGCGGATGGTTTCAGCTCGAATGAAGCCTCGTTGAAAGTCAGTATGGATACGACCGGCGCACTCGGGGGCCGTCGACCCAGCCCGAAAGGTCCACGCCCGACTCTCCTGCTCACCGGTCGTGAAGTACGTACGTAGGCCCAGCAAGTGATAGACAGCCCTGGCAAAAATCGGCAGAGCACCCTCGCCGAGGCCCAATCCTTCCAGCATCTCGGCTCGGTCAGTCTCGGCTAGCAGAGCGGCTTCAGCCTCCAGCTGCACACACATGCCGAGGACTTGAGCTCCTTCTCCCTCGACAGTGGTAGCACCCTCGAGTTCACCAATAACCGGTGACAGAACTGGGGCCGGATCCATCACCTGCTCCTCGTCGAGGTTCACCACTGCTAAGACCGGCTTGTCAGTCAGCAAGAAGAACGGTTGGAGAGCAGCACGGTCAACTCCGGAGAGATCACTTCGATACAACGGCACACCCTCGGCTAATCGGCTGACCGCCTTGTCGAGAGCAGTCACGGTGGGTGCCAGCGACGAGTCCCCCTTCGCTGCTCGACGCACCTTGTCGAACTGCTTCTCTGTGGTTTCGAGATCAGCCAGCGCTAGTTCCACCTCGACAATGCGTAGGTGTTCCAGAGGGTCAGCGGGGCCAGGTACGTCGATATCACGAAAGGCCCGAAGCACAAAAACGATGGCGTCAACTTCGCGTATCCCAGCCAGAAACTTGTTGCCGAGACCTTCCCCCTGAGAAGCACCCTCGACTAGTCCGCCGATATCAGCGAACTCCACGCTGGCCGGAACGATCTTTCTAGAGGCACTCATCTGCGCTAGTCGATCTAGGCGAGCGTCGGGTACCTTGGCTACGCCGATGTTCGGATCGGTGGTGGCAAATGCGTACGGTGCGGCTAGCGCCCCGCCACCCGCCAACGCGTTGTAGAGCGATGACTTGCCAGCGTTAGGCAGACCAACAAATCCAAAACGCTCCACCTGAACCCTCCCGGCTTCGGCATTGTCTCCGACTCGACATCCGGCCGGTTGCCGAACAGGGGCCGGCCACCTCAGGCTAGGACCGACCGCCGGATGGCCGACAGGTATGTGACCGAGGCCCACCGATGGCCATGGCTGGCTTGGCGGTTCCGATGACCAACTCCGCTAGCCTTATCACCATGTCAAAGCGCACTAGCAGGCAAAAAGCCAACGCCCGCCGGAAAAAAGCCAACCATGGCACCAAGCCCAATATGGGCCGCAACAGCTGAAAACTACCGTTATGGCGCGCCTAGACGAGCCGGTTCTCGGCCGTCCCGACGCTCTTCCCAGCGAACGTCTCGACACGTTTCACGTTGCTGGTCCATTAGACCTCGTGCACTTTCGTTCGGCGGAACTGACCGCTGTGTGTCCGGTCACAGAGCAGCCCGACTTCTACACAATCGATATCCAATATGTCCCGGCTGAACTTTGTCTCGAAACTAAATCGCTCAAGTTGTACCTCCGAACCTTCGATGGTCGCGGCATCTTCGCTGAGCACTTGGCCCCCGAGATTGCTGCACGCCTGGCCGCTGCGGTGGACGTCCCGGTAACGGTAGGACTGGCCCAACAGGTCCGTGGTGGAATTGTCACAACAGTGACCGCCACCAGTTCTCCTGCTGATCTTCACTAAACCACCACCCCCGATGAGGGGTTAATCGATCCGTAAATGCCGCTACTAACCAACTATTTGGCTAGTGGCCTATTAGGTCAAGTGATCAGTCACTTGTGCGATCGGTCACAGGACGGGCTACGGTCAGGGGTCCCATGGCGACTGGACGTCGTCAACTGAGCAATTTAAGCCACGAAGGAACCGGAGGGGTTCATGAGTAAGCGATTCACCAGCCTGCTCGCTGTGATGCTGGGGTTTGCCCTGGTTGTATCGGCGTGCGGCAGCGATACCGACGATGCCGCACCAGCGGCAACTACGTCGGCACCAGCCGAAGCACCCGCAGCGACAGAGGCTCCAGTACCACCGGCAGACCCGGTCAATGTTGGTCTGGTCTTTGATATTGGAGGCCGTGGCGACGGGTCATTCAACGACATGGCCTATGCAGGTCTCGAGAAAGCAGCCAACGAACTCGGGGCCAACATCTCAGATGCCTCACCTAATGCGGATGGCTCGAACAGGCCAGAACTTCTCCGCCTGATGGCCGAGTCCAACGATCTGGTAATCGGTGTCGGCTGGTTGTTTGACGTCGCAATGGCAGAGGTCGCAGTCGAGTACCCGGATACAAACTTCGCAATCATTGATGGCTTTGTTGACGCTCCAAACGTGGCATCACTGCTGTACGCCGAACACGAAGGTTCATTCCTTGTGGGCGCAGCGGCCGGAATGAAGACCGGCGCTGACGTCATCGGATTTATTGGTGGCGTAAACTTCCCGCTAATTCAAAAGTTTGAAGCCGGCTTCGTTGCTGGTGTTGCTCAAACCAACCCCGATGCGACAGTCATGGTTGAGTACGTCACCGAACCACCAGACTTTGATGGGTTCAACGCTCCTGATCGAGGACGTGAGATCGCACTCTCTATGTACGAGAAGGGTGCCGACATCATCTATCAGGCAGCCGGCGGAACCGGCTTCGGTGTGTTCGAGGCCGCGAAGTCCCATACGGAGGACTCCGGTTCGAAGGTCTGGGCAATTGGCGTGGACTCTGACCAGTACAACGTGGTCGACGACTCGGTTAAGGAATACCTCTTGACTTCAATGATGAAAAACATGGACGTATCCGTGTTCGACGTCATCAAGGCAGAGGGTGAAGGCAACTTCCAGAGTGGAGCGGTCATGTTCAACCTCTCCAACGACGGAGTTGGCTACGCCACCAGCGGTGGCTTCGTAGACGACATCACTGGAGAGCTAGACGCTCTCAAGGCGAAAATCGCCAGCGGCTCCATCATCGTTTCTGAGGTACCCGGAGAAGCAGTGGTAGTCATGCCCGACCTAGAAGGTCGCGTCGTGACAATCGCAGTTGACAACGCCTACCTGCCATTCGCCTACATCCCGGCTGACACCGGTGTGGCTACGGGCTGGGACTACGACGCCATGGACGAGGTCTGTGCCCGACTTAACTGCGTTCCCAGTTTTCAGGAGTTTGCCTGGGACGGTACGATCATCGCCACAGGCGAGGGCCAGTTCGACATGGCCGGTGGCGGCATCACGATCACCGAGGCGCGCGATGAAGTTGTTGACTTCTCGATCAGCTTCATCAGCACCGAGCAGAAGATGCTGGTGTCCAAGGGCGACTCGGAGATCGGCTCTCGAGCAGACCTTGAGGCGTCGGACTGCAACGTAGGATCGCAGACCGGCACTACCAACTACGACCTTTCAGTAGACGTGGTCGGTGAGAACCGAATCGTGGCGTTCGAGTCATTCGCCTTTGCCGTGCAGGCTCTGGTCACCGGCGATGTGTGCGCCGTAATCATGGATGACGTCGCAGGTCAGGGTTACCAGGGTGAGAACGCAGACGATGTGGACATGCTCGCCGAGTCTCTCCAGTCCGATCCCCTGGGCTGGGCCTTCACCGAGGGCAGCGACCTGGTAGATCCGTTCAACCAGGCCATCCAGGCCATGAAGGACGACGGCACTCTGGCAGCGTTGAATACCAAGTACTTCGGTACGGCGTTCACGATGTCCTACGACGACATCGGAGACGGTGCATACGCTGAAGAAGAAGTAGCAGTAGCTATGCCTGGTGTGGGTGTGGACTTGACGATGTGTCGTGCGAACTGGGCGTCTGGTTACATCCAGTCCG
>CAWVUB010000020.1:0-25484 GCA_963933065.1 uncultured Acidimicrobiaceae bacterium | reverse complement strand
AATCCCAAGTTCTTCTGAACGCTCAGATACCCAGCAGAGAGCCGCCCAGGCGTCGTCGACAGCCGCCGGAAACGGAAACTCGGGGGCCAGCCGGTACTCGAGAGCCACCACAACGGCACCACTCGTCGAAGCGACCGCACGACACTGCTCGTCGTAGCCGTCTAAGTCACCGATCGTCCATCCACCGCCATGCAAGTAGAGGACGACTGGGGCCCTGTCACCACACCACTCATTCCGGTAGATCCGGATCGGCAGGTCGCCTTCCGGCCCTGGCAGATTCCGGTCAGAAACCTCCGTGACCTCAGCCGCCAGGTGCTGGCCGCTGGTGCAGATCGCCCGGTATCCATCTCGTCGCTCTTGGAGGTCGAAAGGGTGGCTGGGCTCTTTTCGACCTGCTATCAGGTCAAGCAATGGTTGGAGATCAGCGGCGACAGGCACAAGATCGCAGAATGATCAAGGAGAGGGCTCAGCGGCTACACGGTCGGACTCGTACTGGTACTGCGGCACGTCAACCCTTTCATTGCGAGTGTCACTGTTTCCACTCGTGTTTCCATCAGATGCTCTACCCTCAGCTTCTATCCCTGTTGGGGTTGCCCGACGCTTCCAATCGCCCTCTGAGTCCCACGACATGCCGGTAGAGGTGATGGTTCCTGGGAGATCCATAGCCTCTGCTGCGGCGAAGGCACGCCGCAGCAGGTTGCGTTGAAACTCCGGGTCATGAGGGCGCCCCACAGTGTGGCCGAGCGGCAAGTCCGAGAATGCGGCCCGTGGTGGATTAACCGACGCGGTGATGCTGTAGGCAGAGGTCAAGCAGAGAGACGGTATGCCGGCAGCCTCTAGTGCCCTCGCAACCAGACCAACGGTCTGGTGGCAAACCGGTCAAACGGGCACCAACAATGCAAGGTCGACATCCATGGCCAGAACCGCCGCAACAACGGCAGGCGCCAGTTCTTCTGTAGCCCGACGTGCTGAATAGATCCCACCCATGCACCCAAGCGCAGTGGGAGCGAGGCCGCCGATCACTCCTTCGTCCACCAACTCGTGTAGACGGTCTACAGGAAAGACAATGTTCGGATCAGCGCGCGCCGGCTCAAGATCGTAGGCAAAATGGGTTATGCGGATATCTGCGGCCGGCTCGGCCGACGGAATCTCCCGCAGCCCGGTGTCGTCCTTCCAGTGGAACGCCACTTGGCCCTCTCGATAGGCCCCACCCGAACCAATCAGAGCCACGGTGCAATCAGCCAACGGGCGGACTAACGGAGTCCACGGTGGCGGCTCGGTAGGTTCAGCCCACTGATAGGGCGGGTAGCCCAAGGCGTCGTACCGATCTCTAGTCAGGGCTATGTAATCGACTGGCGGCAACGCTCCTGATCGGCTTTCCATTACCCCATCGTGGCATCTGTGGCCCATCAATACCCGATCCGGCCTCACGCTAGAGGTAGGTAGATCTAACGATATAAGTAGTGACACTGAGAGTTGCTACTCGTACAATTGACGCATGGTTGATGCAAATCTTGAAGACGAGCACTCTCCCTCCGGACTCACCGTGGACGAAGTGGCCTCGGCAACAGGTCTGGGCGTTGACACCGTGCGCTATTACCAACGGCTAGGCCTGCTGGATGCACCAGAAAAACACGGCCGTCGTGCCATCTACTCCAATGCACACCTAGTCCGTTTAGCCGAAATCCGCCGCCTAGCCAGCGACGGCTTCACTCTTGCCCAGATCGGCACCCTCGGAGCCGAGGGGCCTCCAACGGGTGTCATCGATGATCTCCGACGCCTTGCCGACGAGGCACTAGACCGCAGCCTTTCACGCTCCGAAGTGGCCAGACAGGCCAAAGTACCCGAGGGTCTAGTCGCCCTACTAGTAGACAACGGTCTCCTTGCGCCGATCGCCTCCGAACCCGAGCCTCGATTCGACGAAGGGTCAGTCTCAATGGTGCGGGCCGGACTAGCCATAAGCGCCGCAGGCGTTCCACTCGACGAACTGGTGGCGCTGGCTATCGACCACGGCGCCCATGTAGACAAGGTGGTCGAACGAGCCGTCAAGTTGTTCGATCTCCATGTGCGCTCTGATCATGAGGAAGCTGATCTTCTGGTCGAAGTAGTCCGTTCTCTTTTGCCAGCAGTCACCCGCCTAGTCGCCCAGCACTTCCACCGGACGCTGGTATCTCGGGCCCATGATCAGGCTGGCGAACGAGATGGTGGAGGGTTGAACTTGGCTGATGCCCTGCTGGCCGCCAACGCTGACCGTCTCGAGGTTGACGTCCGATGGCGCTGACCGCGAATGCCGACTCATTCAAACCCGCCGAAATGATGCGAGCCACCACTATCGAGTTACACGCTGGGCCAGCAGTTGACCCGTTGGCCTGGCTAGCAGCCGCTCCTACCAACGATGAGGCCTGGTATTGGGAGGTGCCCGACGACGACACCGCGTGGGTTGGTCTCGGAACCGCTGCTGTCGTCGATGTTGAGGGTGCTGGCCGCTTTGCCGATGCCGCAACGGCGATAGCCCTCATATGGGACGGCATAGAAATTGACGCCCCAATGGGAGCTCCGGCGATGAGGCTCGCCGCGGGATTCGGTTTCGACCACCACCCACCCAAATCGTCTACCTCTTGGTCTGCCTTCGGCGCTGGAAGACTTGTGCTACCCGCTGTTCAAATAACTCGCCACGCCGGACGGACATGGATGACTCGAGTCGACCACCACGACCGACCCACACCAATGTTCAACATCCCGTCTCCATCCACCACTGCAACCGCAGAACCCTTCGACCACACGGATCTCGCAGCCCGCGAGCACTACCGCCAATTGGTGCGCTTGGCCTTAGCCGCCATCGAACGAGGCGAGTTAGAAAAGGCCGTACCGTGTCGTTCCATTCAAATTAGCCACCGACCGGAGTTGGCCGCACTCCTCGCTGCCTTACGGGTCACTTACCCAACGTGCGCGACCCTGGCCGTGCGGCCTAGCGGAGGTGCTGCCGTGTTCGTTGGAGCGACACCAGAGCGGTTAGCCGCAGTGCACACTGGGCACCTACACACCGCTGCGCTCGCCGGATCGGCACCCCGTGATACCGACCGAGCCATCGATGCCTCTCTCGGTCAAGGGCTGCTAATAAGCCCTAAAGAAAGAGCCGAACACTCTCTGGTGGTAGAGGCCATCGATCGGGCACTAGACGGTCTCGGGGTGAGCCACCGTCATCCCCGAAACCCCGTGCTCTTGCAACTCCACGGAATCCAGCACCTCCACACACCCATTGACGCTGAACTACCCGAAGGCGTCGGCTTGCTGGAACTGGTCGGCGCTCTCCACCCCACCCCAGCCGTTTCCGGCTACCCGGGCCAGCCGGCTGCAGAACTCCGGGCAACTCACGAGGGCATGGAACGCGGCTGGTTTGCCAGTCCCGTCGGATGGCTGGATGCAATGGGAAACGGTGAGTTCCGAGTCGCCCTCCGGACCGGACTAATCCACCGTGACGGCACAACGCTGTATGCCGGCGCCGGCGTAGTGGCCGGCTCGGACCCTGACCGTGAACTCGCGGAGACTGACGTCAAACTCCGTACTCTCCTTGGACTAGTGCTCGCTGCTGAAAGAGCAGTCTCATGACACGTCTCCCGAAGTCGGAGCCGATGGCCGTCCAGACTTGGTGTCGTACCCTGTTCGCCCAACTAGCAGCATGCGGAGTGGCCCATGTGGCCGCCTCCCCGGGCTCGCGCTCGACCCCCTTGACGGTTGCCGCCGACCGCACCCCCGGCCTCGAAGTTTCCATGCATCTTGACGAGCGGGCGGGCGGTTTCTTCGCTCTGGGACTAGCTCGAGTCACCGGGCGGCCGGTTGTCCTCTTGTGCACCTCAGGTACTGCAGCTGCCAACTACCTTCCAGCAGTCATCGAAGCCTTCCATTCTGGAGTTCCTCTTGTGGTTCTAACTGCTGACCGCCCCCCAGAACTACAAGGTGTCGGCGCTCCCCAGACCATCAACCAAGAAGGCATCTACGGCAGCCACGTACGGTGGGCCGCAACCACAGCGGTGCCGGGTACCGAGGCTCCCGGCGAGGCAGCCTCAGTTGCTCACCAAGTTGTGGTTCGGGCAACTCGGCCGATCCCCGGCCCGGCACACCTGAACGTGCCGTTACGCGAGCCACTAGAGCCACCAGCCATTGATCCGGACTCCATTGGTTTACTTCCCCTTCCACCGGACAGTCCCCCTGTCGAGTTGGGTTGCTTGGCCGATCTAGTAGCAGGCGATACGCGTCCCGAGCGGGGGCTAATCATGGCCGGACCCATGGACCCTTCACCTACCGGTCGAGTGGCGCTCGCTGAGTTGGCCCGTCGAACAGGTTGGCCCATATTGGCCGACCCTGTGTCTGGCCTTCGCCGAGGACCACACGTAGCCAATGCTCCGGTAATAGCAACCGGCGATCACTTGCTCCGATCCTCTTGGGCCGACGACCACCGGCCCGACGTAGTACTCCAGTTCGGTGGGATGCCCACCAGTAAGGGCTATCACCTTTGGTTGGACCGGGTAGGCGCCAAACGTGTTGTGGCCGTCGACCACATCGGACGTTTTCCCGACCCCGCCCTCCGAGTTACTGATCGGCTAGCCGCAGAACCAGGTCAACTAGCCGATCGGCTCGCCAGACGGATCTCTAGTGAAAACCAAGCCACCAACTGGACTCGCGTTTGGATGGAAGCCGAAACAACCGCCGCATCGGCCGTGGCAAACCTCGTCACCGACGCTCCGTTTGACGAACCCGGTGTGGTATCCGCCCTAGACGCCACGCTTGGTGATTTCGTCACTCTGGTGGCCGGCAATTCCATGCCACTTCGTGATCTTGATGCCTTCCTGCCAGTTGACGTCCGAGATTGGTCCATTTGTGGCAACCGGGGTGCCAACGGGATCGACGGGCAGGTCTCATCGGCCATGGGGATAGCTGCCGGTTCGGTGGCCCCGACGGTGCTGCTAGCCGGCGATCTCACCGTGCTCCACGACCTCGGCGGCCTCGTCGCTGCTCGGCGACTAAATATCGACCTCACGGTAGTAGTAGTCGACAACAACGGCGGTGGGATTTTCTCGTTTCTACCAATAGCGAATCAGGAGCACGTCGATCACCACCGACTCTTTCACACTCCCCATGGCCTAGACCTTTCCCATGCTGCCGCCCTGGCCGACGCCACCTACCATCAGCCAACCGACCGGCTCACCCTTGAGACAGCGCTCGTCGGCTCAGTAGGTGCACCCGGCTTACACGTCGTGCACATCAAGACTGATGCAGCTATCAACGTCAAGCTCCACCGCGAAGCGACTCGTGTGGTCGACTATGCACTTCACGACCTAGGGGCAGGTAAGTGACTTTTACAAAAAAACCTCGCCTGCATGTCGAGTTCGATGGGCCAACCTCAGGGAGGAAGGACTGTCGCCCGGTCGCCCTTCTGCACGGCTTTACCGGGTCGACGGCCACCATGTGGCCTGTTGCCCATCCACTAATCAACGTCCGTCATGTGGTTGCCGTCGACCTACCCGGGCATGGTCACAACGAGGTCGTTGACGACTTTCAAGCATTTGGCTTCGAACACACCGTTGACGCTGTTGCCCAGGTCCTAAGCCAGCACCAACTCTGGCCGGTCCACGTAATCGGCTATTCCATGGGAGGTCGGATAGCGGTCGGTCTAGCAGCGAGATACCCGGACAGCATTGCTTCCCTCTCGCTGATCGGTGCTTCTCCGGGACTGTCTGACCCGGTAGAACGAGCCGCTCGACGTCGAGCTGACGACGAGTTGGCCAATGATCTTCTTGAACATGGGCTAACCGCCTTTGTGGATCGCTGGATGGCCAGTCCAATATTCGCTAGTCAGAGCCGTCTAGGCAGCGATGCATTAGCGGCAGCTCGAGCCCAACGGTTGACCAACGATCCTGATGGTCTAGCTGGCAGCCTCCGGGGTGCCGGAACCGGTGCCCAGCCATCCCAGTGGCACCACCTAGCGAACATTGATGTACCCGTCCTACTGCTAGCAGGTGAAGAAGACCCAAAGTTCCGATCCATTGCAATTCGCATGGCGGCCGCCCTTTCCAGAGCCACCATCGGGGTCGTTCCTCACGCTGGTCATGCTGCACACCTCGAAAATCCCAACCACGTAATGCAGGTAATCCAGAAATTCCTAGATCAGGTGGAAAGTCCGTGATTCTCGACCCAGGCCTACTCGACGTTCGTGAGATCCAGCTCGAACGAGCCACACTCCAGTTTCACTATCCGATACCAACCGTCCATGGCCCAGTGGATACGCGAGACGTAATAATTCTGACCGCCGCCGACGCGTCAGGAAACTTCGGGCTTGGAGAAGCCGCTCCGCTGGCAGGGTTCACATCCGAGACCCTCCAAGACGTTGAAAACGCCCTCCATGAATGGGCAAGCGACAGCAACCCAGGCCACTTGATCGGGCGACCAACAGCGCGGGCCGCTGTTGACACCGCCCTGCTTGACCTCGCCTCCCAGATTGCTAGGCGACCACTTCATGACCTAATTAGTCCCGGTAGCCCTCAGGTAATACCAGTTTCCACCCTGATCAATGGCCAGACTCCAGAACAAGCAGCCAATTCCGCCGGTGCTGCGGTGGAAGTCGGTTACAAGACGGTGAAGCTCAAGGTCGGCTTACTACCGTTCTCCGAAGACATCGCTCGAGTCGCCGCTGTGCGCTCAGCGGTCGGCGATGCAAAAATTCGACTCGATGCAAACGGGGCTTGGGGCCTCAGTGAGGCCATCGATCACCTAACCCGGCTCGACAGGTACCACCTGGAGTTCATCGAGGAACCTGTAAGAGGTCTAGAGGCTCTGGCCGCCGTACGAGTCAACTCACCCGTTCCGGTCGCCTCCGATGAGTCAGTTCGGACCATTGACGACCTGCATCGCGCAATAAAGCTCGGCAGTGCAGACATTGTGGTACTGAAGCCCAGCGCGTTGGGAGGACCTCAACTGACAGCGTCTGCGACCCAGGCCGCCACCGAGGCCGGGCTCCCTGTGGTGTTGACCTCTCTGTTGGAGAGCTCAGTGGGAATCCGATCCACAGCACACCTTGCGTCGGCTCTGGGGACCCTGGATCCCGCCCCTGGCTTAGCCACCGCCACACTCCTGGCCATCGACTCGGGGGAGCCCTTTCTCCCCGTCAATGGCCAGCTGCACCTGGGCTGACGGGCAAATCCTCCAGTCAGGGAATCTCCTGCATCGCCGAGTACCTACACCAACTACTCGACAGACCCGTTCTTGAGCAGTGCCTCTTCAGACTCTCGCGCTGCTGCCGTATAAATACCCTTGGACATCAATGAACGTTCGGCCGCTCGCCGAAGCCAGTAGATGTCAGCTCGGGCTTGCTGCGCTCCCTCACTTTCTGGCTCAGCGGCCACCGCCATTTCAATGAGATGGCACGCGAGGCGGACCTCACCCTCGTCGGCCAATTCCAAGGCACGATTGACCAACAGGTCCACAGTGCCGACTAAAGCCACGACCTCTGTGGCAACGGCAGCCTCAGGGGCAGGCTTCAAGTTGGCAGGATTACCATCCCACCAACCACCGAACTGGCGGTAGACGTTTCGTACTACGAACTCTGGTTCGTCATATTGCGGAACCAGCCATGGTTGATCTCGAAGGTGCTCTGGGACCCGAACCGAATGAATGATGTCATCAATCGTGGCTCCTTCATTCATTAGAGCGAGTGTTGAGTCGGCAAGAAACTCTAGGGCCTCCGCTATATCACCTAGCACCAGTTCAACTCGCTCTCTGCCCACAATTGGTAATCCATGCGCCGGATATACCTGCTCGGCACCGACAGCGATCATCTTGCGTAATGCCGCTGCCCACTCAATCGGGTACCTCTGTACCTTCTGCGGGTTTCCGGCGTTCGGAAATACCCACAAGACGAAGTCACCGGAATAGACAGACCGATCACGCCGGTCCCACACCCACGTGTGGTCATCGGTTTCCCCACGAGCATGATGCAGTTCCAGATCCCGCCCGCCAACCGAAACATGGGCAATCTCGTCATAGGTCATGTCGGGTTCTACAACATCTCTGGGTACAAAGTTCTCACCGGCCCCGATAAGCCCGACCCCAGCCTTTACACCACCAAACTGTCTGCGATTGATGGCCATATTCCAGCCTGCCGTTTGTCGGTAACGCTCCAACCGGGCAGGCAGCGCCTTATGGGCAACAACTCGAGGTCGACTAATCCCGTTTCTATTTGCGTCAGCGACAAACGCCCCACTTCCGCCCACGTGATCCAAATGGCCGTGGGTATAGATGAGGGTGTGAAACGGCTCGTCGGTCCAGCCCCGTAGCGCCCCTACAACTGCAGGCCCTGTGCGTGCATTGCTAGCGTCCACGCATACCAGGCCTTCTTCAGTACGCAAAGCCCAACAGTGAGAAAACGATTCGACAACCGCCACATCGTCGACAATGACAGAGAGCTCATTGGTAAGTCTGTTGGGTTTTTCTGATGCACCCGTATCAATAATTCGGTTGGCTACATCTACCGGATGCATACTCTTGCTCCGGGCACTATTCATTGGTTGCCAACCGATCCACTCGCCTGAGTTCCTGCGACCTCTAATGCAGCCAGATTCTCTTCAAGAAGAGCAACGCCTCTGGCAATATCTTCGAACAAGAAAAAATGCCCTCCCTCGACCATCTGAAGCCCGACACCCAGCACTTCGGCCTGAGCCCGAAACCAGGCCACATCGAGCCCCGAGGTGCTCCCGGCCAATACAGCCGCAGGAACTCGACCATCCGTCGCCACACGACGGAGCGCCTCAAACGACTCAACCGGGCCATGCCTAACTGAATTTCCAAACACCAGAGCCTCTGTCTCCGGGCGACACGAGAGCTCAATCCGTCCATCAGACCTATCTCGAAAGCCCCAACGTACGTACCCGGCTAGCGCCGCTGGATCAAGTTGATCTAACGGGGCGCGCGATCCATAAGAAGCCAGCACCGAGGCGCGGTCATCCCATACATCTCGACGCCGACGGGCACCTACCGCCAACGGGTGATCATCCTCAGTATGGGCGAAGTGCTCGATCTGGCTAGATCGAGCATCAATTGCTATGGCCTCACACAGCACAAGTGCTGCAACCCGTTCGGGGGCCACCGCAGCAATCTCACCACCCACCGCACCACCCGAGGACACACCCACTAAAGCGAAGTGTTCAAATCCAAGGTGGTCGATGACCGCCAGGGCATCTAGCGCCATGTCGTCATTACCTAAAATCGCAGCGTCTACCACATCTCCACTGGCACCATGACCCCGAAGATCAATTCCGACCACTCGATAACGGTCTGCTAGCCGGCGGGCCAGTGGGTCGTAGATTCCTGCACAAAAGCCATTGGGGTGAAGCAAGACCAACGGCTCACCATCGCCACCCCAGTCCAACCAGGATGCCGAAACATTCCCTCTTTTAATCTTGCCGCCATCAGGGCTGGCATTTTCGAAACCCATTAGATAAGTCCTACGATCACCGCGTCCGGACAGAGTAGACATTCTTGTCGTCCAAGACCCGAACAGGCGACACGAGAGGCCAAGAACTATGGAGAGCCGAAACGCGCTGACGGGTGCATTCTGTTTGTTCCTGCTAACCAGTGCATGCAATTTTGCTGGTTCCAGCAATGAGGCAGACGCCTCTTTACCCGACATCTCGGCGCAACGCTTCATAACCCAAGTCGTTGCTACCTACCCACACGATCCGACGGCCTTCACCCAAGGTCTTGAGATTGTTGATGGAAACCTATGGGAGTCAACCGGTGAATATGGAAAGTCAGGCGTTCGTCAAGTTGAGCTGTCCACAGGAGATATTTTACGATCTGGAAACATAGACCCCAGATGGTTCGGGGAAGGCCTTACAGCAATCGGTGATGGGCTAGCGATTCAACTCACATGGAAAGCCGGTCAGGCAGTCGTCTGGGATCTAGCAGGCCCAACTCCGATAGACGTCCACACCTACGACGGGCAAGGTTGGGGGCTTTGCCGTCTCGACGAAGCGACGTTAGCGATGTCTGACGGTTCAGAAACCTTGACGATTCGTCGACTTGACGACCTGTCGAGGCTTACCGAGGTACGCGTGGTTCTAGATGGAGAACCTGTGAAACGTCTAAACGAACTTGAGTGTGTGGACGGCACGGTTTGGGCCAACGTCTGGCTAACCGACACCATCGTGGCCATTGACCCAGCTACCGGTCGAGTCACTGGAGTCGTCGACGCCTCGAGTCTGTTGACTGACCGGTCATCGTTAGGCACTGATGATGTCTTAAACGGGATCGCACATGATCCGGGCAGCGGACGATTCCTGCTGACCGGCAAGCGGTGGCCCACCCTGTTCGAAGTGGCGTTCGTGAGCGCTTCAGATGGACCAGCCCACTAATCAGGCGAAGCGGGCCTCCACCTCGTCAACGCTCCAAAATCCGGGCAGTGGCCGGTCAGGGCAGTTCTCTGCATAGTGACGAAGCCTTTCAACAGCCGCCCCGTCGAACAACTCCAACACGTCGAACACTCCATGGCCTCCGGCGGCTCGCAAGGCTCGGTCACCCTCGGCACCGGCCCTTGGCAACCTTGGCGTAAGGACTAGCAGCCGAGGTTTTCCGGTGGCGCCGTTTGCACCGTGACCACTAAACAGTACGTGAGCCCGACCCAATGTCCGCCACAGCACGTCAGCGCGCCGCATCCCAGCACGGGCGTTAGTGAATGCCCCAGCAACGTCGATATACCACTGTCGACCCAAGCGGCCGTCAGTCACAAGAAATGGGAATTGAAGACCCAAGTCGCGTCGGATCGCTGGTGCTTTCACAACTTCAAAACCCGCTTCGACTAGCGCAGCCTCAGCAATATCCACCACCTTTTTTCCCGACGCCGTCGCCCGGTCGAGCGCCTGTTCGGGTCCAACCACCCCGGTGTCAGCGAATAACCCTTCCTGGGTGATCACCACATCCGTGAGGTCCGCCCGGCGCCACGCAGCGACTGGTTCTTCATCTAGGCGGCAACGTTCATCGGTTAGCCGCTGCTTGGCCAAAGTCACGTACTCGGCGTCCAGGTCGTAGCCCACCCCGCGACGGCCAGAGCGGGCAGCAGCCACCAGGGTGCTGCCAGACCCGAGAAAGGGATCCAGAACGAGATCGTCCCGGTAGGTGTAGAGGTCTATGAGTCGCCGTGGCAACTCGACGGGAAACGGTGCAGGATGCCCGACTCGAGTGGCTTGTTCAGCGTCGATACGCCATACATCAAGGGTGGCTTCCATGAACTCGTCAGTGGTAATAGTGCTCTCTGACGGCAAACCATCGCGGTTGCGGTGGGAAACCGAAACGGCACGATCAAAACGTCCCTTGCTCGCTATCACTACTCGCTCGGTCATGTCACGTAACACCGGATTGGCGGCTCGACGGAACGAACCCCAGGCCACCGACCCGGTTGCCCCCTCAGCCTTTTGCCACACCACTTCACCCCGGAGCAGCAACCCGAGCTCATCCTGAAGAATCCGGATCACGTCAGCCGAAAGGCTGCGATAAGGCTTACGTCCTAGGTTGGCAACGTTTACGGCGATCCGACCACCCGGCTCAAGGACACGCACACACTCGGCAAATACGTCACGTAGCATCACGAGGTATTCCAAGTAGGAGGTGGGAACCCCATCGCGTTCCATCTCCAGCTCGTAGTCCTTGCCGACGAAGTAGGGCGGTGAGGTCACCACCAACGCCACCGACGAATCAGGGAGTTGGTGCATGTCACGCGAGTCACCATTCAGGCAACCATCACCCAGGTCGGGAGCCTGAGCCACCACGTCGTCGTCAGACAGTACCGGTGGGGTGAAACGATCATAGAACGCTGAGGCGTCGTGGTTCTCACGCCGGCTGACACCGAACGACCGAGTCGAAGTAGGCGTCGTGCCCGTGGGAGTAGCCGCGCCGCGCCGTTCCATCATGAGTTGCCGCCTTCCCCTCTTCGACCCTTGCAAAGCCAAGAGTCAATCTGGACGCACCATGCTACGCGATCGGCGCGCGCTGGCCAATCACCACACTGGATTCATCACACCGCTCGACAACCCACCACACACCCAGAGTCGCTTCGGAATAGATCCAAACGGCCACTGGCGGTCAAAGTCCAAGAAATTAGAGGTACCGATGACCACTGCGACTCAGCCCAACGACTCCCCCGTAGGGAAAAACTTGGCCATGCTCTCACCAAGAGCAACTCGGGCGTCGACACCCATAGAGGCCCAATCGTAGATTGACCCACCGATTGAACGTTCTCGAACTAGGGCATCTACAAATGGCTGGAGATCGTCAACTGAAGCCAACGGTTCGCCCGGATCCACTAAGGCGGTGCCGTCAGAGGCTCCAATCCCCCCAATTGCGTGAATGACAGCGGCCTCGTTGCCGAGGTTGGCCCGCACCCGACGGATGTTGTCGGACGTATAGAAGGCAGGATCGGCATGTTCGGCGGTACGGAAGGACCAGTAACCCATGGGTAGCCATACGTCATAACGCCACGACAACTCATCCCAAGGAAACCCCGGCCAAAATGCTGGATTGATTTCATCGGTGACCACTGGCGGCATGACAATTGCCCCCAGCGGGTCGTCGCCCACTGTACGTCGGAGTCGATCTGAGAGCTCCTCCAAACGATCCGAACGTTCAATGGCACCGAGGTCATCGCGGTTCCACTCGATGTCTACGGCGAGACCAGCGAATCGCCGACCCAGAACTGAGAACCGGTCAATAGCCAAAAGGCGATCCAGGTCCTCGTCATCGAGAGTCCACTTGGGGAGGTACCAACCGACAATAGACATGTCAGCCGTATCACCAGCAAGGAGAAAACCAGCAAGCAGCCAGGGGTCAGCGATCAGACCAACAGCTCTTTGATCTGAGCGGGCAGCCTGAAGAAATAGCGTGCGTAAACCAGTCTGGGCCATAGAAGCCAGGTCACCATGCACGACCGATGGGGCGCCCGACGAATAAGCCGGATCAAAATCATAGGCGTCGACCCAAGTACCTGCCCCCCTGTATGGATCCAATGTCCGCTCTGGAGCCCGTTCCACGACCAGTCGAGCCGGAATGACATTAAGCGGTGCGCCGGTCACCCAGTGATTGGCTGGCTCCTGACCCAGCCCTGCCATGACGGTAATCGCTGTTACCAGACAGCCTGCTCCGAGAAGGAATCCAACACGCCGAAACGTCCCATCGACCACGTAACCCACGCTAGCCACCGCTTGGCCTCCGAGAAGGGCGGACCACCACTAGCGTCGCCAACTGTGGACGGAGGAACCAACGATGACCTGCAGCCCGCGGCGGTTGGTCGGCGACGGGTTGTTTTAGGAATCGGATTCGGCGCCGCGTTACTAGCCCTCGGCCGACGACTCCCTGGCCGGCCCCACACCGAGGTGGCCGCTTCTTCTAGTAGCCCCTTCGCATCAATCCCGGCAGCGCCCCGCTCCACCACCACCCAAACTCCAGACCCCACCTCAACCACCACACCAGAAGAGCCCACCACCACTTTGGACAATCACCTCTACGACCTAGTGGTGGCTGGTGGCCGGGTAATCGACCCCGAGACTGGGTTCGACGCTGTCGCCCACGTCGGAATCGACGGCAGCACGGTGGTCACGGTTGCCACCACTCCATTAAACGGCCGATCTACGTTAGACGCCACTGGGCTGGTAGTCGCTCCCGGTTTTATCGACATTCTGTCCTACCCCGTCAACGGTTACGGCGAGTGGAACAAAATTGCTGACGGAGTCACTACCAACCTCTGCATGCACGGCATCGACGGCCCTATGAACGGCTTTCTATCCAAAGCTGCCGAAAAAAGACCACCTGTAAATTACGGCGGTGCTGCCGACCAGTACAGCCACCGTGTCAGCGTCGGTGTTGGTCTCGACTACGCCACAGACCGGCAAATCGTCGAATTGGTGCGCAGGGCTGACGTTGACATTCGGGCTGGGGCGCTGGGTATCCACGAACAACCTGAATACGTCCCTGGAGTAACCCTCGATGAAATGCTGCGCCACGGGGAATTAGCCAACACCCACGACGTTCCCCTCTGCATCCACCTCCGGTACTCCGAGAACCTCAACCCAGGCACACAGGAGGAAGCCATAGCCGAGGCAGTCACCGTGGCCCGCCGGACCGGCTGCGCTATTCATATCGAACACATCAACTCCACTGGTGGGACAGGGAGAATGATTGAAGCAATCGCCCAAATAGAAGCGGCACGCGCTGATGGTCTCTCGATAACAGCGTGCACCTATCCGTACACCTACTGGGCTACCTACGCAGGCAGCGCACGCTTCAATGACTTTCGACAGAAGTACGGCATCACGGTGGCCGATCTCCAAGTAGCAGGCACCAGTCAGCGTCTCAACGAGGCAAGCTGGCAGGAGGCTCGAGACAAAAATCTACTTACCGCGGCCTACGCCATGTCTGATGAAGACATCGAGCAGGCGTTAGTCACCCCGTGGATCATGGTGGGTTCTGACGCCATCCTTGAGGAAGCTCACAACAATCATCCGCGCGCGTCCGGCTGCTTTAGCCGGGTCCTAGGCCATTATGTACGCGATCTGGGTGTGCTCTCGCTTCCTGAGGCACTAGCCAAGATGACGATCCTTCCGGCCCGGCTCGTTGAGAGGTCTAGTCCCGAAATGGCCCGGCGGGGTCGCCTTTCAGCTGGCGCGGTAGCTGACGTGACGGTGTTCGACCCGGCGACCGTCAACGATCGGGCAACCATCGAGAAGACTTGGTTGGAGTCAGTCGGTGTGCAACACATGGTGGTCGGTGGGCAAGTTGTTCGCCGATCCGGTACGACAGACCGCTCAGTCCGTCCAGGTGTGCCCATCTTGAGCCAGGTTGACGGCGCGTGACCGAGTCCATACACCCTTTGTTTCGTTCTGAGCGAAAGTTCGCCTGGGTGCTGCAGATAATTGTGGTTGTAGCTCTAGTAGGTCTTCTAATTGTCGACTTCGCCCGAGGGGGCGATGTCGGTCAATCAAAGATTCCCCCCGAAATGAAATCTGCGGTCTCAGCACCCACCCCTACTTCACCCGTCCCAGCACCATCTGCTGCGACCCCGTCGAACGAAACTCCATCTACCAAAACGACAACCCCTAAACGATCGTTTACGCTCATAGCTACCGGAGACATCATTAGCCACGGAGCAGTGGCTCAGCGCGCTGCCAACGCTGCGAAAGCCTCCGGAATCGAAGGCTGGGATTTCCGTCCGCTTTTCCAGCTGATCAAACCGATCCTGACCGGCGCCGATCTCGCCCTCTGTCATCTTGAGAGTCCACTGTCTCTCAACGACGACGACCTCAGCTTTCGAGGCACATTTCGGGTGCCGTCCTCGTTGGCAGATGCCATTGTCGATGCTGGCTATGACGGCTGCTCGCTGGCTTCCAACCATGCTCTCGACTCCGGCGCCTCCAGCGTGACTTCTACCCTCCACCACATGCGACGGGTCGGACTGGCCACAGCCGGCATGGCCGATGCTGAGGAGGTAATAGGACCCGCATGGTTTACTCCCGGGGGCATCCAGGTAGCCCACTTATCAGTCACAGATCTCATCAATGGCAGAGATCTACCTATCGACCCACCCTGGATGGTTCCTCACCTGGATGTGGACCAAGTGACCGCCGACGCCCGAGAAGCCAAAGCTGCCGGAGCCGAGTTTGTGATACTGAGTATCCATTGGGGTGAGGAGTACCAAGCCGATCCAACTGAACGTCAACGGTCGGTGGCCGAACACTTGCTGAACGCCCCTGAGGTTGATCTAGTGCTTGGTCATCATGCTCACGTGGTCCAGCCTGTGGTGTGGCGCGACGGCGATGCCGTGGCCTTCGGCCTAGGGAACCTGCTCACCAACCAACCCGGCGACGAAGCCAACCCTTGCGGTTCATGTCCACCGGAGACGCAAGACGGTCTGCTTGCCTGGTTCCAAGTATCAGACGAGCCTGGCCTTGGTGTTCGCATCACCGACATCGGATATACCCCAACGTGGGTGAACCGCTCTGCTACCCATCAGGTTGTACCCATAGGGGTCGACGACCCTGACCAGGTGGATCCGGCGGTCCTAGCCGATTCAGCCGCCCGGACAGCAGCCGTGGTCGAGCCTGACCTCCGACTTCTGGATTTCACTAGGGGCTGACTCACCTACTCAATAGCCAGCCAAGCGCCGAAAGATCGCTCCACTTCCCCACCGAGCCCTCTCCACTAGGCTGGGCCCGTCCATTACGGATGCCTACTGACGACCCCGTGTCCGCTAGGGCTGGCACAGGCTCGACCAAGGGAGAACTCCGATCAGCGAATCCACCCGTGTCCACAACTTCTGCGCGGGACCGTGCACACTGCCTGTGCCGGTCTTGGAAGAAGTCCGTGATGAGCTTCTCGACTTCCACGGAACTGGTATGTCAATTATCGAGGCCAGTCATCGAGCAGCCGCCTACGACGCCGTACACATGAACGCCCTGGCTGACTTCCGATTACTTGCCGACGTGCCTGATGAATTCACCATTCTGTTTCTCCAGGGTGGCGCCTCACTCCAGTTTGCCCAAGTTCCAATGAACCTGCTGGCAGATGGCGAGACCGCCGGTTACGTCAACACCGGCACCTGGGGCAAAAAGGCCCTCAGCGATGCCCTTAGGGTCTCGCCGGTTTACGAAGCGTGGAGTGATACCAGCGGTGCCTTTGACCGTATGCCATCAACCGAAGAAATTGAGATTCGAGACGGCAGCCGTTATATCCATCTGACTAGCAATGAGACAATTGGTGGTATCCGCTTTGCCGAGTTGCCGACGTTCGACGTGCCGACGGTGACCGACATGAGTTCAGACTTCCTGAGTCGGCCAATTAACTGGAGTGCCCACGACCTCGTCTACGGTGGTGCCCAAAAAAATCTTGGCCCGGCAGGTCTGGCCGTAGTCGTAGTGCGCAGAGACCGACTGTCCCAACATGGTCGGAGCCTCGCGTCGTACCTCGACTACACCACCCACGAGGCCAGCGACTCGATGGCCAATACGCCACCGATGTTTGCCATCTACGTGATGGGCAAGGTACTGCGCTGGATGCGGGCTGAAGGCGGTCTCAGCATTTTTGAAGACCGAGCCGCTGAACGCTCATCGCTTGTGTACAGCGCCGTAGATGAAAGCAACGGCTGGTACACCTGTCCGGTTGACGAGGCCAGTCGGTCTCTTATGAACATTGTCTTCCGTCTGCCCACCGAGGAGCTCGAGAAACGATTTGTTGCCGAGGCCAGCCAGGCTGGCATGGTCAATCTCAAGGGCCACCGCAGCGTTGGTGGAATTAGAGCCAGTGTCTATAACGCCTTACCACTCGCCAGCGTCCACACTCTGATCGACTTCATGGGCAAGTTCCGCTCAGCAAACTCATGAACGTCAACAACTGTGCCGCTCCTGATAACCAAGTCTTAGGCCGTACAGGTTCTTCCTTCAGCGTCTCTAGTCAGAATGCCGTTCGGCGCCAACAAATTTCGTGTACTCGTCAAGTACCCGTAGGACCTCATCGCGACCTGCCGACGGGACGCGCAACACCGTCTCGACCACGCCAAGTGAGTCATAGTGAGCCAACTTCCCTTCAGTCGGAAGAGTGCCAAACGGAATGATGGATATTTCATCTGCATCTCGACCCACGGCCTCACACGCCACTTGAAGGTTTTCGATTCCAGACCGGAGTCCTGCACCACCGATGGGCAGCCATCCGTCAGCCCATTTCGCCACCTCGGCGAAAAGCCGAGGACCACCACCACCCCCTACCATTATCGGAGGGCCCCCGGGTTGTGATGGCACAGGCCACGACCAGCATGAATCGAAATCCACAAACTCTCCGTGGTATTGAGCTTCGTCTTCGGCCCACAGGGTCCGCATAGCCTCAATGTGCTCACGGACTCGAGCTCGACGGGTGATGTAGTCGACCCCGTGGTGAGCCATCTCCTCTCGGTTCCAGCCGAAACCGACACCGACCACAGTTCGCCCACCTGATATGGCGTCGACGGTGGCTACCACTTTGGCCAAGTTGATCGGATGATGCTGAGCCACCAGCGCCACCCCACTCCCAATTCGCAAGTGCTCAGTGACGACGGCCGCTACAGCTAGCGAAACCCAAGGGTCAGGTGACCGAGAGTATTCATCTCCTAGATCGCCACCTCCTGGTTGGGGCGTGGCACGACTCGTAGGTATGTGTGTGTGTTCAGGCACCCAGAGCGACGAGAACCCTCGCTCTTCAACAGCCACAGCAAGTTCCCGAATGTCTATCGACTGATCAGTTAGATGAATTGTGATGCCTAAATCCACGCTATTCCTCTGCCTAATCCGACTAAACAATCCTTAGGACTTACAAACATCCTCATCCGGAACGGAAGAACAAAGTGCAGGCCCGTCGAACCGGTCAATAGTGGTGAACTCCTCTACGGGATTCCGAGACAAGCGAGTAAGCCGACGTACCGGGACTCCCAATGGAATCATGCTAGCTATGGCGTGGGTCTCAGGAAGCCCAAGGAGTTCCAGAACCGCCTGTTCTGCAGGAACTACCGCGGTGGTTATCACACCTGCCAATCCCTCCGCTCCGGCAGCCAGCAGAATGTTCCAAACAAGGGGATAAACCGAAGCGCCAGTGGCCAAGCCCACCCGATCCAGTCCTTTATCCATGGACGCCACTTCAGCCAGATCGACACTAACCACAAGTAGGACAGGTACGTCTCCAAGGGAGTCGAATAGGGAAAACCCAGACATCCCACCAACGTCTAGCCGACTAACGTCAACCGCCGTCGGGTGGACGCTGTTGAATGGAACCTCGCCCGCCTCGCCTTGTGCGGCATAGATCTTCAGCGTGGGCCCGCAAAGTTCTCCAAGTTTTTGGCGGATCCCCCTGTCACGGACCACTACTACGTGAGCACCTTGCCGATTTCCCCCCGATGGAGCGAACCGTGCTGAATCAAGAATCCGGTGCAACTGATCATCTGTGACTGGATCATCGGTGAAGTCTCGGCAGGAAAAAGTTGCCCGCATTGCGTTGAGGAGTTCCATACTCAGAACCTAGGTGGAGAAATCTTAACTATTCGATACGGGAGACCAAGCCCTCCTGCGCCCAGAAACCGTCTAAAGAACGGTATGGAATGGTGATTGACACGGTGTGACTTCCATGGCCGCCGATGGTCCCAGGGGCAAATGACAACACCAAGCCTCCGTGGGTAAGATTAAAGCGCTCAAAATTGCCCGACTCAGGAGCTGCTCCAACAACTCGACGCTCATCGGTCCAAGACTCCTGAGCCAATCGGCTGATGGCCTCAGCCGACACAGCGGCCACCCAATCGGTCATGGGATCAAATAGATCACCCACAGCGACTGGCCTACCGGTCTTCAAGTCAAAGGTCTCAGACCTGATTTCCTCTTCCACCGTCGAGGCACCAGGAAGAAGTCGGCGAACGACATCGCGAACACTAAACAACTCATCGGTAGCTAGTAGGACCTCAGGCCGGTGCTGGAGCCAAGCACAGCGGGCATGCGATCCATCCCGACAGGAGAACCCGTGAAGTTCGATCTCGTCGGCCACCGATGCAACAAACGCTCCCACCGAGGCTTGCACCAGTCCCCGAAGCCGACCGTTAACCCGTGGAGCCTCATCGGGGCCCTCTATCCGTTTCCAACTGGCAAACACTTCGACGATGCCTGGACCGCCGATCTGGAAGCCGTCGGGGCCAAAGGCCGGCACCCCGGTATCTACCTCGCAATACAGGGGTTCGAGAATCACCGTCGGACCGTCATACTCAGGCTGGACTTCGATCCGCTGAGCTGGGACCACCAGAATCTGACCGACCTGAAGTCGATTTGGGTCAGATATGCCATTGGCCCGCATGAACTGGTCCACAGTCCGATCAAAGCGTGCGGCGATCTCCCCAAGGAGATCACCTGGCTCTACGACCACCGTTCGGGGGCCCCTGTCTTCAGTGGTGGTGGCCCCCACATCAATCGAGGCCACACAACCTTTGAATGCCGCTCGCATTTCAGGTAGATCGCTCTTCGCCCATCCAGACACTGAGAGGCCAGCAACAGTCGTGGTAGTCACCGATCCGACGAACAACTCACCCACTGTCGTTGGAGCGGGCCCAGTTGTGTCCGGCCCCCCGCAACTAACTCCAAGCAAAAGAGCAAATATGCCAACGACAATCGCTTCGGCACGATAAGTGCCCATCAGAGGTTCTCCACTGGGAGAGGATCGTACGCCTAGCCTGTCTGATGGATCCACCGGGCTGACAAAAGCCCGTCCCTAACCTTCGCTCACCCGTCTGAAAGACTGAAGAAATGATCATCAACGTACCGGCACCGATTAGAAGGCTCGCGCTCGGGTTGCTCAGCGTCATCATCCTCGCAGCAGGGATGACCACGTTTGCCTCTACATCCAATGCCGATGACAGTCAGGTAGAGACGGGGTACGCCACTTCTGGTGTCTCCGACCTCATCTGGGCTACGGAACACCTCGGCTACGATTCCCCATCTGACCTCCAAAAAGCTGGCGTACAGGTCATTCGCTTCCTCGTCGGCCTGAGTGGCACCACCGACGATGAATGCGGCCTCGGGTTGGGCGCCACCATCGATGTCTCGGGCCCATACGCATACACCTCAACTTGGACAACTGCTGAGGAAGTTGCCTTGGACTGGGTGGCGAATCACTACTGCATTACAACTGCCCAAGCACAGTCCTACGGCGGGACGATCTTGACGTTCTTTGCCGGACTCGATGCCGGAAAGAACGGTACGACTGCGGTTCGTCGAGACCCTCCGGCCACCACCACTACGACAGTGGCACCAACTACGACAGTGGCACCAACCACAACAGCGGCACCAACCACAACAGCGGCACCAACCACGACAGCGGCACCAACCACGACCACTGCCGCCCCTGCCCTCTACAACCGTTTTATGGGGCTTCTAACCTCAGGAGTAAGTAACTCGGCTGCGCTCGTGTCAGGAACAGCAGACGCCTACTCGTTTAAATCTGCTCCTGGAGCAAAAGTCACCATCAGCCTGCGGTCAGCAGGTGACACCTACGGAACGGGCACAACCGTCGATCCCTACATCGTTCGCAACAAGCTCGATATGACATTAAAGATCTACGACTCATCGGACACCCTTGTTTTCGACAACAGTGACTTCGATGGCACTAATGCCTACATCTCCGACTACGTCTGTGATGCACCCGGGATTAAGACCTACACAGTGATAGCGGCGGACGAAAACGCTCTGTCCACCTATGGCGATTACACACTGACCTTCGACCACGAAGCAGTAACCGGTGAGGGCTCCAATACCTGTCTTATTCGAGGTTGATCAAACTTCCCCACGACAAAAGCAACTGCGAACCCACCACTAGGTCAGGCAATTAATCTGCTTTTAAAGTCTTTTCCAAGGCAATGTTCTATCTGCCTTGCGTTGTAAGGACCCAGTGGGGTTTCGGTCAACTCAAAAAAATGCTGGTCATACTCCTCCGCATGCCAGTGAACCCAGTTGCGCTGAAGGTTCGCCGCGAGAAATCTTGCATTAGCAGTCCGGCCATCTACTACTAAGAGCGCTCCAGGGGTAAGGAAGTGCTCAAAGACGAGGACGTCAGCCGCCATGGGCATTCGATCTGGGTGAGCCGTCGTAAGGCCCCTAAGATCGCCGGTAGCGCTGAACTGGTCTGGACCATCTAGATAAATCAAGTCCGGAGCCAAGTTGGGGACCCCTCGATAGTAGGTACACAATCGTCCAGAGAACTCCCCCACTTCCAGTGGACAGTGGTGAAAGTAAACCCGACTAGTAAGAACTTCCGGGAGTCGACTGCGAGCCGCCTCAATCCAATCTGCGTCGTTATCTACCGAATGAACCTCAAATGGATTGGACCGTCGCAACTCGCGTTCCACGAACCCCGCATCCTGCTGGTCATTGATGGCGAGCGCATCGGCGAACACGGTTGTCGAATAGCCGGTGCCGAACTCAAGCACCGTTGTGACGTTCCTTGATAACACGAGGTGGTGGAGCCGTAACAGGTCATCTAGCTCCGCGACAAAGGGCACCGTGTTCCCTGGATTAACAGTGGCCCATCGATCGACGACTCTCTTGGCACCAACCTCGCCATAGTTCTCAAGTTCTACCTCAAGAAGCGCATCAACCGGATACTTAGACAGGTGATCCCGCAGATCAAACTCTCGAAATAACGCCAAGTTGAGATCCCCGGTAATCACAGCCACATCAGCAGTCTTACTCGTTGTACAAAAAAAACCTTGGTCAGTGAGGCTAAAAGGACTCAAACATCCAAGCCTCACTTCCCCAGAACACGAAATCTGGGCAAGACTGGGGAAGTGAGCAGATTGGTGGCGCTCTTCGCCTTCGTGGTACTGGCCTCGGCCTGTGGTGGAGGTGGTGGTACGACCGTGTCTGAGACCACAGATGGACCAAGATCTACCGTTACCACTGTGGTGGAGAGCCCGGGTGCGGCCCCGCCCACGACGACGGCCACAGAGACGAGTTCTCTGTCTACGTCGACCACGGCTGCACCAGTAGCAACTACTGCCACACTCACCATAAAAGAAGAATCGGTTGCGGCCCCACCCACGACGACAGCCACAGAGACGAGTTCTCTGTCTACGTCGACGACGGTTGCGCCGGTAGCAACCACCGCGATACCTGCGTCTCCTTCGACTACGGAAGTTCCAACCACGACGACCCGGCCAAAGCCACTACCTGATTCCATGCCGGACACCAGTAATCCGTTTTCGAGCCAGGATCCGACTCTGAGGAACTGTCTCATCAACGTGTTCGGTCAGCAGCGGTACTCCGAGTTGGCTACTAAGCAGCCGAAGCCTGAGGAACAGATCGCCATGGAACCCTGCATGGGACCCAACGCCGGCGACGCAGACCAGGGCGGATGGGCAGCACCGGAGGAATCGAATGATTCCACCGCCCCTAACTCTGAGTTGGCACAGGAGATCTATTCAGCTGACATCACTGGGCAACTGCTACTCGGCTACTTGTCGACACCACCCGGTTTCGATGACTGCATCATCGGCCGGATCGGTGGTAATCGACTTGGAGAAATCAGATCCAAACAGCCCCCAACTGGTGGTGAGAACAGCCATGCCGCCGATTGCTTGCTGCTGCTGCAGGTACCGGTGGGTGTGCTTGAAGACCAAAACAAGAGGACAGGTGAACCCAGGGAGGATGGTGGGCCGTCAGGGCCAACCGGCCCGAACTCCGGTCAGTCCACGTCGGAGGACACCATCACGGTCACGTACCCGTCCACCACGTACCCGGTCGCCCCCGGGAACACATCGGGGTTCTTTACCACCGCACAGGATGCGGATATCACCCTCTCGGCCTTTGGGTTTAACAACACCGGCGGGCCGCTTAGGTTCAACCGCCCATCAGGCCTGACTACCGGCGGCACCCGACTAGTAATGACCGACGTATTCAACAACCGGGTGCTCATCTGGAACACGGCTCCCACCCACAGCAGTCAGGCACCCGACCTGGTGCTGGGGCAGCCGAACTTCACGACCAACGAGCCAGGAACCGGTCGACACCAGTTGAACTGGCCGATGAGCGCAAGCACAGACGGCACCCGACTCGTCGTCACCGACACCAACAACAATCGAGTTCTCATCTGGACCGAGTTCCCTACCAGTAATGCTGAGCCGGCTGACATCATCCTTCAGGGCGGTTCAAACGCCAACCCATCGAAGTCCAACATCCAATGGCCATGGGGGGTGTGGACCGACGGAAGGCGGCTGGCGGTGGCAAGCACTAGAACCGGGAGCGTCCTAATATGGAACAGTTTCCCCACTCGTGATAGCCAACCAGCCGACTTACTGCTGACCGGGTCTGGAAGGATCGGAACACCCCGCCAAGTCAGTAGTGACGGGAACTCGCTGATCGTGGGCGACCACAACGCCACTGCAGGCGGTGGTAATCAGGCCGGGACCTTCTTCTGGACCGACTTCCCGACAACCAATCAACAGCCGTACGACTTTTTCATGGTTGATCCGCTGGGAGAGGAAGACACCGCCCCATGGCTACGCGGGGACTTCACCGATGACGGCCGTCTGGTCATGATGGGCAACACCCTGCACATCTGGAATGACCTGCCCCTGTCGGCCTCCACGCGCCCGGCCCTATCTAATTTGGGCCAGGGCAAGGTGGGCGGCTATGACTTCAGATGGGGTGACTACTCCACTGTTGCAGTGGCAGGGTCCCGGGTCTACATCACCACAAATGGCTCCACGCTGGTCGTCTACGACTCGATTCCAACATCAGCAACACAGGCACCTGACTTCGTGATAGGCGCAGCCGATCTGTACGTCGACGGCAACATTGAGAACTTCATCATGTCTAACCCAGTACCGGCATCAAACGGCACCAGCCTGTTTGCGTCCTCGGACTTCGACGGCAGCCTGTTCGTATGGAGGAATCTCCCAAACGAGAGTGGGGCCGCTCCCGACGTGGTCTACCACTTCTGTTCGTACCAGAATGACGAGATCGCCAGGCGCCACCAGTGCCAGGAAAAGTTCAGCCCGTGGGATAACACGCTCCACGGCGACACGTTCGCCCTAGCCGGCCGGGACCGCCTGATGATCTGGACCGAACTGCCTCTCATGGGGAACCTGCCGACACACGACTTCAAGGAAAGCGTCGGGAGTATTCAGTTCGGCGAACTGACTGGGGTCGCTATGGATGACTCCTACTTCTATGCAGCCGACAAACAGGCCGGTGCCGTGTACGTCTGGGCTGGTATTCCCGACGGAACTCACGAACCGGTCGCCACGCTGTCGGTCAACGAGCCAACGCGCTTGTCTAGCGACGGCACCTGGCTGGCAGTCACCTCCACGATGGGGCACAGTGCACAGATTTTCAGGGTGGACCAGATCGCCAGCTCCGGCACTCCCACGTCCGTCGGAGGATCTGGCGTATTCAATCTGCCGGAGGGAGTGACCGTGGATGGCGGTCACCTGTTTGTCGCAGACACGGGCAACAGCCAGATCCTCGTCTGGCAGAACACGGCCGATGCTATTGCCGGACGATCGGCTGACGTGATTCTGGGTGCGTCGGGGGTCTCTGATACTCAGCCCGAGATCACCAAAAACCAGATGTTCTGGCCGGCTGCCGCCAGCTTCGACGGCGACTACCTCTGGGTCGGAGAGCGAAAGTTTTCTGGTCGCCTGATTCGATTGAGCCCGAACGGATAGGCGGCCGGGAGCAATTTTGAGTGATGTGAGGTGTGTTTGCGAGCGTCCCCTCAGAATTGCGGGGTGGCTGTATCTAACTAATTAGCCTCAATCCAATCCACCGGCCACGATTCGTCGTAGGTGGCACCAGTGGTGATGACGTTTGTGAGATTCGTTTCTTCAACAATTGCACCCGTGAGATCCGCACCCGTGAGATCCGCACCCGTGAGATCCGCACCCGTGAGATCCG
>CAWVUB010000019.1:0-26393 GCA_963933065.1 uncultured Acidimicrobiaceae bacterium | reverse complement strand
GAGTTTGGATCTCTGCGCGAAGTAATGGCGGACCCCGTGCTTCTTAGGGTTGGGATCCGTCTGGTTGATTAAACGGTGGAGGAGAACGAGATGTTCGTGGGGAGTAAAGGAACACGCCAGGAACGGCTGCTGGTCGGCTGATCCAAGGGCCGTGGTAACGACAGTCTGAACGTCACGGTTAGTGAGGTGTTCGAGTACCTGAGCCACGTCATCGGACTTGGCTCCCGGTCCACTCGTAGCTACGACTTGAACTATCCGGGGATTTCCCCGCCATGGGCTAAGTCGCAGCGTGGTCCCGGAGCCGGTTACGAACCGTTCAACTTCTGTGACCCCAGAATCTAAAGGACTGCCCGACCGATTAGCGCCGCGGTTCTTTGAAGAAGGTCCTTTAACGGAGTCTTGTTCAATTTGGATGTTGATGCTGACAGGGTACGGCTCACCCGACACACCGGAACCGTCCGGGGTTGGGGGGTTACGCTCAATGGATGTCTCTCTTGCTCGTGACCGATGAACGGTTCTTGGAACACAGGGTGGGATCACGGCATCCAGATCAACCAGCTCGCCTCACCGCCGTCTGGGATGGACTGGAGGCTGCCGGAGTTGATGATGCGTTGGTGCGCCGAACGCCTCAGCTGGCAGGAAAATCAGATTTGCTGACCGTCCACCCGACAGAACATTTGGAGCGGTTGTCCTTGATTGATGCTGCGGGTGGAGGTCGGTGTGATCCCGACACGGTCATGGGTCCGCAGTCCTGGACAGCCGCTCGTCTGGCTGCGGGTGCTGGTTTGGCAGCCATCGAAGGGCTCTGCGCCGGTGAAGCTGACATCGCATTTTGTGCTGTACGTCCTCCGGGCCACCACGCCACACCTAATCGATCTATGGGATTTTGTTTGCTTAACAATTTGGCTGTAACGGCTAGATCACTGGTTGGCAGCGGTAAGCGGGTGGTGATCGTCGACGTAGATGCCCACCATGGAAATGGCACTCAAGAAATTTTCTATAACGAAGATGAAGTGCTCTTCATTTCATGCCATCAGTGGCCCTTGTACCCAGGTACTGGGGCAATCGACGAGATGGGTTCCGGTCCAGGGATGGGTACCACTATCAATGTGCCACTTCCCCCAGGAGCAGCGGGTGATGATTACCGACATGTGCTTAATTCGGTTGTGGTACCTGCCATTGAGCGGTTTAGACCTGACTGGCTTCTGGTCTCAGCCGGGTTTGACGCCCACCGGTCTGATCCATTGACCGACCTTGGCCTAACCTCAACCGACTATGCCGACCTAATTGTTAGTTTGGTAGGGCTGGTCCCCACTGGGCGGGTAGTCCTTTTCCTTGAGGGTGGCTATGACTTAACGGCGCTAGCCAATTCGGTGGGAGCGACTGTTGCGGCCATCCTTGGTGTTGACTATCGGCCAGAGGTGACAACCGGCTGTGGTCCGGGAGGAGTGGCTGACGAAGTTGATGCACTAGTTACCCAGTTGATTAGTTGCCACAATCTGGAGAGTTGACTGATGGATGGGGAACTCTTGCCGGTGGTCGATGGCATGTTTGACGATCTCCGTAGTGCTGTAGCGCCGGTAGCTGCTCCGCTACACGCTGAAGGCCACTGCCTGTACTTGGTTGGCGGTGTAGTGCGTGATCGGCTACTCGGCGATGATCAGACACCTGATTACGATCTGACGACTGACGCCATGCCCGACCGCATTCGTGCGTTGGTGGCAGGAGTTGCGGACGCCGTGTGGTTGCAGGGTGAGAGGTTCGGAACCATTGGCTTGCGGATCGGAAACGTCAATATGGAGGTGACCACTCACCGTTCTGAGGCCTACGTAGACGAGTCACGAAAGCCGGTGGTTAGGTTCTCCTCGGATCTCATTGAAGACTTGGCTCGCCGCGACTTTACGATCAACGCCATAGCTGTCGATGTAGCCGACGGCATGTTGCACGACCCGTTTGATGGTCGGACCGATCTCGCCAACCGGACCCTAAGGACACCTCTTGATCCGGCTGAGTCCTTCTCAGATGACCCACTTCGCATGTTGCGGGCTGCACGCTTCCTGTCACGGTACGGATTGACGGCAGTTGATGGGCTGGTGGAGGCTGCGATTTTATTAGCAGATCGGATAGGAATCGTCTCGAGGGAGCGGATCCGTGATGAACTGTTTCGCCTGCTGGAGGTCAAGGATCCGACTGCGGGGTTTGCTCTGCTGGACAACATGCGCCTGCTCACACTTGTTCTGCCCGAGGTTGCAGCCCTTCAAGCATCTACCTGTAAAGCGCTTAATGAACAGGTAGCTGGTGCGGCTCCAGACCCAGTTCTGCGTCTGGGGGTTCTTGCCTACGGTGCCGGTGGTGGCGACACCCTTGGGTCCTGGCAGTCGACTCTTAGATTGTCTGGCCGAGATGTCCGACGTATTGGAACCTTGCTCGATGGGGTCGGACTTCTAACTGGCATGACAGGAAAAGCAGGGGTCGATGCAAGTGGTCCATCGTTTGATGAGGGGCTGCGTCGAATAGCTGCACGTTCTGGAAAGTATTTTGACGAAGTGCTGGCCTTCGCAAAAGCGGTGGGAGTCGATCCTGATGGAATAGAGGTAGGCAGTGCTGTCTCCCGGCTTCGTGCCACAGGTGAACTTGATGACCTTGGACCGGCTTTGGACGGGGCCACGGTGATGCGGTTGTTGGGCCTCACAGCAGGGCCTGTCGTGGGTGAGGTCATGAACTGGTTGAGCGAACTTCGACTTCGTGAGGGGAACCTAGATGACGATGAGGTCCGGAGACAGCTAGTGGAGTGGTGGGGTGCAGTGGATGGTTAATGATTTAGTTAGCTGAGGCATTCCAGGCAGTTCGCCTATTGTGTCGGTATGACAAATCTGGGATTCGGCGAGTTCCGGGAGCTCAGAGAAGGTCTGCTACCCACCCAGCGTCCAGCTGATGTTGACTATCGACTAGCCCGTCAGGCCACGCTCGATGATTGGCGTCGTGGTTCTGTGGGGCGAGAAGTGCTGTGTGATGCCCAACCAATGCTCCGGCGTAATGCTGTGCAGTGCGGGACCCCGACATCGGAGACCTGTCCAGTCTGTGAGGATTACGAGGTGTCCCACGTGACCTATGTATTTGGGCCCCGCCTGCCCGCTCACGGACGATGTATCTCCACACCAGGTGAGCTAGCACGTCTTAATGCCCGGAGGGCTGGTCTTGCTGGGTATGTGGTGGAGGTCTGTGCGGCTTGTGGGTGGAACCACTTGGTTCGTGTGACGTCTCTGGGACGGGGTTAACACCCTCTTCGTCAGAAGTGGTGTGGGGCGAAAGCCCATCACCTGCTTATCTCAGGCCAAAGGGACCTTGGTATCCTTCCAGTGAACGCTGGCAGCCGATGTGCGCTAGACGGGAGAGGAGGCCAGTTATGGCCAGTAGATGCACGGTGCCCGATATTCGGAACCGCAAGGTGGCTCGTGGGGATAATCCGCTTGTGATGCTCACGGCTTACGACGCACCCGGTGCCCGCATGGTCGATCAGGCGGGTGTTGACATAATTCTTGTAGGGGACTCGGTGGCCATGGTCGTGTTGGGGTACGAGGACACTCTGCAGGTGACAGTGGATGACATTGCCCACCACACTGCCGCTGTGGCCCGAGTTCGCCCTTCGGCCCTCGTCGTGGCTGACATGCCTTGGATGAGTTATCACTTGTCTACTCAAGACACCTTGAACAATGCAGCCTCGCTGGTACGGGCTGGTGCCCAGGCCGTGAAGCTTGAGGGAGGTCGACCTCGGTTGCCTATGGTTGAGGCACTGGTGGCTGCTGAGATCCCTGTTATGGGCCATTTAGGTCTTACTCCCCAGTCGGTAAACGCCATGGGTGGATTCAAAGTACAGGGAAAAAATGTAGAGGCGGCTCTTGACCTAGTCGATGCCGCAAAGGCACTTGTTTGTGCTGGATGTTTCGCCATCGTGCTAGAGGGTGTGCCGTCGCTAGTGGCTGCGATGGTTACTGAGGCGACAGAGGTACCAACTATCGGTATCGGCGCTGGCCCTAGTTGTGATGGCCAAGTGCTGGTGTTCCATGACGTACTGGGCCTTGAGCACCGAGTGGTTCCGAAGTTTGTGCGCCGGTATGCCGATCTCCACACAGCGGGTGTCGATGCGATGTCGGCGTTTGCTTCGGATGTGCGGTCCGGGGCGTTCCCGTCGGTCGATGAGGGTTATCGAATGGCTGAAGCAGAGGTTGAGGCATTGGGCCTTTATGGGATTGCGTGAGTTGGTTCTCTACGAAGCTTTCAAGAGTTGACTTTTATTAGCAGTGTCACAGGCATCTGCGATGGTGTTTGTGTGGATGTAAACCGTGGGCCGGTAGCCTGCAGTCGCCTTCTTAGGTGCCGGGTTTTACGGTATTTGAGATGGCTCTGACAACCCGTTACCCCTGCCCCACCGTGGGGCCCCGGGCACGCCGAGGGCGATGCCTGAGACCAGAGGAGGTGAGTGCCTGTCATGCGGGCTTACGAACTCATGATTATCTTTGACGGCGATCTCGATGAAGAGGCCGTGTCGGCCAGCCTGTCGAAGGTCACTAGCAATATTGAATCTGAGGGTGGACGTATTGCCTCTCTCCAGGATTCCGCACCTTGGGGCCGTCGGCGGTTCGCCTATCGGATTAACCATAAGTGGGAGGGCGTCTACGTGGTCCTCAACGTGGTTACCGATGCAGGCAATTTGGACTCCACTAGTCGAATGCTTCGGCTAGCGGATCGCAGCGAAGTGGTTCGTCATAAAATTATGCGCTTGCCTGATAATGAGGTCGCGCGTCGCGGACTTCTAGGTGAGGTAGAGCCGGCTGAGGCCGGTTGAGGACTGGAGGAAAAACATGGGATTTGATAACACCGTTACGGTCGTGGGCAACGTGACCCGTGACCCGGAACTTCGCTTTACCCCCGGAGGTGCCCCTGTCACGAACTTTGGACTGGCATGGAACCGCAAGGGCCAAAATGATGAGGAAGTTGTCTCCTTTTTTGACATCACCTGTTGGCGGAATCTTGCAGAGAACGTGGCTGAGTCCATTACCAAGGGTTCACGGGTCGTTGTCTATGGCCGACTTGACCAGAGATCTTGGGAAACCCAGGACGGTGATCGGCGCTCCAAGGTGGAGATCGTTGCCGACGACGTCGCGCCAAGTTTGAAGTGGGCGACAGCCGAGATCACCCGTAATGAGTTCCGGGGTGGAGATGGCGGGGGATCGACCGCTTCACCAAGCGGAGGTGGCCAAGCCGCTTCTGGAAACTACCCAACGGATGAGGAGCCCTTCTAATGGCACGTCGTACCCCTCCCCGCCGTACCAAGCCCCGTGAGACGGGCAGGCGAGGCAAGAAGAAGATCAGCGCGCTAACGATCGGCAAGATCGACTATGTCGACTACAAGGACGCCGAGCTCCTTAGAAAGTTTGTATCTGAGCGGTCGAAGATGAAAGCCCGACGGGTCACTGGTAATTCTGAACAACAGCAGCGCGAGGTCGCTCGGGCAATTAAGAACGCCCGTGAGATGGCTTTGATTCCCTACACCAACCGTGTTACTACGCAACGTCGCGAGCGACGCAGTGATGATCGGCCTGCCCGAGCCGATGGACCACCACCGCGTCCGTCGGCGCCGCCACCAGGTACTGATGCAGAGGTTGGGAGCGAAGATACTTTTAGCGAGATTGACGACTTGATTTCAGTTAGTGCTGTCGACGCGGTTGATGAGGAGGCGGGGTTGTGAAACTTTTGCTTCGTTCCGATGTAGACGGCTTAGGCCGGACGGGCGACATTGTCGAGGTAGCTAGGGGATATGCCCGCAATTATTTGGTTCCCAAAGGTTTGGCCATCGAGGCGGCGACCGGTGTGACAGCACAGGCTGAGGCGATGCAGCGAAAGCGAGCATTGAAGGCGGCGACTGACCGCGCTGAGGCCGAGACAACAGCGGCTCGTATCGCTGGCTTGGTTGTTCAGATAACTGCTAAGGCATCTGATGAAGGCCGATTGTTTGGTTCGGTTGGTTCGGCCGAGGTGGCTGCAACCTTGACTGCTCAAGTTGGGCTCGAGGTCAATCGTAGGCAGGTTGTCGGTGAGGTAATCAAAGAGGTGGGCTCGCATGAGTTCACCATCGAACTTCATAGCGATGTGGCCGTTCCAGTTACTGTCGAGGTTCAGCCTGAGGCCTAAGTTTCTTGTTTGATGAACGTCGATTGGTCCTGCACGGGGTTGGGATCAGTCGAACGTTCGTCCACAGCCCAGACAAGGTTTTCCACGGTCGCCGGTGGGTAGATGGGGAGAAGTTTGGGGTTTTTCCTTCTGGTTCCCCACAGGCATTTGAAGGCATGCTTACCCCTATGGGTGGGGTAATGATCACAGGAACATTGTGAACGCTATGGCAGGCGAATCTTCGGACGTGGTTTCGGTTGAGACGCTGTCAGTTGAACCGTCGGATTTTGATGAGCCTTTGCCTGTCGAACCACCAGCGGAAGATGAACTCTTGCGCAGGGAGTCGGCCTCCGGTTTATCGACCGGTGGCCGAACCCGTGGCAGCCAAGCCCGTCCTATGAGTGGGTCGTTGGCGTCTCGTGTGCCGCCACACAACCTTGACGCCGAGGCTTCGTTGTTGGGCGCCATGCTCTTGTCGCGTGATGCAATTGCTGATGCACTTGAGGTGGTTGCCACAGAGCACTTCTACAAGCCCTCTTACGCTCATGTTTTTGAGGCCATCTGTGGCCTCTACTCCTCAGGCGAGCCAGCTGACCCAGTCACGGTGGCAGAAGCGCTTGTCCGAGCGGGATTGCTTGATCAGATTGGTGGCCCCGGGCTGCTGCTAGAACTCCAGGCATCCACCCCGGCCACCTCGAGTGCTTCTAAGTACGCCCAGATTATTCAGGAAAACGCTACCCTCCGGGGTCTAATTGGTGCTGCAAACGAGATCTCTGAGATTGGGTATGGCCGCCCAGACGATGTCATCAAGGCGGTCGACGCGGCCGAGAACCTGGTGTTTCAGGTGGGTCAGGGTCGTGTTACTGACTCGATGGCCAAGATGCAGCAACTCATAAGTGCGAACCTTGACAAATTGGAGGATTTGTACGAGCGGGGCGACGATATGACTGGCACTCCTTGTGGCTACGCCGACCTCGACCAGATGTTGTCCGGCCTTCAGGACGAAGCATTGATTATCGTGGGGGCACGACCCGCCATGGGTAAAACGTCTTTTGCTCTTGGCATCGCAGCCCACATTGGAATTCGCGAGAACCTTCCGGCCGTGGTGTTCTCCCTTGAGATGAGCCAACTAGAGGTCACTCAGCGGATTCTCTGTTCGGAGGCTCGAGTTGACGCCACCAAGATTCGTAATGGTGCGTTAGATCCAGCAGACTGGACAAAGATCAATAAGGTTTCTGGCCACCTAGCGGATTCCAAAATCTGGGTTGACGACAACCCCAGTATTTCAGTTATGGAGATTCGGGCTAAAGCACGGCGACTTAAGAGCCGTGAGGGCAAGTTGGGTGTGGTAATCGTCGACTACATCCAACTAATGACTGGACGATCGGCTGCTGAGAGCCGCCAAGTTGAAGTTGCTGAAATAAGCCGAGGCCTCAAGATCTTGGCTCGTGAGTTGCAGTGCCCAGTGATAGGTCTTTCTCAGCTTTCCCGTGGCCTCGAGTCCCGACAGGACAAGCGTCCGATGTTGGCTGACCTACGAGAGTCAGGCTCCATAGAACAGGATGCTGACGTAGTAATCTTTCTGTACCGCGATGAGGTTTACAACGTCGAAACGGCTGACTTAGGAATGTCCGAGGTAATTATTTCTAAGCACCGCAATGGACCTACTGGCACCACCCGGTTGGCCTGGCTACCCAAGCACACTCGGTTTGCAAACATGGCTCGGGTGGGCTGACAGGTTGTTTCTAGGTGAGGATCTGCTCAGTTGGCTTTTGCTAGCCCTTGGTGGAGCGATGGCAGCCGGCAATGCAATGGCTTTGGTTCGCCCGCCCAATAGACACGACGAAGGTGATTTAGAGCGGGCACCATTGTGGCGAAGTTTGATTTATATCGCACTCGGCGTGGCAGCGTCGTTATGGGCCGTGGCCACTCTCGCTGGCTGATTAGGCAGTTTTAGACAAGCCGCACCAGTCAGTTGGCTGTTCGTTCCACTACCGTCCGGGTTGGAGGTAATGGTGATGGCTGAAACGGGTATGACTGTGGCATTGGATCAGGAGTTAGTTGACGCTTGTGGCATTGATCCGGGGTATGCCTGTGAATGGGTCTTGGATGCCACCGACAATCAGGCACTTGCTTCGCTGGTCGATTGGCTTATTGAACGGCCATTGAAAGTCGTGGTGATTTTGGTTGGAGCATTGATAGTGAACCGTTTGGTCAAGCGGGCTATAGACCAGATGGTCAACCGTCTAGTTGAGACTCGGACTCAGGAAGAGACCAAGGCGGAGGACTCGGCGTCAGCCACACTTACCCGCCTGGGGCGACGGGCTAAAGGAAAGTTGACCAAGATCCATGAGCAGGCTGAACGCTCGCGCCAGCGCGCTATGACACTCGGGGCAGTGCTTCGTAGTCTTGCTGGCTTTTCGGTGTATGCCCTAGCGTTCATGGTTGCCCTTGGAGAACTTGGTCTTGACTTGGGCCCATTGATCGCGGGCGCCGGGATCGTTGGTCTGGCAATCGGCTTTGGCGCCCAGTCGCTGGTGGCTGACTTCATTGCTGGAATTTTCATCATTATCGAGGACCAGTACGGCGTCGGTGACTATGTCGACGTTGGTGCTGCCTCGGGCACTGTTGAGAGGGTCACCTTGCGGACCACTGTGCTTCGTGACGTGCATGGGGCGCTTTGGGTTGTACCCAACGGCGAGATTCGTCGGGTTGGCAACTCGTCGCAGTTGTGGGCCAGGACGGTGCTCGACGTCGACGTGGCTTACGACACCGACATTGATCTAGCAGCCAGTGTTATCAAGGAGGTGGCTGATGGTGTTTGGCGTGAGCAACTCGAATCGTCGACCATCATTGAAGAGCCAGAAATCTGGGGTGTGCAGAACTTCGGTGCCGACGCCATTTCGATTCGACTGGCCGTCAAGACCGAGCCAGGTGAGCAGTGGGCGACCGGGCGTCTAATTCGCGGTCGTCTTAAGAAGGCCTTCGATATCAACGGCATCGAGATTCCTTTCCCTCAGCGGACTGTCTGGGTTAATCAGGTATCCGAACGCTCCTCACCAACTGGTCCGACATCGAAGATCCGAGATGATCTTTTGGAGAACCGTTCAGGCAGTGACGGCGACGAATAGTCACTGCGAGTTCGAACGGTCAATCGCTCGTTTATCAGTGCCTAGATAACTGGCTATGACGTTCGGGTCACTTCGAACATCTTTCGGGCTGCCTTCAGCAATGATTTGTCCAGCCTCTAGACAGTAGACCCGGTCCGAGAGGGCCATGATCATCGGCATGTCATGCTCGATTACAACCATCGTGGCGCCTAGCTCGTATTGAATTTGTTTGAGTAGTGGTCCAAATGCCTCAGTCTCGCGCTGAGCGATACCAGCGGTTGGCTCATCGAGACAGAGGACCCGGGCGTCGAGGGCCAAAAGGCCAGCCAACTCCACAATACGACGTGTACCAGTTGAAAGGTCAGCTACGAAAGCATCTGCGTAGTCCCCGAGGCCGAGAAATCCAATTAGGTCGTCAGCATCAGACCGCTTGGAACGCTCGGATCTAGTAGCGGATGGAAGGTACAAGACGGTTGGGAGCAGACTGGTGCGGTAGCGGGCTTCAAGGGCCACTTGCACGGTTTCGCGAACTGTGAGGTCTGGGAACAGTCGGGCGGCTTGAAATGTCCGTCCAAGGCCCAGTCGGGCTCTGTTAGCAGAGTTCATATTTGACACATCCCGGCCAAGAAGTTCGATAGTGCCCTCAGATGAAGCAAAGCCGCCGATTGCGTTCATTAGTGTCGACTTACCGGCACCGTTTGTGCCAATAAGGCCGACTACCTCTCCAGGGTGGGCGACCATGGTTACCTTGTCGACAGCCCGTAGGCCACCGAAAGTCACTGATACCTGCGTCACCGCTATTGCCGGATCTGTTGTTGGTTGGTGCTTACTTTGACTACCAAGTGGTGTTGCTGGTGCTGCAACTGTTCGTTTCGTTGAGGATTGCTCCAACCGAGTCTCGGCGATACGAAGTACGGCATTTCGTGCCCCGTAGGCAATTTGTATGAGGCCACCAGGGAAGTAGAGAAGCAGTATCAGCAGGCCGACACTGGATGTAAATAGTGGAACAAGGTCGTTGTCGGGCCAGAAGGCGGGTAGGCCAACTACCCACATAGCGCCGATAACGGGACCCATGAGGGTGCCCAGTCCACCGATGACGACGATCGACACCAGGCGTAGCGAATCTCCAATTTGGAATAGTCGATCGGTGTAGGGAATGTTCTGGACTAGGCCACCCAGCAGAGCGCCACCTAGACCTGCGATGCCACCAGCCAAGGCAAACGCCATCAGTTTCGTGCGTGAAGGGCCAACCGTGTAGGCAGCTGCTGTGTATTCGTTTTCCCGGACTCCGATGATGGATCGTCCGATACCGCTGGCCCGCAGGGTTCGAACGATTATCAGTACCACGATTAGAGCCGCGAGGCATAGGTAGTAGTAGGAGCGTTGGCTGGTCAGACTGATCGGGCCGAGGTTGCCTCGTCGGAATGGAATGCTTTGGGTAAAGCCACCGTTGAAAGCTGGGCGCCGAAACAGGTACTGCTGGGCAGCCAAGGCAAACGCGAACGTTGTTACGGCGAGCAACAGGCCCTTAACGCGGAGTGCACCCAGTCCGATGACAGCGGCTGCTGCAGCGGCTACCAGTGAAGCCAGCAGCATTGAGATCAGGTAGGGAACGGTAGGCAAGTTTATTGAGAGCAAGTGCCAGTCCCCGAGACCGATGCCAACCTCAAGACCACGGTTCAATCCAGCAGCAATGAGTGCACCGATACCAGCGAAAGTCATTTGTCCGAGCGAGAGTTGGCCGGCCCAGCCGGTGACGATGGTCATGGACACGGCACAGATGGCAAAAGCCAAGATGCTGGCATAGAGCAGGTGGCGAGATGGTCGACTCACTATTAATGGGAGAACTATGGCGACAGCTAGCAGCAGACCTATTGCGATAGTTGATATATGTCGGACCCACCAGATTTGGCGGAGTCGTTCAGGGATAGGTCGCCAGCGGGCTGAGAAAGAGAATGATCCTTCGTTGTCGGAAGCGCCGCGACTTTGGAAGGCTATGGCTACGGCTACCACAAGGAACAGGATGAAGTCGATCAATCCTCCCTGTTCTAGGAATATGAATTGGACGTGGGCTTGGGCTACGCCAATGAAGAGCCCGGCGATTAGAGCCCGTGGAAATGAGACCATGCCTGCGATAACTGCAGCTACAAGAGCCCTTGACATGGTGTTAGGCCCGAGATTGGCCATGCCGGTGATGGAGCCTCGATTACCTGAGAGCAGCAGCAGGGAAACGCTTGAGAGCAGTCCAGCCACCGTCCACACGAAGAGTTGAACTGTCTTTGGATCGATACCCGACATACGGGCTAGATCAGCATTAGATGCCGATGCCTGAACTGTTTGGCCAAAAACTGTTCGATTGAGAAACAAAGACAGGCCAAGTGCCAAAAGGGGAACCAAGATGAGAATAGTGATCTTTGGGCCGGTAATCCGTAGTCCGAAGACGTCGTTCCACTGGAATCCAAGTGGCACCGGGTAGCGCTGTCCTCGCATTTTTTCTATTTCTGGAAATGAAGCGAGGACGGCCTGCATTAGTTGGGCCACGCCGATGGTTGCTACCAGAACGATTACCCGAGGAGCTTCGAAGAGGCGGCGGATTATGGCTCTCTCAATAATGGCGCCCACCAGAAGCCCGACCAGTAGGGCAATTGTTAGAGCTAGCCAGTATGGGTAGCCGTAGTTGATGACCATGACACCCATCAGGCCTGAGGCGGGAAGTCCCATGTTTCCGACAGCAAGATTGATGACCCGTGTGGAGCGGTAGATAAGGACGACACCTAGGGCCAGTAGGCCGAACACCATGCCGTTGACGAGGCCATCGAACCAGAGTTGGCGGGTTGTCCAAACGGCCAGTACAACTGGGGAAGCAACCAATTCTGGGAGGAGGGCGCCCATCTCAACTCCCATCATTGCCAAGAAAGACGGCTCTGGCGAGGTCGTCACGTTCGGCCAGTTCAGATGCTGCACCTTCGAATCGGATTTGTCCTTTTTCAAGGAAGATGGCTCGGTCAGCGATTGCCAAAGCAACGTTCAGGGACTGCTCGACCACGACAATGGTTTGACCATGTTGTTTGAGTCGTTCGATAAGCACCAGAAGATCCTGAACCACTGTGGGGGCAAGACCCAGTGAGAGTTCATCGATGAGAAGCACTTCAGGTTTGTGGAGAAGCACGCGGGCCAAGGCCAGCATCTGCTGTTGGCCACCTGACAGTGAACTGGCCTTCTGTTCCTGACAGTTAGCCAAACTGGGAAATAGATCAAGGGCTTCAACAATTCGACGCTCTACATCAGCCCTGTCAGTTCGGTGGATGTAGGCACCCATGACGAGGTTCTGGCGAACGGTCATATCGCCGAATACGCCCTTACCGCCTGGGAGTTGTTGGATGCCGAGTTGGGACCGCAGTTGGGGTGAGGAGTAGGTGATAGTCCGACCGTTTAGTCGGACTACTCCCCGCTGGGGAATACCCAGTCCGCTGATGATGCGAAGGATGGTTGATTTACCTGCTCCATTGGTGCCCAGCAGGGCCAGCGTTTCGCCTCTTTTAACCTCAAAGGCCACGTCGAAAAGCACCTGAACGGACCCATAGGAGAAGTCCAGATTATTGACCTGCAGGGCCGGGACTTCACTTTCCTTGCTTGATCGCCTTTGTTCGTCTTGCTCGTCAAGAAGTTCCTGAACATTGAGTGATAGGTCGCCACGGATGTGATGTGCGCCTCGGTACATGATCCAGCCGCCGATGATTCCGCTGGGCACAGTCAATACCAGAGTGGTGACTCTCGGACCCCAGGTATCGGCAAACATGAATGATATGAGACCACCACCGGTGCCGCCGATGAAGAAGATGTAGAGCGTGATGAGTGCTGTGCCGGTACCGCGCAACCGGTAGGGAACAATGGCTTGCATGAGTGGGCTGACCATGGCAAACGCAGTGTTCAGCATGACCAAGGTCGGTATGGAAAAGCCAATGAAGAGCGGCACCGTTGGCATCGCCCATTGGATTGGCTTGAAGATGACCGAGAAGCCAATTAAGGCACCCACCAGGTGGAGAGTACGGGTGGGGTTGTCGCGCCACATTCGGTCAAATTTTGGTCCTACGTAGAGGAGAGATATGACGGTGGCAAGACCGGCTGCAGTCCCCCATGCACCGCGTTCAAGCGATTCGAGGCCAAATCTGTCTTCCAGCCACAGGTTCTCTAGCACCGGGGCGGTGAATAGCCCAAAGCCCAGAGCGCTGAATCCGATCACCACCGTCTTGATGGTCTTGATCTGCATAAGTCGGGAAAAGGCCGCGTCCATAGAGATCGGCAGGGGATCGTCCTCGGTAAACGATTCTTGTAGGACGTCTTCTTTTTCCCAGCGCCCTCGTTGGGGCTCCTTCAGAAAGAAGGCTGCGACGGCAGCGACAGCCACTGGGATGCCCAGTAGGTAGTAGGCCCAGCGCCAGCCATCGATCTCGCCAGGGCCGTTGGCTGCAGCAGCGATGGCCCCCACTAGAAGTGGACTGCAGACAGCAAGCAGTCGACCAGTTCCTTTGTCGAGGGCTCCGATTCGTCCGCGTATCCCAATGGGGTATGTGTCGGCGATGACTGATGAGTGGACCGGGATGGTGTTGGCTTTGGCGATGCCGACACCGAAGCGGGCCCAGAAGAACGTGAATGCATTTACCGCCCAACCGGACATGGCGACCATGACCCCGAAGATGATGCTGGACCAGCCAATGATAGGGATCCGCCGGAACCGGTCGGCTGCCCACCCCATGGGGATGGCACCCAGCACGACGAAGGCGCCAGAGGAACTGGCAATAAAGGTAATTGTGCCGTCACTGACTCCGAAGGTGTCGCGGATGTCAGGAGCTAGAACGGCTATGGCAGCCATTTGGAGCTCGTCGAGCGAGTTGAGGACCATCAGGACCACAAACGTCGCTGCACCTCCGCCCATAGCCAAGCCCTTCCTAAGGGATAGACCGGCAGTCCGAACCCCTGGCAGAAGGTCGTCGGGGAATAGAACTTTGCTGCTTTCCTGTTTGGCATGTCGTGCTGCTTCTTCAGCCAGCACCGATGCGGCTAGCGACGCGGCGTCTCCCAACTCTCCAGATTCACCGACAGGTTTATCGTTTTCTTCTTCGGTCACGGCGTTCGTTCCCCTCGACCTCCGCTCAACTACGAGGGACATCCTTCCACGAGACTCCCCGGTTGGTGTCCGGTTCGCGTGGAAGTCCGAGTGATCGTTCGGCAAGGTTATTCTTTTGCACCTCAGTGGTGCCACCACCGATGGAGATGGCGAAGCGGTTGAGCAACTCGGACTGAATCCAAATACCTTCTCGATCACCAGTTTGTGGGCCAGCCACAGCTGCCGGACCGGCTAGTTCAGCGGCTAGTTCGCCGGTCAAGACCTTGGTGCCGGCAGCCAGCAACTTGGTAAGTGCCGGATCAAACGGGGGGTGTTGGCCTTCCCGGATCGCTGACTGAATGCGTTGGCCCATCAGGTTCTGAAGGCGTTCTCGACTGATGATCTGGGCGAGGCGCTGGCGGACTGTCGGATCATTGAGACCGCTGTATTGAGTGGCCAGCCTAAGGAGTCGCTCTGAGGCCGGGGCACCGCCACCGCGGCCGATGAACGCAGCTTCATTAGCTAGCACTGTCCGGGTTGGTTTCCAGCCATCGTGAACCTCGCCCACCACTTGTTCGATCGGGATCCGGACACCAGAGAGAAAAACTTCATTGAAGTGAGATGATCCGTTGGCCTGTATGAGCGGTCGGACCTCAATGCCGGGTGAGGTCATGTCAACCAATAAAAATGTGATGCCTTGGTGCTTGGGGGCGTCGGGGTCGGTCCGTGCGAGCAGGAAGCCCCAATCGGCGAACTGAGCACATGAGTTCCAGACCTTCTGGCCGTCAACCACCCAATGCTCGCCATCCAGTACGGCTCTGGTGGACAAGCTAGCCAGATCTGAGCCGGCGCTTGGCTCGCTGAACAACTGGCACCATGCGGTTTCACCGCTAATTAGCGAAGGCAGAAAGCGAGTCTTTAGGTCCTCGGTAGCGTGTGCCAGCAGAGTTGGCCCCAGCATGGAGATTGTGGCCCCCACGAAACCAGGGTTTGATCCGTAGTTCTCTGACTCCTCACGGAGGATGCGGTCGGACCAAGTGGGATGGCCTCCCCCACCAAATGATGGGGGCCAGGTGAGGCCAGCCCAACCATGATTGGCGAGCTTACGTTGCCAAGCTCGCCCGTATTCGAAGTAGGCCCGGGCCTCGTCATCATGGGGAAGCCCAGCGACTTGCCAAAAGTCGATTGCGGAGTGAGGTTCGGCGTGTTCGGCAAGGAAAGCGCGAGCTGCGGCGCGAAACTCGGCCTGTTCAGGCGTGTCTTCAGGGTGGCCTGACACGACGATAAACGCTACTCGTCTGTGAAATCTGACGGACCATCAGAAACAAAGGTTTTTACAGAGTATTTCAACCTCTGAACTAGTGGCTGAAGCCGGGGGTTGGTTTCGGTGAGCAGGGCGGCACAAAATGTGTTTTCGCAGTTGACGAGGATCTGCTGGGTGACCTCCTCGGAAAGAACGTTTTCCGGTACTAAAAGCATCTGTTGTCCCGACAGGAATGAAGAGCCCAGATAGCGCCCTAGCCAGAGGGCCGGCCTTCGTAGGGGTTGGTCACTTCTCGGCACTCATGGCCAAGGGATCTCCAATCAAGCGGATTGGTTGTCTTGGATCCAACAGATAAGTGCACCCGGGGTTTTCCGGATCGTGTCCTTTGTCAACTGGATCATCGTTGTCGTGCTGATTAGCAACCAAAGAACGGCAGCACCTGCGGGAAGCACGCTTCGTGGATGCACTGGTGACGCTGTTAGAGGTTGAGGGGGGCTTTCATCGACAAGAACGTGGACTAGAGCGGCGAACAGACTTAGGCCGATTGCGACCCACCACCAACTGTTATAGGAGCCGGTTCCGTTGCGGACCAGGCCTGCGCCCCAAGAGCCAAAAAATGCTCCAACTTGGTGGCTAACGAAGACAACTCCGAACAAAGTTCCTGCATGTTGAGTCCCAAATTGTGACATCACTATGCCTGAGGTCAGAGGGATTGTTGAGAGCCAGAGAAGGCCCATGAGACAACCAAACACAAGTGATGCTTCGGGGCTGCTTGGCAGTGTGACGAATCCGAGAATCACAATGCCGCGAGCCCCGTATACAAGGCTCAACAAGCGGGACTTTGAGTGGCGTTGGCCTAGAGATCCGGCTGTTAGCGAACCAGCGATATTGAACAGTCCGATAAGCGCTAGTGCTGCAGCCGCAACAGTTGCGGACTGACCCATGTCTTCGAGATGTTTTGGCAGGTGAACGCCGATGAAGGTCACCTGAAATCCACATACGAAGAATCCTGCATTGACCAGTTGGTAGTTGCGGCTTTTGGATGCTTGGCGGAGGGCGGTTCTTAGGGATTTCTTATCGATACTTCTTGCATTTGGCCCAAAGTTCCCATTGGTGTCTGCGGGAGCGCGTAAGGGGATGCACAGCACGGCGATTATCAGCGCGAGGCCGGCTAGGACAAGGAGAGCTGTTTGCCAGGAGGCAGTGTCGATGAGTACCCCGGAGATGGGAACGAGAAGGAACTGTCCGACTGATCCGAAAGCGGTAGCTACTCCTAGCGAAAATGTCCGCTTTGATTCTGGTACAAGGCGCCCGATAGCGGCAAGGACTACTGAAAACGAGGCAGCGGACATTCCAACGCCCATGAGGAACCCACCGCCTAGGTGGAGGCCTGCTGGGCCAGTGGCGTTCGCTAGGACAACCAGACCAGCTGCATACATGACTGCACCGACGATGAGGACACGTCGAGTTCCAAAGCGATCGGCAAGACCTCCGGCGATGGGTTGTCCAAATCCCCAGACCAAATTTTGGACAGCGATCATTAGGGCGAATGAATCGGTTCCTAAGCCAAGACCATTGCTTACAGGGTCCAGAAACATGCCCATTGTCGAGCGAGCCCCTAAAGCGATAGCCGTGATGGCGCTGCCGACTATCAGGATCACTAATAGAGGAGGGTTTTTCTGAGGGGACATTGTCGGGTGTTTGACTTTGGTTGGTGTTAATTCCTAGTTGGCGTTTACTACGGTCCCGGCCACCATTAGATCCCACACAGCTAGACCGACAGACTTAAACAATGTGATCTCGTCGTCTGACGATCGGCCAGTCTCGTTGCGGCATAGTTCTGTTAGATCACCAACTATGTCGTCGAAAGACCAGGTGCCAGATTCGGACGCCAAAATTAGGTCGCCGGCTTCAGCTGCAGCTGTTTCTCGGTTGTCAACAAAAACTGACGATCGGGTAAGAAGGTCTGGGGCTACCTCCCGCCGGGCGGTGGAGTAACTGCCAACTAGTCCCACATGGGCGCCGGGCCGCACAGCCGCAGTCGGAATTACTGGATCGCTTGAGGTTGTACATCCACAAACCAGGTCGCAGGCCCCAGTGGTTTCTGGATTACCGGCCACTAGTTGACGGCCATCAGCTAGGGCTTTCACTTCTGGGTCTTCCAGAAAAGCACGGGACGATTCCTCTGTTCGCCCACAGACCACGATGTTTACGACGTTAGGCCGCACTACCAGCATCGCTTCTAGGTGGCCCCGAGCCTGCACCCCGGTACCGAAGAGTCCAAGGCTCGTTGTCTCGGGGCGGGCAAGCAAGTCAGCAGCCAGTGCGGAGGCAGCAGGGGTGCGAAGTGTGGTGAGAGCCGAGCCATCGAGGGTGGCCAGTGGGACTCCAGTTTCACGATCGCAATACAGGTAGAAGCCATGGATGAGGGGTAGACCGCGGTCCCGGTTGCCTGACACGACATTCACAACCTTTACGCCGATTCCGACCGTCGATACCGCTGGCATCATCAGGAAGTCATCTGTTGGACCGAGGGAGACATGAGCACGGGGGTGGATAGCGCCGATTTGCCGGCTTCCCACTCGTAGGGCCTCGATACAGGCAGGCATATCAATCACTGTGCGGATTGCTTCAGCGTCAAAGTGGAGAAGAGCGTTCATTGAAATAAAAACCCCAGACCGATTGGGTCATGAGGGTCCATCGTGAAGTGGCTGGTGGCATGTCGATATGCCGATCCCTTCACGCTGGGGGTAATCCCTTCCACTGTGCTCGCTTCGATCCGGGCTTCGAATATGCCGCCGGCCACGCCTTCGCTATGGAACGGTTCGCCTACCCCTAGTGCCCCATCCTCGTGCAGTAGTGCCAGTCGGGCGCACGTCCCCGATCCGCACGGTGAACGGTCGACTTGTCCGTCAGCGAATACCGTGACATTCCGCTGTTGGAATTTGTCTACGGACTCCACAGTTTCATGGAGGATTGTGCCGTATAGGTCGGACAGCCGAGGATCGGACGGGTGGGTAACTGCAGGGTGATGTTGCAGCGCCACTTTGATTTCTCGTCCAAGGGTTGTCAGTTGGTTGACGTCACTGGGCCGACAGGACACAGGCAGATTGTCTATCGCCACCGAGGCGTAGAACGCCCCTCCGAACGAGATATGGGCGGTCACTGGCCCCAGTTGGGTGTTGACCACCAAGTTGCGGGCGGTCACGAATGACTTGACGTTAGTAAATCGGATCGATGTCACTCTGCTGTCAACCATTTGCGCCACCGTGTGAAGGCGACCAGAGGGTACGTCTACAACGACCTTAACTTCACCGTTTGCTGGGGCGGGGACCTGGCCGGTCTCTATAGCCCATGTAGCTGTGGCTATGGTTCCGTGCCCACATGCCGTTGAGAACCCGTCTTTGTGGAAGAACACCACACCGACGTCACCCTCCGGATTATTAGGTGGGACGATCATTCCACCGTACATACCCGCATGTCCTCGAGGTTCTTGAACCAGGAATCGTCGATGGTCGTCAAGGTGAGCCATGGCCCAAGAGCGCCGATCGAGGACAGTGGCCCCTTCCATGGGGCCTAGGTCAACAATACGGAATGGTTCACCAGCTGTGTGGTAGTCCTCAGCAATGATCGTCTCACTAAGGCCCAATACCATGGTGGCGAACCGTAGTACGGTTGCCTTGCCGACGACTCATCTACCAGGTGCTTTGGAGCGGGTACGGGGAATCGAACCCCGGTATTCAGCTTGGGAAGCTGAGATTCTACCATTGAACTACACCCGCGAGCCTTGAAATGCCAAGGTTCTATATGTACGAAATCCCTGCTACGCCTTGTACGTAAGTTATAACGACCAGAGAACTTAGTAGCAGTCTTGGAAATAAGTTCCTCAACGGCTATGTAAGTTCTCTTTCTCCAGAGTATCGGCCCACTTTCTGAGGTCAGTAACTGGGGTTACAGATCTAGGGCTAGTTCTCAGAGTGCTTTTAGTTCAGTTTGCAGTTCGTTCATTGCTTCAAAACTGAAACGGGCTAGATCTGGATCACCGAGCCCAGTGATGTTCCACATCACTAAGTGGCGCAAGCCGGCAGCGTGGTAGCTGGCGATCTCTTCAACTAGTTGTTCAACTGTTCCTGCAAATGCATAGTGGGCAGAGACTTTTGGTGGGATCGCTTTGACGATCCGCTCTACCTCCTCGCGAGGGATACGACTAGGTATGAAGTCATGAAAACCTCCGTCAGTACCGAGTGGTGGGGGCAGTCCAAGGCTTTCGAAGACCCAGTTGGGCATGAGGATGCAGAGCATCCGAATCATTTCTGAGGCAAGTAGCCGGTCGACCGATTCTTGGTCTGGCCCCACCAAGACATAGCCGAGCATTCCCGGAACGAAGTGATCAATGTTTCGACCCGCGTCTTGGGCAGCCGTACGTATTCGCTGAAGAGAATCTCGGTAAGCTTCAGGAGACATCTTTGTGGGAAGCCAGCCGTCGGCATACTGGCCTGTCAGTGAAAGCATCCGTGGCCCATGGGCCGCCAGCCAGATTTCGGGCGGGCTTGCCCCGTATGGGTCAAGGCCCATGACGGCGTCTTGGAGTCGGAAATGCTTACCTTCAAAGTTAACGGTCTCACTTCCGGCGTTCATCAATAGCCGGATGATTTCCAGACCCTCAGCGAGTTTCGCAACTGGCTTATCCCAGTTGATGCCATAGGGTTGGATGTTGAGTTGTTCACCAGAGCCGAGCCCCAGGATGGCTCGGCCCTTGGTCATGTGGTCGAGGGTCAGCATCGTCTGGGCTATGGAAGCCGGGTGTCGTCGCAGCAGGTCAGTTACGCAGGTGCCGACGCGTATCCGTTCAGTCTGCGCCCCGACTGCTGCCATCATTGCGAATGGGTCTACATGCACGTGGCTAGAGGGTTGGTGTTTGGCCAGCGGAGTGAAGTCTTCGTTCCACATGCTGTCCGGGTGCCAGCCCATGAGGTGGTCGGGCCACCAGAGTGCGTCGTAGCCGAGTTTCTCCATTTTGATGCCGAGAGAGATACCTCGATCCACTGGTGGGATTATTTGACCAGGGGCCCCTAGTTGGATGTCCATTCTTTACCTCTCTTTGGCAGATACAGATTTTCTGCCGTTCCTAACGGTTCCTATCATGCAGTTCTCTCTTAGCAACACCCACTGGTAGTGACATTCGTCCGGTTTTAGCCGTGTTGGTTTAATGGACTGGAAGAAATGGTCTGTGAAGCTTCCTTGACCACCCTGTCATTAGGTGGATCACGGTGGGAATTTTTCACTAGTTCCGACTAAGTTCATAGATAAGGATTTGTGTTGGTAGGAGGCTGCAATTACCAGTAACCCCGTAAGAGAGTCCTATTGGCAATCGCATGGTTGTCTTTCGTTGTGAGGTCCACTGGTGCCAGAAGGTGTATGACCGTAGAGTTGTGCCTCTGTAAATAAGTGATGTCCACGATTAAGGAAATCTTCGATGCCAAAGAGTCCTCGGAAGGCAGATCGCACTGGGGCGTCATCGAATAACCGGTTGGAATCAATTGTAGATGCTGCTGCTCTTATGTTTCATACAAAAGGGTATGCAGCGACATCAACTCAAGACATTGCTAACGAAGTGGGATTGCTAAAGGGTTCAATTTATTACTATATAAATAGTAAAGAAGATTTACTATTTCGGATAATTGAAGAGTCTCATGAGGGTGCTCTTAGAGCGATATCTACGGTATCTCACCTAGATGTTAGCCCGTTGGCGCAGTCCTATGCTCTTGTAAATACCCATGTAAAGGTATTTCACGATGATCGAGTTAAGCATTCGGTATTCTTTCGTGAGTTTCGGTCGCTATCTGATGATCGCAAAGAGATCATCCGGGGTGCTGGTCATGCATATTCGCTCTTCCTTCGAAGCATTCTTGTGGAAGGCCAAGAGATGGGACAAGTTGATGCTGGCCTGAACGCGAGAATGGCTACTTCTGGGATCGTCGGCATGATGAATTCGATGTCGTTCTGGTACCAAGAGGGAGGGTCTTGGACTCCCGAAGAAATAGGCAGCCAATTTGGAGAACAAGTTGTTTTAGGGCTTGCGAGTGAAGAATTTACTACTTCTTGTGGTGGTCGAAAGTCTCTTATCGAACGTATTCGTGGGGAACTCTCGTAAGAGTAATCCCTAGTTGTTGGTTATTTATTATCAACAAGATGATTGTCTAATTTAAATAAATTTATTTTAGTTCTCTGAATAGAAAACTGGAGTTGGAATGAACGGTGTTGCACTTGTTGTTGGTGGCAGTGGCGCAATAGGAGCAGCGATCTGTAGAACCCTTGCAGCGCAGGGAATGGACGTGGTGCTCACGGCGCGTTCGAGTGCGGAGTCGGCGAATCGTGTGGCTCTTGAGGTCGAGCAGTTGGGCCGACGAAGTGTTGTGGTGGAAGTTGACCTGAACAAGCCAGACACGCTTGAGAATGCAGTCCAAGAGACTGTCGACAAAATGGGTTCTCTGGATTCTCTGGTCTATGCGGCTGGTCTGCTTGTTGATCAGATGTGGTGCAGCACTATTGATACGGAAAAGTACGCATTGCATCTGACTGCTGAGGCAGTTGGTTTCTTTGCCAGCGTTCGCCATGCAATCCCGCACCTCAGGGAATCTGCGGGTTCGGTGGTCGCTGTTACTTCAGTTGCCGTGCGCCGTAATGTTCCTCGTGACATTTTGTCGGCTTCACCGAAAGCAGCGATTGAAGCATTAATCCGCAGCATTGCCGCTGAGGAGGGTAGGTATGGCCTACGGGCCAATGCGGTTGGGGTTGGCCTCTTGGCTGAGGGGATGGCTCAAAGATTGATTGAGTTGGGTGCCGTAGAACCAGAAGCCATGGATGAGACTGAGGCCGCATTGCCGCTGAGACGACTAGGTACGGCGAGCGAGATCGCAGAGGTCGTCGCTTTCCTAGCTTCGCCTGCCGCCTCGTATGTCACGGGCCAGGTGATTGATGTCGATGGTGGCTATTCGATTTAGTTCAGATGACAGTGTATGAATTTATGGGCAGTTAATTCAAACGCTCGTTTGAATAGCGGCTTCTAGACTCTATGATCTAGTTCCAGTTTGGAGAACCATTGTTTAAATCCAATGGCAGTTGTATCGGAGGTTGCTGAATGTCTGAGGCGTTCATCATCGATGCCGTTCGTTCACCTATGGGCCGCTTTCGTGGTGGATTAAGTGGACTTCACCCTGTTGATCTCGGAGCGGAAGTTCTGCGAGGACTAATGGGACGGGTGGACATTGATCCAGCAGAGGTCGATGACGTTATTTGGGGTTGTGTGGGGCAGATTGGAGCCCAGGCCTTCAACGTCGGTAGGAATTGCTGGTTAGCAGCTGGGTTCGATGACAGCGTTCCAGCGGTGACGCTAGATCGACAATGTGGCTCCTCACAGCAAGCTGTGCACTTTGCTTCTCAGGCGATCCGGTCAGGCGATATGGACCTTGTTGTTGCTGGTGGTGTCGAGGTAATGAGTCTTGTCACCCTGAACAGCCAAGCTGACGTCGGTCCAGATCTTGGTATGGGCTATCCCTTCGACGCCGAGCTCTGGAAAGAACGCTTTGGTGAACAGGTTGTGCATCAGTTTCGGGGAGGGAACCTCATCGCTGAAAAGTGGGAGGTAAGTCCGGGGCAGATGAACCAACTGGCCTTAAAAAGTCATCAGTCGGCGACTGATGCCTGGTCTGAGGGGCGCTTTGATTCTCAATTTCTTGAGGTCAATGGAGTACAGCGAGACGAAGGAATACGCGAGACCACTATTGAAAAGATGGAGTCGCTTAGCCCGTTCAGCGACTTTGGCCCCCTGACGGCTGCGATGTCGAGCCAGTTGACCGATGGCTCTGCCGCAATTCTTGTGGCCTCTGAGGAAGCAGTAAAACGGTATGGACTGCAACCAATGGCTCGAGTTCATACCGCAGTGGTGACTGGTAGTGATCCAGTCCTCATATTGACTGGACCAATCCCTGCGACGCGGAAGGCCATGGCTAAATCTGGGCTTTCACTGGATGACATCGGTCTGTTTGAGTGCAATGAGGCCTTTGCTTCTGTGGTATTGGCATGGGAGAAAGAAATCGGGGTCAATCCTGATCTTGTGAATGTCAACGGTGGAGCAATTGCATTGGGGCACCCACTAGGAGCAAGTGGTGCACGCCTTATGACCACACTCGTTCACGAGATGGCAAGAACTGGAACCAAATATGGACTGCAGACCATGTGTGAGGGTGGCGGATTGTCGAATGCCACCATCCTTGAATTGGTCTAAACGGCTCGCAGATAGAAACGAACCACGTCAGAAGAGAAAGAAGAGAGTTAATGGGAATACACATCGACCATATTTCGCTCTTGGTGTCTGATTTAGACAAGGCTGAGGACGATTGGGAGCACATCCTGGGAGTCCTGTCTCCAGAACACACCATGTCCGTCACAAGGGGTGAGGGGAAAGACGATGCTGACGGTACGCCGATGAAGTGGGTCACTTTCCAGAACCCTGATCCCACGGGCGTGTCCATACAGTTGTGGTCCCCTTCCGAAGCGGGTCATTGGCCAGACAAAGTTCTAGCCAAGAAGGGCGAATACGTGCATCACATCGCCTTCTGTTCGGACAATTTCGACAAGATGATCGAGGACTGTCGGGAAGCAAAAATTCCGCTGGTTCTTGACGAGCCTTCCAATCCCAATACTCAGCCTTGGTTGAAGTGGAACTTCATCTCACCGGAAAAGGCCCACGGTCCACTCATCGAATTGGCCACTCGGTACCTCTCAGGTGGAGAGAACTGGCTTCCGCACCCTGGCAACGCTGAGAACTCTGAACTACTAAATGAACTGGAAGATCGGTTTGTAACCGAATAGGTAAAGCGCATTTGGCCTCATATTTAGTTGCTAACTGGTTCTCTTCTTTTTGATATGAAACTCTTGGAGTGCTGCCAATGAAGCTCGGCGTAACCATGCCAGTTGAGGATGGCCTGTCGGCCAGAGACTTCGTCCGTATTGCTGTCGAGGCCGAAGAACTTGGTTACGACACGGTTGTGTGCGGTGAGATCTCTGGTGCCGAGGTGATGGCAACCTTAGGAATGATGGCTGCTCGGACTAGTCGAGTTCGTCTGGCTTCTGGGATCATCCCGACTACCACTAGGGCGCCGGTCTTGGCGGCCATGGGGTTTGCGACCTTGTCTTCGATGGCGCCAGGGCGGATAGCAGTTGGACTTGGGGCTTCAAGCCCGATTGTGGTTGGTGATTGGCATGGCCGAGATTTCAAGAAGCCTCTTTCAACGACCCGGGACTTCATAGAGATCTTTCGTGCTGTGATTAGTGGTGAGAAGGTCTCTATTGAGACTGAAACACTTCACACTCGCAACTTTCGCTTAACGATTGATCCCGAAGGTGATTTACCGATCTGGCTAGCTGCGATTAACGACCGGATGCTTCGTTTGGCAGGGGCCATAGCCGACGGTGTGTTTCTGACCTGGTGTCCTCCGTCTGAGGTCCAGCAGAAAGTTGATCTGGTCAGGGCAGGGGCCATTGAGGCTGGGCGAGATCCGTCAGAGATCGAGGTAGTGCTTTCGTTTTGGGGTTTCGAAGGCAACGAGGAAGATGTGTCAATTGTCCGGGAACGTTGCCGGCGTTCGATCCTTGCGTATGCAATGGTTCCGACACACCAAGCCGCTTTTTTGGAGGCTTTCCCAACCCTTGCTAAAGCAGCCGCGGCATGGGCAGATGGTGACCGCCAGAAGGCACTCGGTCTTACTGGTGATGACGTGTTGGAGGCAATGTGTCCGATTGGGCCACCGGGAGTCGTTTCCGCTCGTGTGCAGCAATACGTTGCCGCTGGAGTGGATCTTCCAGTGCTCTTCGTCGTAGGTCCGGGCCACTCGGGCCCCGAACCGGCTCTCCAAACCATGCAATCAACGGCAAGGGCTCTTGCGCTGGCACCAGATGAGCCTGTGACCGAGACCTAGGTCGGGTGGAAATTAGAAGATCTGGAAGGTACGGTTTTACTTGAAAACGACCGTTTGGTTGGTATCTGAGTGGTAATAGATTTCATGTGTGGCAAGGGCTTAAAGATTCTTTACTTTTAGGAATCGTTCAAAATATTGATGGGAAGTTAGCCAATGAGCAAGTGTGATGTCGTCGTGATTGGCGCTGGAGCAGCTGGTCTGTCGGCCGGGGCACTGCTTGCGGCAGAAGGAAAATCTGTTCAGGTTCTGGAGCGATCCCCTTACCTTGGTGGACGAGCACTAGCAGTCGAGGATGAAGGATTCACTCTGAATCTTGGTGGACACTTGATTGAAGACTCTGGTTCCGGTATTACAAAGGTTTTCGAACACGTCGGTAAACACTTGATTCATGGCGCTGTATCAAAGGAAATGCCGGTATGGGATAATGAAACAAAGAAATGGGGTTCCATCCGCGATCGGATGCCAGACAAGGCAGAGGTCAAGAAAGTCATTAAGGCTCTTACTGAAACCTCCTGGGATGAACTAGAGGAATGGGATGACCGTCCACTGCGCCAGTGGCTACTGCAGCACACGAGTGATCAGGGGGTTATCGACCTCTATGAGTACATCTCGGTTCTTGAATGTCTGACTGATAACTGGTGGGACCATTCGGCTAGTGACAATCTTTGGGTGCGGAAAATGCATTATGAAGAAAAACGCATGGCCGCATATTCTTGCTGGCCAGGTCAGGGTTGGGATCAACTCTGGCTAGACCTGTCTGA
>CAWVUB010000018.1:0-26510 GCA_963933065.1 uncultured Acidimicrobiaceae bacterium | reverse complement strand
TGGGCAAGAACCGGGGCTACGCACTGACCGCCTGGTGGATGGTCTTCTTCCCGGGTATCGCAATCGTGATTACCGGACTCAGCATCAGCCTGGTCGGTGACGGTCTGCAGGATGCCTTTAACCCAAAACTCCGAGGCCGCTGATGACCCTGCTCTCAGTCACCGACCTCACCGTCACCTTCGATGAGTTCACTGCTGTGGACTCAGCAAGTTTCACCATCGAGCCTGGTGAGACATTGGGGGTAGTCGGCGAGTCAGGTTCAGGCAAGTCAGTCACCGCGCTTTCAATCATGCGACTGATCGAAACAGGCACTCGGGCGAAAATCACCCATGGTCAAGTTGAACTAAAGATGCACGACGGTTCAACTCTCGACCTTTTGAGTCAAGACGAACCCACCATGAGAAGCATCCGCGGCAACCAGATCGCCATGATCTTTCAGGAGCCGTTGACCAGTCTGAACCCTGTCTATCCAGTGGGCGAACAGGTTGCCGAATCGGCGCGCATCCACCAGGGGCTAGGAAGAAAGGCGGCGGCCGCCCGAGCCAGAGAGATGTTTGACTTGGTCCGGATCCCCGAGGCCGACAAACGGATTGGTCAATACCCACATGAGATGTCGGGTGGCATGCGCCAACGGGTCATGATCGCCATCGCCCTGGCATGCGATCCCCGCCTACTGATTGCCGACGAGCCGACCACCGCTCTAGACGTGACCATCCAGGCCCAGATCTTGGGTCTGATCAAGCAATTGCAGGTCGACACGGGCACCGCAGTGATGCTCATAACCCACGACATGGGCGTGGTGGCTGAGGTAGCCGACCGGGTCGTGGTTATGAACCAGGCGAAGATCGTTGAACAGGGCTCCGTAGAACAGATCTTCCACTCACCAAGGGAGCCCTACACGCGAGGCCTGCTGAGCGCAGTTCCCACACTGGGAAGCATGGCCGGCTACGACGGGCCTAGACCTTTCAATCTCGCAGGAGACCTGGTGTGACCGACCATAGAAACGGCCAAGGTCCCATTGTCGAGATACAGGGTGTATCAAAGCAGTTTCCGACCGACCACAAGGCCCAGGTACACGCCGTGACCGAGGTGTCGCTCCATATCGATCATGGAGAAACCCTCGCCGTAGTCGGAGAAAGCGGTTGCGGAAAGTCCACCCTAGCGAACCTCGTAATTCGTCTCCATGACGTGGACCATGGTCGAATTCTCCTCAAGGGAGTCGACATAACTGACCTCAACCCCCGGGAGATGCGTATACACAGGCAAACCCTGCAGATCGTCTTTCAAGACCCCTTCGCCAGCCTCGATCCTCGGGTCCAGGTCGGGGTATCCGTGGCCGAACCCCTGAGGGTCCACAGGGTCGCCACCAAAGAGGAGGCGAGAGATCAGGTCCGGCATCTGTTCGAACTGGTCGGCCTTGAACAGTCGATGCTGAACAACTACCCACACCAGTTCTCTGGCGGCCAACGCCAGCGGGTGTGCATCGCACGAGCCCTAGCACTCAAGCCTGAGCTAGTCATTGCCGATGAGGCCGTGTCGGCCCTCGACGTGTCGGTCCAGGCCCAGGTGATGAACCTGATGCTGGAACTTCAACAGGAGATGGGCCTGTCTTACCTATTCATTAGCCATGACCTAGCTGTCGTGGAACGCATTGCCCACCGGGTGGCTGTGATGTACCTCGGTCAGATCGTGGAAATGGGCTTACGGGAACAGGTGTTCCAGGATCCCCGACACTCCTACACGAAGCGCCTGTTGCGCGCCGTCCCCATCGCCGACCCCCGGCAGCGAACTGAGCGACCTCTCCTCACCGGCGAGATTCCAAGCCCTGTCTGGCCGGCCGGCGAGGGTCCTGAAGTGGTCACCCACACCGAGGTTGAGCCCAATCACTGGGTTGCTGAGGAATAACTCAACTAGGGATACACCACGAAGGATCCGGTCCGGCGACCACGCTCAACAGTGGGTCTGCTCTCCGGGAGCGGCCGGTGCAGGCCGGTGCAGGACACCCGAGCTGTAGGCCAACAAGGCCGTGTCCGGATTATCGGGATCCACTTGGCTGGTAACGTCTACCAGCCAACTCTGGGTGGCGGTATCGGGCCCCGGGAAGACCAATGTCGCCAGACCACCACCAGTGCGCAAGATGTTTTCAAGCGTACCTTTACCCGGTGTGCACTGGAATGTGGCCGTCTCAGCGTTCCAGACGACGGCTACGTGGACCAACTTCGGGGCTCCATCAGCGGACACAGTGACAAGAAACGGGGCGCTGCCGTAGGTAGCCAACTGCGAGACAACCTCGTTTATGGCCACCTGAACGCTCATCTTTAAAGGTTAGCCCAGTCACAAAGAGCTCGTTCTAAGTATTGCAAATACAAGATAATCATCTATATTTTCTTGTATGTCTAAGTTTAAAATAGGAGAAGCAGCGCAACTGCTGGGCGTCAGTCCGGACACAGTCCGTCGGTGGGCAGATGCTGGCCGTCTTATCACCGAACGCACCGCAGGAGGCCATCGGACAATCCTCGGAACAGAAATAGCGAACCTGGCCCGAGAACTAGCTTTGGAGTCAGCGTCACTGACCGATAACGAACAGGGGGCAGTACTGTCTGCCCGCAACCGGTTTACCGGCTTGGTCACTCGAGTTGCACGCGACGGAGTAATGGCTCAGGTTGAAATCCAAGCTGGGCCACACCGGTTGGTATCACTACTCTCCGCCGAAGCCGTGGACGAACTCGGCCTCGAACCAGGCGTGCTGGCCGTAGCTGCCATTAAGGCAACCAACGTGGTCGTAGAACGACCGCGCTGAGGACTAATTATCCATGAAGACACACTTCAACGGGATACTGACGGTTTTTCTCTTCATCAGCCTCATTCTCTGGTTCACCCAGCGGACCAACCCTGACTCCACGCTGGATATCCGCGTGTTCACTGCGTCATCGCTGTCTGACGTCATCAAGGATCTCGCTGATGAGTGGACCAACGGATCAGAAACTTCCGTTGAACTGGTAATAGGTGGGTCCAACCACCTAGCCGCCCAGTTGCGCGATGGTGCTCCCGCCGATGTGTTCCTGACCGCTGACGGGAATCTACTTACGGATCTCCGCTCCCAGGGGCTGTTAAGTGACGGACTCGTAGAAGCCGTAGCCCACAACTATCTTGTAGTGGCTCAGCCGATCTCCGGCCCAGACCGCCACCCCTCCACCCTTTATGACCCCTCACTGATACTGGTGACGTGTGCACCAGGTGTGCCCTGCGGCGACGCCACCATCACCCGATTTGCCGATCTCCCAGTGGACTCCCACGAACCCAGCGCGCGAGCCGTGGTAGCCCGCCTTGCCCTCGACGAAGCAGACCTTGGCGTGGTTTACGCCACCGATGTAGTAGCCCATCCTGATCTGATTCAGGCTTGGCCACAAGAAAATACCTGCCCCTGCGTGGCCTACTCGGCGGCCGGCATGTCGCCGACCGGCGACAAGTTTGTGAAATTTCTGTCAAGTGTCCAAGCTCAACAGATACTGAGCGCCCACGGTTTTACCTTGGAACCAAGTTGATGGCCTGCCAATCAAAAGGAAGGTTGCTGTGACTACCCCCGGTGGCGCCCCTAGAGCGGTGCTATTCATCGCCGCACTAGCCATAACGTTTCTCGCTCTACCGGTGCTAGCCCTACTCCAACGGGCACCATGGTCAAGCCTGCTCAACCTTCTAACACGGCAGGAAGTTATCGATGCCCTAGGTGTCTCAGTGGTCGTCAGCCTTGTGGCTGCTGGAATTGTCCTTGTACTAGGCACCCCGTTGGCTTGGGTGCTAGTCCGGGTCAATATGCCCTTACGGCGGCTTATTCGGGCACTCGTTTTGCTACCTATGGTTCTGCCACCAGTCGTTGGAGGTACCGCCTTACTGTTTGCCTTAGGCCGGCGCGGCCTAGTTGGTCAGTGGCTGGAACGGTGGTTTGACGTGACACTTCCTTTCACTACAGCGGGCGCCGTGGTAGCCGCCACCTTCGTTGCCCTCCCGTTCTACGTGGTAACCGTGGAGGGAGCCCTCCGGACAAACAGTGACCATCTGGAGCAACTCGCTGCGACGCTCGGAGCATCGCCGATAAGCGTGTTTCGCCGAGTCACACTCCCCCAGTTGATGCCAGCCATGGCGGCTGGAATGGCACTGGCTTGGGCTCGGGCCCTCGGCGAGTTTGGCGCCACCATCACCTTCGCGGGAAACCTCCCAGGTCGAACCCGTACCCTGCCACTGGCCACCTTTGAGGCCCTTGAATCAGATCCGGAGGCGGCTATCGCCCTGAGTCTTGTGTTGCTAGCAGTGTCATTAGCCGTACTTGTTCCCACTCGCGATCGCTGGATCCCGACACGATGACTCCCCTAAGCCCGATGGCGGTAACGCTCGATGGCAAGGTGGCAATCGGCAACTTCCATCTAGAAGTAGCACTCACTGTGGCGCCAGGAGAACTCGTAGCCTTGGTAGGTCCAAACGGTGCCGGCAAGAGCACCCTGCTGCATGTGGTCGCCGGACTGGTCGGACTTGATAGTGGAAACCTTTCCCTCGGAGGCAACACCGTCGACGATGGAACGATCCGAAGACGGACACCACCACATGAACGCCGGGTCGGTTGGGTACCCCAGAATCGGCTTCTATTCGACCATCTAACGGTGGCCGACAATGTGGGATTCAGTCCTCGAGCTACAACAAAAAAGGTCAACCACCTGCTAGACGCGCTCGATCTTCGACACCTAGCGGATCGGTATCCCATGGAGTGTTCGGGCGGCCAAGCACAACGGGTAGCTCTTGCTCGCGCTCTGGCATCCAGCCCCGAAATACTTCTTCTGGACGAGCCTTCTACGGCACTCGACACCAAATCTCGGCAGATAATTCATGACCTACTAGGCGACCGGAACAGTCGTCCATCTACCCTCTTGGTCACCCATGACACCACCGAGGTCACGGGGCTAGCCGACCGAAAAGTTGAACTTACATCCGGTCGGATTACCAAAGTCTCACCTCTCTGAGAACTAAGTGCCCGCCCGTACCCTCATCAAGGCACCAAAGCCTGCGCACAACCGGTTCCGGCTACACAACTGCTAAATGGAAACCTTCATCCCAAGGGCCTCTTGTAGGAAAGCCAACTGCACCCGGAGCATATTCTTAGCCACTTCCTCCTGAGGAGTCATGTGGGTCACTCCCGACAACGGCAGTACTTGGTGGGGCCGTCCATTTTCCAACAGGACTCGAGATAGGGCCAAAGTATGGGCAACCACCACATTGTCGTCAGCCAGTCCATGGACTATCAGTAGTGGCCGATTAGGTACGCCATCGCTAGGAGAAGCCCAACTCCCGACATCGCATAGCCCACTACGGGTGTAGTTGTTCGGGTGGGAATCTGGATGCCCTAGATAACGCTCCGTGTAATGAGTGTCGTAAAGGTGCCAGTCCGTGACTGGGGCGCCAGCCACGGCGGCATGGAACACGTCCGGTCGACGCAACAGAGCCAAAGCCGCTAGGTAGCCACCAAACGACCAGCCCCGGATGGCTACCCGATCCGTGTTCAGTCGATCGTCATTGGCGGACAATCCGTATAGTGCTTCAACCTGATCATCGAGCACTGGCAACGCCAGATCACCCCAAATCTCGCGATCCCATACAGGACCACGCCCTGGCGTACCGCGCCCGTCGACTACCACCACAGCAAACCCCTGGTCGGCGAACCACTGCGAGGTTAGAAACTGTCCTCGAACTCGCTGGACCCGCTGGCTGTGTGGGCCACCATACGGATCCATCAGCACCGGGAGAGGAGAACCATCATGGCCGGTGGGGAAAAGCACCGCTGCGCGAAGGGATCGGTCGCCGACCACATGGAAGGTCGGAGCGGGAGTAACCATCGGTTCCTCAACATTGGACTTCACCCGGTGTCCTCCCGGATAAACAGTGGTGGCCAATCCGTCGAGATCAGCAACCGAGACCACTACCACATCACCGCCAATGACCGCCGTATGAAGTCCTCCACCACCGGACAATCTCTCGACCGCCCCACCGGCAGCAATCCGCACGACTTCAACATCTAGAGAATTAACCCAGGCTTGGACCACTACAGAGTCGCTGTTAGCTCCGACGATTGAGTGCACCTGCATCCCATCAGGCGACAGAGCGACACCATCACGGATCAGACGGTAGGCACCGTTCTGAGACTCGACGGTAATCAGGGCTCCGTCATGCTGTAAGGGGGAACCAGGAATTAGATCCACCCAATGATCGTCGGTCACCCTGTGCCGTTCCATCACCACACCGGTTTCTGGATCCACCTCTAGAACTACCAACGTGCGTTGATCCCGGGTCTGCGCCACCACCATTGGGCGACCTTGGTCTGACCACTGCACGTCAGTTAGGTACTCAAATGATCCACCAAGACTCCAGTCCACTTCGATAATCCGGGGGCCCATCGCTGTATCGCCACCTTCTATGTCGATCAGCACCAATCCGACCGATGCATTTACAGTTCCTGCTGCTGGGTAGCGGATCGCTTGTGGGGTAGAAGCTGGATCAACCGGTGACGAAATCCACCACTTAGATACCGCTGCTGTATCGACTCTAGAGATCAGCATCTGCTGGTCATCCGGTGACCACCAGTGGCCTCGATTCCGACCCATCTCCTCGGCGGCCAGAAACTCTGCTGATCCCCAAGACACCGTCGCTGAGGATCCCCCGATCACCCTCTGATCACCACCTGGGCCGGTCATTCGAACCGAAGAGCCCGATACATAGGCCACTGCCGTTCCTCCAGGACTAAGACGCGGGTCATAAGCGTCTCCACTCGAGGCGAGTTCTACGACACGGGGGTCACTGACTTCGTCCGGTCCCGGCACTTCAGCAAGAAAGACTCGACCATCGAGGACAAAGCAAACCCGAGAAAGATCAGCCAAACCGTCGTAGGCCACGATGCCACTACCCGACTCACGGACCCGCTCACGTCGAGCCAGTTCGGCTGCCGGCACTCGTTGATGATCACCTTCTGAATTTTCGCCAGAAAGCAAGGTCAACGGACTGGCGATGAGTCGCTCTTTCCCAGTTGCAGGATTCATAGACCAGAGTGCGTTCACCGGATCATCACCCTTCGGTGACCGGAGAAACAGAATCCGTGATCCGTCATTAGCCACTCGTACGTTACGCGGCACCCCACAGGTGAACCGCTGAGTCCGCGCGTGCTGACGGGGAAAGGAATCAATGGATGAATCTGGCATCGTCATTGAGACTAGATGCGAGCGACCCCGCGTCTTGGCGCCCGGGCAGGTCTACTGCAACGATCTTTCACATGCAGTTAGGTCTGAGTCTCGGGTACTGGAATGCTCAGCCCCCAACCAACCTCGTTGGCCTCGTGAAGGAAGCCGAAACACTGGGTTATGACGCTGTATGGACCGCAGAATCGTGGGGCAGCGACGCATTCTCGCCACTCGCCTACCTAGCCGCCCATACTGACAACATTCGTCTGGGAACCGGCATAGTCCAGATATCGGCCCGCACCCCAACTGCGACAGCCATGCACGCCATCACCCTGGACCACCTCTCCAACGGTCGACTGATCTTAGGGCTCGGTGTGTCCGGTCCACAGGTTGTCGAAGGATGGTACGGCCAGCCGTCCAACCGACCACTGGCGCGCACGCGGGAATATGTGGAAATCCTGCGCCGTGTGTGTCGGAGGGAGGCACATCTCGTTTTCGATGGCGAGTTCCACCAGCATCCGTATACGGGCCATGGCTCCACTGGCCTAGGCAAACCCCTAAAGGTCATGGTTCATCCCCTTCGCTCTGACATTCCGATCTTCATAGGAGCCGAAGGGCCGAAAAATGTGACCCAGACAGCCGAGATCGCCGATGGTTGGCTGCCGCTGTACTACTCCCCGTACCGAACTGAGGTTTATCAGGATCAGTTGCGAGCCGCCCCCGACCACTTTGAAGTAGCACTGAACCTGTCAGTCACCGTGACCGACGACGACCTACCCGAGACCGTCGCTGCGGCGCTGGCGCCCGTGAAGAGCATGCTCGGCTTCTACGTCGGCGGGATGGGAGCCAAGGGCCAGAACTTCCATACGAAGTTGATGGCTCGGATGGGTTTTGCTGCCGAAGCCAACCAGATTCAGGACCTCTTCTTGGAAGGACGGCGAGATGAAGCCATTAGCGCAGTGCCCGACAACTTCGCCGACGAAATCTCACTGGTCGGAACCCCAGAACGAATTCGAGACCGTCTAGCTGCTTTCGAAGACAGCCCAGTGACCATGCTCAACGTCGCCCCTCGATCACCCGGGCAGCTCTCCCAAGTAGCCGAAATAATCCTCGGCTGAACGTTTGTTCAAGACCTTCTGCCGGGTGTAGGTTCCGCGCCGTGTCGACGGGACAAGGGATCTCCATTAGCGCGGCAGTAAGCCGAGGAGTTGGTCTTCCGTCAAGTATCGAAACTCTGTACCTCGATGCCCCCAGAGCTGACGAGGTCCGTATAGAAATCGAAGCATGCGCCGTCTGCCACTCCGATTTGAGTTATCTCGACGGCACGTGGGCCACCGAGTTTCCACTTGTACTCGGTCATGAAGCTGCGGGACGAGTCGCCGAAGTCGGTCACGGGGTGAAGAAGTTTGCTGAAGGTGACCCAGTAATTGTTTCACTCATACGCACCTGTGGTCAGTGTCGCGCCTGTCGACGGGGTCAGGATGTCGCCTGCACTGGGGAAATCGACCTGAACTCCAAAAGTCCTCTAGTGGACAAAAACGGTGTACGAGTTGCCCAGGGCCTGAACGTGGGCGCCTTCGCCACCCAAGTAGTCGTCCACAAGTCCCAGATTGTGCCACTACCCGATGATGTAAACCTGATGGCAGCTTCACTTCTGGGCTGTGGCGTCTTGACCGGATCCGGAGCGATCACCAACACGGCCCGAGTGGCCGCTGGCGATGCTGTGGTCGTGATGGGTTGCGGCGGCGTAGGAGTCGGTGCGATCCAGGCGGCACGTCTCGCTGGCGCCGCCCAGATTGTTGCTGTAGACCCAGCTGCCACCAAACGGACTGCAGCAGTGGGCTTCGGCGCCACCCACACCGCTGATCCGACCAACAGTGATTTGGCGGAAGTCATTACCGATGCCACAGGTGGTCGGCTAGCCGACCACCTGCTGATAACTACCGGTTCCCCAGCGGCTCTCGAAGGAGCCATAGACCTGTTGGCTCCAATGGGTCAACTCGTCATTGTGGGGATGGCCGGCGACGACGTAACCATCGAGGTTGCCCCCAGTTGGCTGGCCGCTAGCAATAAATCCATCTTAGGTTCCAAGGTGGGTACCGCCCGAGTGGCCATCGATGTTCCAGCTCTGATCGACCACCACCGAGCAGGCCGCCTGGATCTAACCGGGATGATCTCCAGCACACACGATCTGGAACACATCCAGGATGCCTTCGACGAAGTTTGGCGAGGCGACGTACTCCGAACCGTGGTGCTCCCCAACAAGACCTCTACCTGATGTTGATCAACCATGTAGAGACGTTCGTGGTGGGGAACCCACCACCCCGACATGGAGGTCGCTATTTCATCTTCGTGAAGTTGGTCACCGATGACGGCATTAGCGGCATCGGCGAGGCCTACGTGGCAACAGTCGGACCCCACATCGTGGCTGACATGATTGTCGACGTAGCCGAACGCCATCTAGTAGGCCATCAACCATTCAATATCGAATCCTTCTGGCGGCGTGCCTACGGAAGTGGGTACGCCCTGCGGCCGGACCCAACCCTGTGTGGTGTCATAAGCGCCCTAGAGATGGCGTGCTGGGACATCATCGGCAAGGCCACAAATCGACCCGTATATGACTTACTAGGAGGCCGGGTACACGAAGGCCTTCGTTCCTACACCTATCTATACCCACCCGATGGAGACGCCTACGACCCACTGGACGGTCCCAATCTGTACACCGACCCAAACCTCGCTGCTGAGGCAGCTACACAAGCTGTAGAAATGGGTTTCACTGCCATCAAGTTTGACCCAGCTGGGCCGTACACCGTGTTCGACGGTCGCCAGCCGTCACTTGAGCGCCTAGATCTTTCGGAGCGCTACACGCAGGCCATCCGCGAGGCAGTGGGCAACCGAGCCGACTTGCTATTCGGTACCCACGGACAGTTCACACCTTCGGGGGCCCTACGCCTAGCCCGTCGCCTTGAGGCCTACGACCCACTGTGGTTTGAAGAGCCGGTTCCACCCGACGATCTTGAAGGCATGGCTCGTGTAGCAGCGGGCACCACCATCCCAGTAGCGACTGGTGAGCGTCTCACTACTGTGTCGGAATTCGCTGCAGTCCTGCGGGCTGGGGCGGCATCGATTCTGCAACCCAACTTGGGGCGTAGCGGTGGAATTCTCCAAGGAAAAAAGATTGCCTCGGTAGGCGAAGTGCACCAAGCCGTAATAGCCCCCCACTGCTACTGCGGCCCAGTGGTCGCAGCCGCCAACATTGCACTATCAGTTTGCAGTCCCAACTTTCTTATCCTCGAATCAATCGGCCGGTGGGACGGCTTCCACGCCGAACTACTCGAGACCCCCATCCGGTGGGAGGAAGGGATGGTTATCCCATCCACCGAGCCGGGCCTCGGCGTAGTGCTTAATGAAGAGGTGGCGCGAGCCCACCCCTGGGAGGGCGATGATCTCCACCTGACTCCACAGAACAAACCAATGCCATTCCAGGAGCAGATCTCCTGATGGGTACGACGGGGCGAGGGCGCCTAAGCAGACGGTCCAAAGTTCGCGACCTAGTCGGCGAGCAGCCACCCTGGGAGCAGCCCCGAATGCGATTCGACCCTCTGAGGGCAGTATCTGATGACGAGTTGGAGTCCATTCATCTCGCCTCGCTCCGAGTGTTGTCAGAGACGGGCATTGACTTTCTTGACGACACTGCTCGCCGTCAACTAGTAGACGTGGGCTGCGAAGTAGACGGAAACCGGGTGCATTTTGACTCGGAACTGGTCCAGCAACTAGTAGCTACCGCCCCTAATGAGTTCACCCTTCATGCACCGAACCCAGAACGCGACCTACATATCGGTGGAGACGCAGTCACCTACACCAGCGTGGCCAGCCCTCCATTCGTTACTGGCCTAGGGCGCGACCGACGCGACGGAAACCGCGACGACTACCGAGACCTTCTCCGTCTCGGTCAGATGCTCAACGCCGTCCACACATTTGCCGGCTACCCAGTCGAACCCATGGACCTCCACCCATCGGTCCGCCACCTGCACGCCACCCACGACATGCTCACTCTCTCCGACAAGGTGCCATTCGTCTACAGTCTCAGTCGCCAGCGCAACCTTGACACCATCGAAATGACCCGAATTGCACGCGGTGTGAACAAAGCAACTATGGACGAGCAGCCATCGTTGTACTCGGTCATTAACGCCAGCACTCCACTGCGCTACGACACCGTGATGTTGCACGGCATCCAAGAAATGTCCGCCTGCAACCAATGCATAGTGATCACCCCCTTCACCTTGGCCGGTGCCATGGCTCCGGTCACCGTGGCAGGAGCCCTCGTGCTCCAGAACGCCGAAGCACTAGCTGGCATGGCCTACACCCAGGTGGTCCGTCCAGGGTCACCCGTTATCTACGGCGGTTTCACCTCTAATGTTGATATGCGGTCCGGATCTCCAGCCTTCGGAACCCCCGAGTACTGGAAGGCATGCCTGGTGGGTGGCCAACTGGCTCGCCGATACAAAGTTCCCTACCGATCATCCAATGTCAACGCATCCAACAGCGTGGACAGTCAGTCGGCAACTGAGAGCGCTATCGCCGTTTGGGGAGCCATCATGGGTGGAGTAAACCTGCTACTCCACGGTGCTGGTTGGTTGGAAGGCGGCCTACTGACCTCGTTCGAAAAGATGGTCATTGACGCCGACCTCCTCAACATGGTTACCGAGATGCTCCGACCGATAACCATCGACGACGCTGCACTGGCCATCGAAGCCATAGCCGAGGTGGGTCCAGCCGGCCATTTCTTCGGCACCCAACACACTCAGGACCGATACGCCACAGAGCACTTCCAACCGATGGTCTCATCATGGACCAATTTCGAGGTATGGGATGAAGGTGGGCGGGTCGAGTCGCACCAACGGGCCGAAGCCTTGGCCCACAAACTTATTGACGCCCACGTTGAACCACCCATGGAACCCGACCGCCGGTCCGCCCTCGACGAGTTCGTAGACCGTCGGGTTGCCGAGGGAGGCGTCGAGACGGACTACTAGCCCGTGAACTAACTGAGCTCACAGGAGACATACCCCAAATGACCAACAACCCATCTAGGGCAACACTGCCCAAGAGCGCACAGGCCGTGATAATCGGTGGCGGCGTCGTAGGTGCCAGCATCCTGTATCACCTAACGAAGGCTGGCTGGACCGACGTGGTCCTACTGGAGCGCCGAGAACTTACCGCCGGGTCGACTTGGCACGCAGCGGGCGGCATGCACACCATCAACGGCGATCCAAACGTGGCCGCCCTCCAGCGCTACACCATCAAGTTGTATCAGGATCTCGAGAAAGAATCAGGAGTCTCGTGTGGGATCCACCTAACTGGCGAAGTCATGCTGGCCGACGACGCCGATCGCATGGACTGGTTGCGTATGGCTCATGCCCGCGGCCGTTATCTCGGTATGGAGACCGAACTCATCTCGGTGGCCGAGGCTGCCGAAAAAATACCCTTCTTGGTTGAGAAACACTTCATAGGCGCCCTATGGGACCCGGTGGGTGGCCACGTCGACCCGTCAGGGGTGACCCACGCCTACGCCACGGCTGCCCGTATGGCCGGCGCTCAAGTACACCGGAACACGTGGGCCCATGACGTCGTCCAACGCTCCGACGGCCTCTGGGACGTGGTGACAGAACAGGGCACCATCACTTGTGAGCACTTCGTGAACTGTGGCGGCCTCTGGGCCCGTGAGGTGGGTCGCATGTGCGGCATCGAGTTACCCATTTTGGCCATGGAGCACATGTACCTACTGACTGAGGAGATCCCCGAAATCCAACCATGGCTTGATGCCACCGGAGGGCACGGCATCGGGGCGGTCGACTTTGGTGGCGAGATCTATACCCGAGCTGAGGCCGGTGGTCTCCTGCTGGGCACCTACGAGCAGGCCTGTGTGCCCTGGTCAGTACGGGAGACCCCGTGGGATTTTGGATCCGAGTTACTTTCAGCTGACCTCGAACGGCTCGCCCCGTCGTTGGCTGTGGCTTTCGAACACTTCCCGATCTACGAAAACGCCGGGATCCGTCAAGTCGTCAACGGCCCCTTCACCTTTGCTCCCGACGGGAATCCCCTCATCGGACCGATTCGGGGCCAACGCGGCCACTGGGTTGCCTGTGGGGTAATGGCTGGACTCAGCCAGGGCGGTGGGGTGGGCTTGGCTATGGCCAACTGGATGACTACTGGCAACTCTGGCTTTGACGTGTGGGGCATGGACGTAGCCCGCTACGGCGACTGGACAACGCCGTCATACACCAAAGCCAAGGTAATGGAGAACTACAGCCGCCGCTTCTCCATCTCATTCCCCAATGAAGAACTACCAGCCGGCCGGCCCCTTCACACCTCAGCAATCCACGGGCGGTTGAAAGATGCCAACGCCGTGTGGGGTTCCTCCTACGGACTAGAAAGCGCCCTGTGGTTCCAACGACTGGGAAGCCAGCCCATCGAAAACGTCTCATTCCATCGATCTAACGCATTTGAAGTGGTGGCCGAAGAGGTCAACGCGGTACGCACTGGGGTAGGTCTTATTGAGACAACAGGTTTTGCTAAACACCAGTTCTCCGGCCCAGGTGCTCGCAACTTTCTGGATCAGGTTTTAGCAAATCGGATTCCCGGTCCTGGCCGTATGTCACTCACTCCCATGCTCAACGAGCTCGGCCACCTAATCGGCGACTTCACAGTCGCTACTCTGGCCGACCCCTTCGACGACACCGAGACCTTTCTGGTCCTGGGATCAGGTGTAGCCGAGAGTCACCACGAACGTTGGTTCCAGGCGCAAATTTCCTCGTTTAGCGCCGCCGGGCAAACGGGTGTGGAATACCGAACACTTGGCCACGAGATGGCTGGCCTATCTATCGCCGGACCGCTGGCCCGAGATGTTTTAGCGACGGTCGCAGGATCTTCTGAAGCGGGTCCTGACGTGTCACCTGATGCTTTCCGCTTTCTCGACATTCAACGTATGAACTTGGGTGTCGTATCCGCCATCGTGGGTCGGATTACCTTCACCGGGGACCTTGGCTACGAATGCTGGGTACCAGCCTCGTTGCAGCAATGCCTCTTTGACCTGCTGATGGATGCCGGCAAGCCATACGGAATTCGGCTGTTTGGCCTACATGCATTGAACTCAATGCGGTTCGATAAGGGCTTCGGGGCTTGGACGAGTGAATTTCGACCCACATACACCCCCACCGAAGCCGGTTTAGATGCCTTCGTGGCCCTCACTGCAACAGACGGTTCTGACCGAGACTTCATTGGGCGCGAGGCAGCCGCTATAGCCCGAACCGCTGGCCCCAATAGACGCCTCTGCCTATTAACCATGGACGATGGTGGGATACCCAATGGGCAAGACGCTGGTACCGACGTGTTAGGAGACGAGCCCGTCTGGTTCGGCGGGGAGGTTGTCGGCTGGGCAACCTCAGGCGGCTACGCCCACTGGTCCAAGGCCTCGTGTGCGATGGCCTACCTGCCTATTGCAATGGCTGACCCCACCTCTCCACCCGGGGGCTTCGAAATTGAGATCTTAGGGGTACGCCGACCAGCTACTCGACAGGACGAGCCCCTCTTCGACCCAGCAGGTTCGCGGATGAGAGGCTAACGCTCCATGGGTAGACACTCCAGGGGATACGACGACCCAAACGACCCGATGATCCGGCGAGCAGCCACCGAGGGCCATCGCATGGCTATGGGCCCCGGTGAACCAGCGCTCAGCGAATGGGAGGCCGCCGGATTAGAACTGCCCGACGAGATAGCCATGATGCGTTATCGACTTGACCGCACAATTCATCGGCTAGCTGACGCTGGAGTAGACGGAATCCTCCTGTTTGATCCGATGAACGTCATGTACGTGACCTATGCCCCAAACATGCAGGTGTGGTTACTCCACAATCAGGCCCGCTACGCCTTCGTAGGCGCTGACGGCACCCTGGTGCTTTTTGATTATCCAGACTGCGAATTCCTATCTGCCCACAATCCCTTTGTTTCTGAAGTGCGTCCAGCCCAGACCTTTACTTGGTTCCTGGCCGGAGAACACCTCGACGAGCGGGCAAAAGGATTCGCTCAAGAAATAGCCGACCTAGCCCATACTTTTGGATCTGGGGCCAAGCGCATCGCTGTCGACTCCTCGACAACTCTTGGAATAACTGCGCTCCAAGACCAAGGATTGACCCTGGTGGAGGGCACCCAAATCATGGAGGAAGCCCGCAAGATCAAAAGCCCTGATGAAATCCGGGCCATGCGTTGTTCCACAGAGGCCACCTTCGTCTCGTGCCAAAAGATGTTCGAAGCCATGAATCCCGGCATGACCGAGAATCAACTATGGGGCGTTCTTTGGGCCGAGATGCTTGCCCGGCACGGCGAATGGATGGAGTGCCGGCTACTGGCAGCTGGTGAACGCACCAATCCATGGTTTCAGGAGTGCAGTTCCTCGATAATTGGCAACGGTGACGTGGTGGCCTTCGATACTGATTTGGTCGGGGCCTACGGGATGATGACTGACGTCTCACGCACTTGGATTGCTGGCGACGCCACGCCCACACCCGAGGCCCGTCATGCCCACGATCTGGCCGTCGAGCAGATCCGACACAATACTGAGCTGATTCGGCCCGGCCTTTCCTTCTACGAGCTAGTCCACCGGGCGTGGTACCCACCAGTGGAGAAATACCGCCATTACTCAGTCCTTGCCCATGGCGTTGGCCAGTGTGATGAGTACCCATCTATCCCTTTTCGCGAGTCTTGGAAGACCTCGGGATACGACGGCGTGCTGGAACCAGGAATGGTGATGACCGTAGAGGCCTACGTCGGCGCCCGTTCCGGGGGCGAAGGTGTGAAACTAGAAGACCAACTACTCATCACCGAAGAGGGCTACGAGAACCTCACACCGTGGACGTTGGGCTTGGAGTATTTCGAGAAACTGTCTACTCCGGTTCAAGAACCTACCCAAGGCCTCAGGTCCCGGTAAATTTTGGTGGGCGTTTATCGATCCAGGCTTGCCCGGCCTCTTGCGTGTCCTTAGTCCCAAAATTGGTTGCCTGAGTTGCTGCCTCAGCCTCCAAGGCCTGAGACATTGAGGTCTGGACTCCGTGATTTAGTAACGCCTTACTCATCGACAAGGCCAACGGTGGACCAGCGGCGATGCGGGCCACTACATCGTCTACGTAGGTATCAAGTTCCGCCTCTTGGACAACCCGGTTAACTAGCCCGATGCGATCGGCTTCCACAGCGTCGATCACCTCAGCCAACAAAGTCAACTCCTTGGCCCGGTGCAGTCCAATCCGCCGGGGCAGCACCCACGACCCTCCGAAGTCGATAGTCAAGCCCCGTCTGCCAAAAATTTCCGAGAACCGCGCTGTGTTCGCTGCGTAAACCAGATCACAACCCAGAGCCATGTTAAGGCCCGCACCGGCAGCCACGCCATGAACCTTTGCCACAACGGGATGCTGGCAGTCGTGTAAGGCCATGGCCGAAGCCTTGAGCTGGCGAAGGCTGCGGAGAGGATTACTAGATACGAGACCACTGGCCCGCTTGGACTGACCACCCACATCGGCGCCAGAACAGAAGTTTCCACCAGCTCCGGTGAGCACTACGCAACGCACTGTGTCATCAGCGTTCAGGGATCGGAAGATCCGCCCGAACTCGGCGAACATCTTGGTAGTCATGGCGTTCATGACCTCTGGACGATTGATGGTGACGGTAACGATGCCTGCATCTCGTTCGACGACCAAACCATCAGCGCCTAAATGATCAATCATGACCAGACGCTAGACCGGGCCCCAGCTTGGTGTCTCCTCCAGAACTAAATAGATAAACCGTACGTCACCGATCGCTAAATCAGTTGGCCCCTCGGTCCATCGGTAGGGTCGGTTCATGGACCTGAACCTGACCGAAGATCAGGAAACGATTCGAGGTGTTTTCGCGGCCTTCTTCAATCGTGAGACTGGACCCGAGCGCGCCCGAGCTAGCGAGCCATTCGGCTTTGACTCCGAGGCCTGGGAGCGCCTAAAGGAGACCGGTGCCCCCGGGATGGGTGTCTCTGAAGCCAATGGAGGAGCCGGTGCTTCATTGGCTGACTTGGTCGTGGTGGCTACCGAGGCTGGAGCCCACATTGCTCCCCTGCCGCTGATTGACCATCAGGTAGCCGCACGGCTGTTGGCCACCGTCAGCACCTGTGATGAAAATGTGCTCTCCGGCACGACGATCGCGGGTCTAGTAGTCCGCCCAATGAACGGAGAAATAGCCCATACGGTACCCACCGGTTCCGTTGCCAACTTCCTCATTGCCCTAGTCGATGACCGGCTAGTAGCCACCAATACTCCTCCAGGAATCCACCTGCCCAACCACGGGTGCCTACCCCTAGCCCACAGGGACTTTGCTGGCGCCACGTTGCTAGCCGAGGGATTAGAAGCGGTTGCAGCCCACCACCGAGCTACCGACGAGTGGCGCACCCTGACCGCCGCCACTCTTGTCGGCATTGCCCGTGAGGCCCTTCTTCTAGGCGTGGACTACGTAAAGCAACGCGAGCAATTTGGCCGTCCGGTAGGCAGCTTCCAGGCCATCCAGCACCTCCTAGCCGACCTACCGGGGTTAATCGACGGTGCCCACTTGCTGACCGCAAAGGCGGCTTGGGCTGGTGACAGAGCTTCAGCCGGAGTACCTGGCGTATTGGACGTGGATGCCAACGACGTGACTGATTTCGCTGCACTGGCTGCGATGGCCTTGGTGGCAGCTGGTGAGGCAGCAACCGTGGCTACCGACCGGAGCCTCCATGTACATGGTGGTTACGGCTTCAGCGAGGAGTACGACATCCAGTTGTATTACCGCCGAGCCCGGGGACTTTCCTACTTACTAGACGACCCAGCCCGCGAGTGTCGCCGTCTATCTTCCATCCTGTTAAACACCCCAGAAGATCTACATAAATCAGATCAGGAAGCGGGTCAGCACTAATGGACTTCTCATTGGGTGAACGAACTGAATCCTTCCGGGCCGAAGTGCGGGCCTTCCTTGATGAACACCTGACCCCCGCGGTGATCCAGCAAATGCACGCCACGGGCACCTTCAACGACAAAGACTTCAATAGCGCTCTCGCCGAGGCCGGACTGCTTGCAGGTGCGGTACCCGGCTACGGCGATCGGGACCCAATCGAACTGTACGTCCTGTTTAACGAACTAGAAAAAGCCGGTGCTCCTTATGACGGACTGGCCATAACCATGCTGGTAGCCGGTGTCATCCATGCCGTAGGCACTGAATTTCACCACACTGAAGTGCTCGAACGGCTCCTAACCGGCCGCTATACCTGCTGTCTTGGCTACAGCGAGCCCGACCATGGGTCCGACATAGCCGCCATCACCACTAGGGCCAAACGAGATGGCAATGACTGGATAATCGATGGGCAGAAGATGTGGACCACTATGGCCCACGAGGCCGACTGGGTAATTCTGTTGACCCGCACGAACCCCGACGTACCCAAGCACAAGGGCCTGACCATGTTTCTGGTGCCTATGGATCTCCCAGGCATCGAGATCCAACCAGTAGCAACAATGGCCACCGAGCGCACCAATGCCACCTTCTACGACGGTGTCCGCCTCGGCGACCAGTGGCGCCTAGGCGAAGTTGATGGTGGTTGGAGCGTAATGGGCGTCGCCCTGGCCTTCGAGCGGGGAGTGATGGGCGGCACAAACCCCGCGGTGCCGTTGCTCCGCCATATGAGAGGCTGGGCGACCGACACACCTTCACCAGAAGGTGGCCGAATGCTAGATGACCCTCTTCTACGTGAACGGATAGGACGCACAGCAATTGCCAACCAGGTATCCCAGTTGCTTACCCTGCGGGCAGCCTGGATCGCAGCCACTGGTGGCCTGCCAGGTTTGGAGGGATCTATGGCCAAGTTGTACGCCACCGAGCGGTACCAGCAGGCTGTCGGCTGGTTCCAACAGATGGCCGGCGCTGAGGGCTTACTCTCATTTGGCGCCAGTAACGCAGCAGCAAACGGCTGGATCGACTACGACGGCCGACACTCACCGGTTATGACCATCTACGGCGGCACCACCGAAATCAACCGCAACAACGTGGCTGAGCGACATCTTGGGCTCCCCCGAGCCCGCTGATTAGTCCAACAAACGGTTTCGCAACTCCGTTATCCGTTCATTACTGAAACCGAAGCCATCACGGAACATGCTCTCAACACTGCCCCAGCGCTCGTCAATGGCATCCAACTGACCTATCACTGCTGGCTCAACTACTTCCACGAAGGGGCGCATCATCTCAAAGGCGGCCTGCGTGACGAAACCACTTCGGACAAGATCGGCTATCTGAGACTCAGGCCCGCTGTTACTTTCCATGTAGTGGGCCACCACGGCATCACGCTCTACTCTAAGCAGTGTTAGCAGTGCAGTTCCTACCCATCCGGCTCGGTCCTTCCCAGCGGAACAATGCCAGACCAGCGGCCAGTTGGCCGGGTTGGCGACCACATCGAATACCTGGGCGAAAGTGTGCACTTGATTGGGCTCGACAACCATCATCTTCGCCCCCCGTACAGCAATTTCGGCCGACCGCCCGTCGGACCACGCTCTGCCCATCTCCGCCTCGTCGCCTCGCATAATCATGGCTCGAATACCCGCGCCGGCGCCGCCACCGTCCGGAATCGGAATTCGGCATGACACAGCGCCATCGGGTAGCAGATCGGACCCGTCGACAGCGATGTCGTGATCAGCCCGGAGATCAACCACTGTATGAATTCCCAATGCTTCTAGGCGGGCTAAGTCAATTCCGGTAGCACTGCCAAGGTGACCGGAGCGCCATACCAGGCCACCCACCGTTGTCCGACCATCGACCGTACCTAGTCCACCGATTCCGCGGAAGTTGGCAATCGAATCCATAAACAGAGCAATATCAGCCATCGACATATCGTGTCACCCGTTCGGGGAGTCTGACCCGTTGGGTAGCCCCTACCATCTACACCATGCCCAGTCTGCTAGTTGACGACCCCGGTCCCGGAATCCGACGCCTCACTTTAAACCGGCCAGAGAAGCGCAATGCACTCGACAACGAACTACGAGGTGCTCTATTGGATGCCCTTCGAGATGCCGACTACGACAGCGAAGTGCACGTGACTATTTTGCGGGGTGCCGGCCAATGTTTCTCATCGGGATACGACCTAAGTTCTGACCTGAAAGCCAACCGTCCCTCGTATACAGCCGGTGGTGACGGTGGCTGGCCTCGGCACGTAACTGACGGCTGGTTATCACTATGGGATCTCGCTAAGCCGGTCATCGCCCAAGTTCATGGGTACGCAATGGCCGGTGGCTCGGAGTTAGCAGCTGCATGCGATCTTGTCTATCTAGCCGATGACGCCACCATCTCCCATCCAGTCCTTCGGATAGCCGGCCCTCCCGACTTCGCTTTTCATCCGTGGTTAGTTGGGGTACGTAACGCCATGGAGATGGTCCTAACCGGCGACGCTATGGACGCCGCCGAAGCGGTACGGACGGGCTACGCCAATCGGTCGTATCCGCCACATGATTTAGAGAAATCAGTGCTAACTATCGCCGAACGCATTGCTGGTGTACCTCATGAACTACTGCAACTCAACAAGCGTTGGGTGTATCGCGCTGCCGAGGCCATGGGAGCCAGAACATCCATTCGGGCTGCAACCGATATAGGTGCACTCTCCCCCCACATCCCTGCTGTTCAAAAAAATCTCGAGGATCTCCAGAACCAGATCCGGGGCGCGTCTCTGAACGACCGAAAAACCCGTTAGGTCCGCGCGGCGGCCCGAGCAGTCCTGCTGGCTAAGCGGTCTTCAAATGCCTCGGCTTGGGCGACTAGAGCCGCTGGAATGGCCAAGATTTTTTCTTGAAGTTCAGCTGCCCGGGCGTCGAGTCCGTCAAGCGCATCGATCTGCCAATGACGCAGCAACGGCTGGACCACCTGCTCAGCATGGATTCGGAGATTGTAAATTCCTGCTCGGGCGATGGCCACAGCCCTTCGGTTGAAGTTCGGGATGCCGGTACCGGGCATACGGAAGTCGGAAAGCACTCTGTAAGCAGCTTTGACCACAAACGACGGCGCCTGCTTCAACATCGCCGAGGTAACCCCCCGGTAAAACATGAAATGGTGATTTTCATCAGCGGCAACCCGTGTCATCACCTCGTGGGCGATAGCGCAGTCCGCCTTAACCCCAGCGTTGCGATGGCTAATTCGCGTCGCCAACTCCTGAGCAGAGGTGTAGACAAAAACCTCCACCGGACACGGAGAGTCATAGCGCCAGCCCTTCGACACAGTTGCTACCCGCTCATCTTCCAATAGGTCCGGATTACAGTTGCGAGTAGTAAGCAAGTAGTTGCGGATGGCTATGGCATGCTGGCCTTCCTCGGCTGTCCAAAGCCGTGACCACTCAGCCATTGGGGAATCCTCGGCGAACGAACCGGCAATCTTGGCGTGATAATAGGGAAGGTTGTCTTCGGTCAGCAGATTTAAATGCAGAGCTGTCCGGACTTCCGGCGCCAACGTGGCCTGAGACTCGTTCCACGGCTCATCACGAAAACTACGCCCCAGCTCCCACGGAACTAAGTCGTGGGCGTACCAGTGCTGACGACGGCTCCGGTGGTCGGCCATGAGGCCGGCAATATCAGACTCGACACTAGCGACCAACTCAAACGCTTCAGTGGTGGCGTTCACACAACTCCGTTCAGAGAGGGCCTAGTTCTTTCAGCAATACGATCGTACTGTCCTAGATCCCTCGACGTATCAGGACAGGTTATGCCCTCCGGCAGACCTCACCCTCACAGAGGGTCTAGAGAAGCCATATTTCCCTCGGTGCACGTCTTCAGGCTGCTGCAACCTCAACTTCGTCGTAGGTCTTATTTCGGCGAAACTCGACAAGAATCTTTTTTGAGGTCACCGCCAAGATGGCTCCACTGAACATCGTCAAAAAGGCCCCAGCACCGGTCACGACATTCAAGTCAGAGACTCTGGCCAGACTCGCTACCCAGATGATGCCGATAAGCGCTAGGCCACCGCCTACACCGGCCACGGCAGCGCTCCACCTCCAACGCCGGTTCTCATCCAGACCCAGTAGGCCGGACGCTGGCACCGTAAGGGCAGCTCCGATGACTGAGACCACAATGGCCAGTCTGGACAAGCCCCCACCGGTGTCGGTAAAGCCATCGGTCGTCAACTTCGCTGACTTGCGGAACTTGTTTCGGAGCGAAGTGATCTTGCTGGTGGTGGCAGCGGCTATCGCCGGGTTTTTCTCTGCTTGAGCACGGAGTATGTCCATTTCCTCCAAAATTTCGGGGGGGAGTTCCGTGCCACCGCGCTCGTCGAAAGTCCAACCCGAGTAGCCACCGGCAATCACCAGAAGGACAGCAAGTACCCCAGTAATCATCCGGCCCCATCCCACGATCCGATCCAGCGGACGGAACGCTGAGTAGGGCGCTGTCTGAAGAGCCACTAGGGAGCCGATAAGCATTACGGCACTAGCCACAATGGCCACCATTACCCCAGGACCGCGGCTGTAAGCCTCAACTGCTTGGTGGGGTGAAACCACCCAGTAGGTGACTGATGCGACCAGCATGCACGCTGAGGTAATCACCATCGCATCCGCACCGAACCAACGAGAGCCGGACCGGATCGAACTAGCCACAACTATTCCTATGGCTAGTGCGGAAAGAATCTGTGTATCCAAGAAAACAGCAGAGTCGCCACTGCCGACGCTACCCAGAACCAGCCAACGCAGGAGAACTCCGGCGACAACTCCCGTGGTAAGGGAAATCTGTTGGCCAAATTTTCGACCCAAGAGCAAGTAGACAGCCGCTGCGGCAGCCAGAGCGACGATGTCTTTTACGTCCAGCAGGCCGGTAACGGGTGACACGAACATGCCAACCAGACCGATTGCTAGACCGGCGACAAGGGCATTCCATGTATTCCGGGAGGTTTCGAATAAGCCGAAGCGATTAAGGGCGGCCATTACGCCAGCAGCAATCACCGCTACTACTACAGCCAGTATCTCACCAGCCAATCCGATAGGTGACTCGAAGCAGTAGCCAAGAATGCTCGTCGTGAAGGCCCAGGCACCGATAGTCCGCCAACTGATAGGGACCGGCATCTTTGCCAGACCAACAATTAAGGCCAAGATGGCTGGTATAGCAATGGCCTCAATTGCCACTGCCCAAATGGACTGTGCCTCGGCTCCCTGAAGGTTTGCAAGCGTTGCATAACCATCGAACTGACCAAAGATCGGAAAGGCGTATATGGCAGTGAAGGCTCCTACAGCAACCGCCACCAAGCCACCAAGCCCACGGAAACGGCCGATCCCACCAGCCCAGAAAATACATGACCCGGCCGCCAAGATTGAGAAAAAGCCCATGAACAGTACAACGATGCCCGCCCAACTACCTCCAGAAGCCTGATAGCCATTGAAAGACTGGCCAACCAGGTCGATATCAACCGCCCGCGAGTGGCTAGAGAGCAAGCCAGCATCGCTACCCCAGGTCATCAAGGTTGATAGGACGGCCGCCACACCCCCCAAGCCAACGATGGCCATACCGATACGTTCCCGCCCTGTCGCAACGACCTCGTGCTCGACGTGAACAACCTTGCTGGCTTTCTGATCCTCGGTCTCGGCTGCCTCAATTTTCCGGAGAAGTTCCTCTGGATCGCGGCGTTGACTCATAGCCTCCCTGACCCGAGTTAGGAGGTTGGCGCCACCCTCCTCAGGTTGGGAAAGGCGATCAAGCACAACGGCAACGGTCCACAGAGCGAGACCAGAAGAGATTCCAAGTCCCACGTCAAGGTTCTGAACTGCTCGGAACACCAGAAGACCAAGCCCCGAGGCGCCCATGATGGCAGCGATACCAACCATGGCGATGGCCAGCATGAGTGTCTGGTTTAGCCCAGCCATGATTGATGGCTTAGCGAGGGGCAACTGAACATCGGTCAACACGCGAAGTTCGGTCGCCCCGTAGGCCCTACTGGCCTCCACCACATCCTCAGGAACGTGTCTGATTCCCAGATTCACCATGCGCACTAAGGGCGGCAAGGCGTAGATCATGGTCACCATGGTCGCCGGGACGACACCGATGCTAAAGAAGAACACAAACGGCACCATGTAGACAAAGGTGTGCACCGTCTGCATGGCATCAAGAACTGGCCTGGTGACATTCCACACCGAGTCCACTCGCGCGCAAACGACTCCTACTGGTATCCCTATCAAGGCACAGAGCCCAACAGCCACGAGCACCATGCCAATGGTGCGCATGGTCTCCAACCAGTACATCGAACCGAGCAGGCCGCACATAACCAAGCCCGCCCCCGCCATGAACCCGACCTTGGGTGTGCGAACCAGGGAACCCAGAACAACCGTGAATATGACTATCTGGTACCAGGGAACAACGAGTAGGAAATCGTTAACGAAATTTTCTAATAAAAAGTCAAAAGGCCATTTGACGCCATCAAGAAACCACTCGGCGTTTTGGTCAAGCCAGTCAACCATCTGGTCGAACCAGTAACCGACAGGCAACTGGAACTGATCAAGAACTTTGGTCTTGGCCAGTCCAATATTGTCCGCTCGACCCGTCCACTCACCGGTCTCTGCAGCGAAGATCAAAGCAGCAAGGCTCACAGGAACACCTCCCTCTCAAAGCCGTCTACCAACTGCTCCACGCGTCCCATCTCCTCCATGATCTCCTGTGGCTCAAGCTCCCCAACGAGACGTCCCGCATCATCAACCACTGCGATTGAGATGCCCCTACCCGCTGCTGCGTAATTGTCGTTGAACCGCGCCGCAGCGGTGGTGGTGTCGAAGTCGGTCCGGAGGACCGAAGCCAATTCAGTGGTGCCGTGGGCGAGCGCCGTCGCCGCATCAGTTACCGCTAGCAGGCCGGTTGGTCGACCGTCAGCGTCACAAACGAAGCCACCCCTGCGTCCTCCTAATGCGTCTATGGACTCGGTGAGAGTCCGATTCGCATCTAGGACGACTGCTGAGTGCATGATCTTTCCAACGTCGATGACACGACCTTGGTCGACATCCTGAACAAACTCTGCTACGTAGCCGTCTGCCGGCTCGGTAAGAATCTCCTCAGGCGTACCGATCTGGATGACCTTTCCATCCCGCAGGATGCACACCCGGTTTCCGAGGCGCAGCGCCTCATTGAGATCATGGGTAATAAAAAGAATTGTCTTGTGAAGTTTGGCCTGAATGGCCATCAGTTCATCCTGCATTTGGCGCCTGATGAGCGGGTCGAGCGCACTGAATGCCTCGTCCATAAGAAGAATGTCTGGGTTGGAGCAAAGTGCTCTGGCGAGACCGACTCGCTGCTGCATGCCACCCGAGAGTTCTCTGGGGGAGTTGAAGGCGTAGGCCTCAAGCCCGACCATTGCTAGGGCCTCGATGGCCGCCTCGTGCCGCTCATTCTTATCGATGCCTTGGACTTTTAGACCGTAGGCAGTGTTGTCAATCACGTTGCGGTGAGGAAATAGCGCAAAGTGTTGGAACACCATGGACAACTTTTCGCGTCGAAAGGCTTGCAGCGAAGTTCCTTTCAACTCCTGGACATCGGTCCCCTCCACGATGACCCGTCCATGGGTTACGTCATGAAGTTTGTTGACCGTTCGGATGGCTGTGGACTTACCAGAGCCCGATAGGCCCATGACCACAAAGATCTCACCCCTGTTCACTGAGAATGAAATATCTCGCATACCGACTACGTGGCCGGTCTGGCGTTGCACCTCATCTTTTTCCACTCCAGAAGAACAGAGTTCGAACGCCCGGCCACGCGGATTTGGGCCGAAGATCTTGTAGACGTTCTCAAGTGCAATAATCGGTTCTTCGCCCGACATGCATCCCCCTTCTGGCTATGTGGTTTCGTCGGTAAGTTCTGTATCTCTAGAACACGACATCTCCAGCGGAACTATGAAGATAGCAGGACGTTAGGCGCTGTTGAGGCGGGATCCCAATCCGACGACCGAAGAACTTGCCCTCGTGTCTAAGTTGGGCCCGAAATGCCTCCCGCTCGTATGCCAGTCGATCAATCATCTTTCTATGACGTGGGGGACAGCCAAGAACCGCCCATCTGGGTTTGAGACTTGAAAACGGTGGGAGGCCGGGCCCAGTAGGCCCGGCCTCCGCACTTACTACCGGTCCTCGTCCCCCTCTCGGGGAACAGGAAACCAGTTCAGCGATTCAGTTGAATCAACCGGCCGCTTCGGCGATCCACGCTTTGACGTGGTCGGCGTTGTCGGTCATCCAACTCGTTGCCAACTCGACAACATGAG
>CAWVUB010000017.1:0-26877 GCA_963933065.1 uncultured Acidimicrobiaceae bacterium | reverse complement strand
ACGCATTCAGCCGACCGGTACTAATCGGCCGAGGGCTTGGTTACTCACATCGACAGTCGTTGTCGGTGTTCGTGTTCGCTGTGGAGTGCTGGAGAGGCCGATAGGCCCCTCTTGACAATTGAATCGAGCCCTGAGTGGTACACCATTCAGGGCACACAAGTTTTCGGTGGCTATGGCGGCGGGGTCACACCCGTACCCATTCTGAACACGGCAGTTAAGCCCGCCAGCGCCAATGGTACTTGGGACGAGTGTCCCTGGGAGAGTAGGACGCCGCCGGATTTCGAACGCTACGAGCGGGGCCTCAAAAGGGTCCCGCTCGAGCGCGTTTTGGGCTTCCAATTCTTGGGGTTTGGGTCAGGAGTCACGGCGGGCCCATGGGGCATAGCGGTAGTCTCCTCGGGTATGGCTCCCTCAGGTGACGGTAGGCGGAACCCCAGTTCGGGTCGATCGCGTAGTGGTTCAACTGGCGGAGCGCCGAGTGGATCTCGTGGTGGTTCTGATGGCAGGAACAAGCGGTCGGGGTCGAGTGGTAGTTCTCGTGCCGATGGTGGATCAAGGCGAGATGGCGGCTCCAAAGCCGGGTCCCGACAGGGTGGCCAGCGCAGAGACGACAAAGGTTCCCGACGTGACAACGGTGAGCGCCGGTCCGGGGGTCCGCGACGTGATGATGGACGGGGGGGCTGGAGCGAGGGTGCGCGCCCAGATCGTCGAAGGCGGGGTCCTGATGCAGCGGGTCCGACCAGTTGGGGTGGCGTAGCCCGTCGCGGCGCCGGTCGCCTTGAACGCGAAGAGTACGAAGATCGACCGGAGCGACGCGAGGCGACAGCGGATAGGACGACTCGTCCCCGGAGGCCCGAGGTTGAGCGTTCAGATCGGTTGCGCAGCGAGGCTGCCGAGGCGGTGTCTCGAGGTGAGGCAAAGGTTCGGACCGGTCGTGGTCCGCGCTCTAAGGAACGGTCCCCGTTGCCTGAAGCACCGCGTCGCCTGCCGGAAGCCCACGTCCTGCTTCGACGAGCTCTCGGGGACCGGGCTGGTAAACGGGCTTTAAGCCGGCTTAATGATGCGGCCGAGGCTTTCTCCGATGAGCGCTTCCAAGATGCCCGACGTATCTTGAACCAGTTGGTAGAGCGTGTCCCTGATGAGCCTGAAATTGTGGAACTACTTGGGCTGGTCCACTACCGGATGGGTCATTGGAAGGCAGCCACCAAAAGACTTGAAGTTTTTAGGGACATGACCGGGAGTACTGAACAGCATCCAGTACTGGCCGACTGCCATCGGGCGCAGGGCCGGTGGGAGGATGTTGAGGCGCTCTGGGTTGAACTCCGAGATGCATCGCCTAGTAGTGCTTTAGTTACTGAAGGGCGTCTGGTCGCCGCCGGAGCTCTTGCTGATCAGGGGCGCCTCGATGAGGGGATTGCCCTATTGGAGAAGGGATGGAGGATCCCGTCTAGAGCACGTGATCACCATCTCCGTAGGGCCTATGCCCTTGCAGACCTTTATGAGCGGGTAGGTGCTGAGCCTCGGGCTCGAGAACTATTTATCTGGGTACGCAACCATGACCAGCACTTTGCTGACGTGCTTAGCAGGGTGCGTTCTCTCTCCTAACTGAAAAGCTACTACCAGGTCGCAGAGCGGTGATTTGAACTCGTAATCATTGAAGATCACGCGCTCTGGATGGTCGCGACATAGGGTGAGTCTTGTAGCTAGGTGACGGTTCATCCTGCGGTCTTGCTGATGGCTGGACCCGTGCCGAGCGAACACCCGTCCTTGTCGCATCCAGCGGTGAGAACCAGAGACAGGAGCCATTCAAGTGGATATCGCATCGCTGCTCGGTGCCGACGCCGACGACCTACTTGGCCACGAGTGTCAAACCATCCTCTCCACAGAACTGATCACACCAGGGCCTGACACTGTCACTGAGGTTTACGGTCTGACAGACCGCTCTCCCCAGGTGCTGCGCAATCTCCAGTCCCTGTTTGACCATGGACGATTGGCGGGTACCGGACACGTGTCCATCCTCCCAGTTGATCAGGGCATTGAACATTCGGCTGCGGCTTCGTTTGCCCCGAATCCTGCCTACTTCGACCCGGCTAACATCGTGGAGCTTGCAATCGAGGGAGGTTGCAACGCGGTGGCCAGCACCTACGGAGTCTTGGCGTCTGTTTCGCGCCGCTATGCCCACCGGATTCCATTTATCGTCAAGATGAATCACAACGAGTTGCTGACCCTGCCGAACCAGTTTGATCAAGTCATGTTCGGCTCAGTTGACCAAGCTTTCAATCTTGGTGCAGCGGGGGTCGGAGCCACCATTTACTTCGGCTCGCCGGAATCTACTCGTCAGATCCAAGAGGTAAGTGTGGCTTTTGCTCGAGCCCACGAGCTCGGGATGTTCACGGTGCTTTGGTGCTACCTCCGTAACCCTGATTTCAAAGTCGAAGGGGTTGACTATCACGCCTCGGCCGATCTGACCGGTCAAGCCAACCACATAGGTGTCACGATTGAGGCCGACATAATTAAACAGAAACTTCCGGAGACCAACGGGGGATACAACGCCCTTACTGGCTACGGCAAGACACATTCGCTGGTCTATGACGAGTTGACCACCGACCATCCAATTGATCTATGCCGTTGGCAAGTGGCCAACTGCTACATGGGACGGATCGGTCTTATCAATAGTGGTGGAGCATCGTCGGGAGTGGGCGACCTTGCAGAGGCAGTCCGTACTGCAGTAGTCAACAAGCGGGCTGGTGGCATGGGTTTAATCAGTGGACGGAAGGCTTTTCAGAGACCGATGGGTGAAGGTGTAGAACTTCTCAATGCCATCCAGGATGTCTACCTAGATGAGTCAATTACTTTGGCCTAAGTGCTAGGCCTAAAAATAGAGACGGGATAGTTGTGTGCCTGAGGACCTGATATTGGTTGACGAACCTGTTGAGGGTGTTCGCCAGTTAACTCTTAACCGACCGGACAAGCGGAATGCCCTAAACCATCCGCTGCGGGGTGAACTTCTGGATGCGCTAGTGGCTGCTGATATTGATGACCGGGTCAGGGTGACCATTGTGCGCGGTGCTGGAACGTGCTTCTCAGCTGGGTATGACCTAGGTGGAGGAAGCACAGGGCATGAACTCCCGTTTCATACTGCACCCGGTGACGGCCAGTGGCCCCGCCATGTGACCGACGGATGGATGGGCATCTGGGATCTTGCTAAACCTGTGATCGCCCAAGTGCACGGTTGGTGCCTGGCCGGCGGGAGTGAGTTAGCCACCGGTTGCGATCTTGTATATGTGGCTGATGACGCCCAGATTGGCTACCCAGCAGTTCGCTTCGGGGTGCCTGATATGCAGTTCCATACTTGGTTCATGGGCATGCGTAAGGCCATGGAAATGATGGTCACCGGTGACGCCATCAGTGGGACCGAAGCCGTCCGCCTGGGCTGGGCTAATGCTGCGTTTCCGGTGGATGACCTAGACGGGGCTGTCCTCGAGGTGGCCAGACGTATTGCGACCTTACCGGCTGACATTGTCCAGTTGAACAAACGGGCTGTCCATCGCCAGATGGAATACATGGGTATCAGGGCCGGAATCAGGGCGGGTACTGAGTTGTGTGCGCTGGGCGTTCACAGTGAGTCAATGACGAACTTTCTTGCGAAGGTAGCCGAGTCAGGTCTGACCGAAGCCCTCCAGCAGCGCGACGAGCCGTTCGGCGACTATCGGACGAGCCATACTCCGTAGAACTGATCCTGTTCATATGTGGAGTGGTCAACTGTGACCCATTCCACGCGCTGCAGTCCTTCCAGATGGCTCTCGCCGCTGAAGCACTCGGTTAGGGTCCGTTCTAGGCAACGACGCCCGGTGGAGGTTTTAACGTGACGGAAATCGGGGAAGCCTCCTCGGGGCCTGCAATAGAGCTCGACGAGGTCATCATCCGTTTTGCTGGAGACTCGGGCGACGGAATGCAGTTAACTGGTGATCGGTTCACTAACGCCAGTGCGATGTTCGGCAACGATCTGGCGACGCTTCCCGAGTACCCCGCCGAGATCCGTGCTCCTGCTGGGACGATGGCTGGAGTCTCGGCTTTTCAGGTCCATATCTCAGACCATGACATCACTACGCCAGGCGATGCCCCTGATGTGCTGGTGGCCATGAACCCGGCGGCTCTAAAGTCCGACCTCTCAACCTTGGTGCAGGGCGGGACGCTTATCGTCAACAAAGACACCTTCGAAGAGCGAAACCTTGTTAAGGCTGGTTACGACAGTAATCCCCTCGACGGTGACGATCTTTCTGGTTACCGGTTAATAGAAGTCGCAATGACGACACTCACAAAGGACGCTTGCGCGGAACTTGGTGTCAAACCGCGCGATGCTGACCGCTCTAAGAACTTCTTTGCTCTAGGCCTTTTGTCTTGGATGTATAGCCGACCTATCGAACCGACTACCGACTGGATTGACTCAAAGTTTGCCGGTAAAGACATGGTGATTGCTGCGAATAAGGCAGCGTTTCACGCCGGCCATGCTTACGGAGAGACTGCCGAGTTGGGAGCCCAGCGAGTTGTCGTCAAGGCCGCCCCGCTGGAGAAGGGCACCTATACCAACATCAACGGCAACACAGCATTGTCGTGGGGATTGGTAGCCGCCTCACAGCTCAGTGGGCTACCACTCTTCCTGGGGTCGTATCCAATTACCCCGGCCTCAGACATTCTCCACGAACTTTCCAAGCACAAGGCATTTGGAGTGACAACTTTCCAGGCTGAAGATGAGATCGCTGCGGTTGGCTCGGCTATCGGTGCCTCCTATGGAGGTTCGATTGGGGTGACGACAACCAGTGGTCCGGGTGTTGCGTTAAAGGGCGAGGCCATGGGCTTAGCCGTAAGTCTCGAATTACCGTTGATCGTGGTTGACGTTCAAAGGGGAGGACCATCGACCGGTCTACCCACAAAGACTGAAGCTGCCGACTTGATGATGGCTATGTACGGCCGCCACGGCGAGTGCCCGATGCCGATCGTGGCCGCCCGGACCCCTGCGGACTGCTTTGATACAGCCATCGAGGCAGCACGAATCGCACTCGTCCACCAGACTCCAGTCATGTTGTTGTCTGACGGCTACCTAGCCAACGGATCGGAGCCGTGGCGACTCCCTGATGTGGCCGATTTGCCGAACATCGATGTTGAGTTTGCGACCACTTTCAACATGGTGAACGAAGACGGTGAGGAATCTTTTTGGCCGTACCTGCGAGATGAGAATCTGAATCGACCCATCGCTTTGCCTGGAACGCCAGGACTCATGCACCGAATCGGTGGAATCGAGAAGGATGACGGTACCGGGAACGTCAGTTACGACCCTGACAACCATGAGCGAATGGTCAGACTCCGGCATGAACGCGTTGCGTCTATCCCTATTCCTGACGCTGCGCTTGAGGAGGGCTCTACCGGCAACGCAGACCTGCTGATGGTCGGCTGGGGCTCAACGTGGGGCGCCATCACTGGTGCTTGTCGTCGGGTTCGGTCCACGGGTGGAGAGGTTGATCATGTTCACCTGACCCACCTCAACCCTTTGCCGGCCAACTTAGGTGATCTTCTCCGTTCTTATCAGCGAGTGTTGGTACCTGAGTTAAACCTTGGTCAATTGGTTCGCATCCTGCGGGCTGAGTATCTAGTTGATGCACGCCCACTTTCTAAGGTGAAGGGTCAACCTTTCACGGCTGGTGAGATCCAGTTCGCCATCATCGAGGACATTAATGAATTTTCCGGATCTCCTGATGGGCCCACTAATGAAACCACGAAAAAGGGTGTCGCTGTATGACCGACTTACTGAACCCAGCGACTGCCGTAGACGACGGACCAGTACCTGAGACGACTCGATCTGACTGGGCTAGTGATCAGGAAGTTCGATGGTGTCCAGGTTGTGGGGATTACTCGATTCTCACTGCTCTTCAACTTCTAATGCCGGAGTTGGGAGTGCGACGGGAGAAGACGGTTTTCATATCCGGTATTGGCTGCGCCGCCCGCTTCCCGTATTACATGAACACCTACGGTGTACACACCATCCATGGGCGGTCCCCAGCCGTGGCCACTGGTCTGGCTATGGCGAGGCCGGACTTGGACGTTTGGGTGATCGGTGGAGACGGAGACATGTTGTCCATCGGTGGTAATCACTTGATTCACGCCCTACGTCGAAACGTGAATCTCAATATCTTGATGTTCAACAACCAGATCTACGGCCTAACCAAAGGCCAGTTCTCTCCAACTAGCGAAGTAGGCAAGGTGACCAAGTCGTCGCCAGTCGGCGCATTGGCCCGCCCCTTTAATCCAATCAGTATGGCCATTGGTGCCGAAGCGTCGTTTGCCGCCCGCACCCACGACATGGACCGTCGCCACATGCAGGAGATATTTCGGCGGGCGTACGAGCACGAGGGTGCAGCATTCGTCGAGGTGCTCCAGAACTGCAATGTCTTCAACGATGGAGCTTTTGCTGCCATTACTAAAAAGGATGTCCGCAAGGACATGCTTATTGACCTGCAACACGGTAAGCCAATTCTTTTCGGCTCTGAGGAACAGTATGGAGTGGCGTTGGCGCCAGAGGGAGCGGTGATCGTCGAGGTCGCCAAGTTGGGGATTGAAAACGTGATGGTGCATGACGAGACGATTCGGAATCCGTCGAACGCCTTCTCTCTGTCTCGGTTGGCCAAGACTCCAGATACGCCGACGCCGGTAGGTGTATTTCGGTCTATTGAGAGGGATGAGTTCAGTTCCTCTGTAGCCGCACAGATCGACGAGATTCAGGCTCAGTTAGGGCAGGGAAAACTCGAAAATTTGCTGCGCTCGCAGCCCACTTGGGAGGTCTAGGCCCCGGGCCCAGCCATGCCCTGGGCGCTAGATCTCGATGGGGTGGTCTGGCGGGGAATTGAAGGAGTTCCAGGGGCCAGTGAGGCGGTCGGACTCTTGCAGCAAGCTGGTGAGCGCGTGCTCTTCGTCACGAACAATTCTGGACGGACGGTGGTCGATACCGAGGGAAAGTTGGCTGGTCTAGGCATCGACGCTATGGGAGGAGTCGTGACCTCTGGGATGGCGGCTGCACAACTGGTTTCACCAGGTGAGCGAGTGCTGGGAATGTGTGGCCCCGGGTGTTGGGAAGAGTTGGAGCGGGTCGGTGCTGAGGTGGTACGTGACGGTATAGCGGACACCGTTGTGGTTGGCTTCCACGAGGACTTTAACTATCGCGGCCTTACAGCCGGCGTGCAGGCTGTGCTCGGGGGCGCTCGACTGTTGGGAACCAATGATGACGTGACCTTCCCCGCCCATGATGGGCTACGACCTGGAGCGGGATCTTTGTTGGCGGCGGTGGTAGCCGCCACTGGTACGAAACCGGAACTGGCAGGTAAGCCCTATGGGCCGATGCAGGATCTTGTTCTTGCCATGGCATCTGCAGGAACAGGGGATGCCAAAATTGATCTTGAGATGAACAAGTGCGTGATGGTGGGCGATCGGCCTGATACCGACGGGAGGTTTGCTAGGGCTTTAGGTTGGCGATGGTCTCTCGTGCTCTCCGGTCTGATCAGTGCAAACGACCTGCCTGTAGAACCCGAGCCCGACACCGTGCACGACGACCTCCTGTCATGCGTTCAGGAGTACCTGCGGTGAGAACTCGGCGGCGCCTAGACGTAGAACTTGCGCGCCGGGGATTAGTGGAAGGACGCAGCGCAGCACGCGAGGTTATTGAGGCTGGACGTGTCACGGTGGATGGAGCACCAGCCAACAAGCCGGCTCGATTAGTGGATCCGAGCCAAGCTGTGGTTTTGGCTGGCCCACCTCCTAAGTATGTGTCGCGAGGAGGCCGGAAGTTGGAAGCGGCGCTAGAAGGTTTCAACATCGATGCTGTGGGCTTGCGGGCGGTTGATGTGGGAGCCAGTACGGGGGGTTTCACGGATTGCCTCCTCCAACGGGGCGCAGCCTCAGTAGTGGCCATCGACGTGGGGCGAGGTCAGCTTCATCACCGCTTAGTACTCGACCCTCGTGTGGCCGTTCATGAACGGACCAATGCGCGGGGTATTGATGGCCCGGCAGTAGGTGGACCGTTCGACCTGCTAGTAGCCGACCTGTCGTTCATCTCGTTACGGACTGTGATGGCCGACCTCATGGGCCTGGTAGCCCAGGGGGCTCCAATGGTGTTGCTAGTCAAGCCACAGTTCGAGGCTGGGAAGGCTGAGGCCGATCGGGGCAGCGGGGTCATCCGCGACCCTGAGGTCTGGGCTGATGTACTTGAGGCCGTGGATGCTTCAGTTCGGGCCCACGGAGCGGCCATCATGGAGGGTATGGCCTCTCCGATCACCGGCGCTGATGGAAACGTAGAGTTTCTGGTGTACGTGCGTACCGGTATTACTGGTACGCCACTAGATGCCGCCAGATTGGTGGCTAGTTGGGTCGATAAACAAGGGAAGCGTGCCTGATGGCTGTTGTCGTTCTGGTCGTTCACGAAGACCGCCCGGAAGCGGTCGCGCAGGCCGACGTGTTGGCCACTGCTCTGGTGGCCGACGGTCATCGAGTAGATCGCTCCGACAACCCGGACTTTGTTTCGAGTGGCGTAGATGACGCCACTGATTTGGTGGTGAGTTTGGGAGGTGACGGGTCGATCTTGCGAGCTATCAACCTGCTAGACGGAAGAACTGCACCGGTGCTGGGTGTGAACCATGGCGAACTGGGCTACTTGACGACAGTTGAACCTGTCGAAGCTCATGCGGCTGTATCTAGAGTGCTGGCCGGCCACTATGACCTCGAAGAGCGGATGATGCTTCGAGTCGAGATGTATAGATCCAATGAGGGCACTTCTGAGATGGTGGGCTACGCGCTTAATGAGGTGGTCGTGGAGCGGGGCGCTGGAAGCCAAACTGTGCGCGTAGCAGTGTCTCTTGACGGAGAGCCGTTCACTTCTTATGCCGCCGATGGTCTAATCGCTGCTACACCTACTGGGTCTACCGCTTATGCGTTTTCGGCACGTGGCCCGATCGTGGATCCGTTACACCGAGCCATTCAGTTGACACCAGTTTCGCCTCACATGCTCTTTGACCGAACACTGGTCTTGGATCCATCCACTGAGGTGGGTATGGAGGTACTAGGTAGGCGGGCTGCTACTTGCACAGTAGACGGTCGTTCCGTTGCCAACCTCAAAGGTGGGGATCGTGTCGTGTGCACGGCCGCCGAACGAGTGGCTCGTCTGGTGACCTTCACCCCCCGGGACCTCCGCGGCCTGCTGGTCAACCGCTTCGGACTCGCTGACCGTTGAGTGTCTCCGCAACTACAGCAAGAGGTGTTCAGAGTAGTTTTCCTGCTGCACCAGCACTTAGGTGGCAGTTAGGTTGGGCCTCAAAATATCTAGGCGCCACCGTCTATGGGATAAAATGGGACTGAAAAATGCTGACTGAGCTGCGAATCACCGGATTGGGGGTGATCGACGAGATTGAGGTGGTGTTTGGATCGGGACTGACCGCGCTTACTGGTGAGACTGGGGCCGGTAAGACCATGGTGATAGGTGCAGTAGAACTTTTGTTAGGTGGCCGATCCGATCCGTCGATTGTTCGTCCGGGGTCAGCGGAAGCCGTTGTCGAAGGCCGCTTCGTGTTTGGTGACGACGAGCATGTATTGCGTCGCGTGGTGCCCGTCGATGGGCGGAGTCGGGCCTATGTAGATGGACATCTGGAGACAGCGGGCAGCCTTGCTGAAGTGGCGGGCCGTCTGGTCGACCTTCACGGCCAGCACGCTCACCAGCGGCTGCTTGGTGCCGGCGCCCAACGAGATGCTTTGGACCAGTTTGGGGCAATTGATTTACACCCATTGGTTTCGGCTCGGCGGCGGGTTGCTGAGATTGATTCTGAACTTGCTTCCTTCGGTGGCGATGAACGGGCGAGGGCCCGTGAGATCGACCTCCTACGATTTCAGGTAGCTGAACTTGGCGAAGCTGGTCTAACGGATTCGGCTGAAGATGATCGATTAGCGGCTGAGGAGACCCTTCTCGGCGATGCTGTCGCCCATCGGGAGGCCGTGGTTTCTGCAGTTGGCCTATTAGATGGGGACGGCCCGGCTTCAGACGCTATAGGCCGAGCGCTGGCGGAACTGGAAGGTCGTTCGCCATTCGACTTGTCGTTAGTCCGTCTAGCCGGCATAGCTGCTGAGTTGAGTGATGTGGTGTCTGACCTTCGAAACATCGCCGAACGACTTGAAGAAGATCCCGGTCGCTTAGATGCAGTGGGAGGACGAAGGCGACTTCTGGCTGAGCTGCGACGCAAGTACGGCGATGATCTGGCATCAGTGATGGCTTACCAAAGCGAAGTGGCTGAGCGTCTGGCAGCGCTTGAGGACCACGAGGCACGTGCCGCAGCGCTCGACGGTGAGCGTCTTGCTGCTGAGGCCGCCTGGATCGAAGCAGCGGAAACTGTCCGGGCTGCCCGGCACCGGGCAGCCCCCGATCTGGCCGATCAGATCCGAGAGTATCTGCATACTCTGGCCATGCCGAAGGCCACTGTCGAGGTTGGGGTCGCCGGCGAAGCTGGTGACCAAGTTGAGTTCCGCCTAGCGCCTAACTCTGGATCGGCCTTACTACCTCTGAGTCGCGTGGCATCTGGGGGCGAGTTAGCTCGCACGATGCTGGCTGTCAGTATGGTCTTGACGGCATCCCCGCCGGTGCAACTATTCGACGAAGTAGACGCTGGTGTGGGAGGGGAAGCGGCTCATCGGATTGGTGACGCACTGGCCAAGTTGGCCGTCGGTCGGCAGGTTCTAGTAGTAACTCACCTTGCTCAGGTGGCGGCATATGCCGATCATCAGATTCTGGTGGCGAAGGTTGATGATGGTGACAGCACCACGGCATCTGTTCGGCCACTGGGCACTGACGAACGGGTAGTGGAACTATCCAGAATGCTGTCAGGTTCGCCGGACAGTGAGACCGCCCGTGGGCACGCCAGTGAACTGCTCAACACGGCGCGCAGCATCTCCTGAGTTGCCAATAGCTCTAAACGGGATTCAGGAGGTTGGAGTAGAGAGAAATTCCGATTGATTTTCAGCGCTCCGCGCGTGCATCGGCTGTCCGGGGTAGGTTCAACTCCCGTGACGAAACACATCTTCGTGACGGGAGGAGTGGCAAGTTCCCTGGGAAAGGGGCTGACTGCCGCTTCCCTCGGACGCCTCCTCAAGCAGCGTGGTCTGAGAATCGTCATTCAGAAACTCGATCCCTATATAAACGTGGATCCGGGGACAATGAACCCCTTCGAACACGGTGAAGTCTTCGTAACCGATGACGGCGGTGAGACCGATCTGGATCTCGGTCACTACGAACGTTTTATAGATGAGAACCTGACCCGGGATTCGAACACGACCACTGGTTCGATCTATTCTTCGGTCATTGCCGCTGAGCGGCGTGGTGAATACCTGGGTAAGACGGTCCAAGTCATTCCGCACATCACCGACGAGATTCAACATCGGATTCGACGTCTGGCAGGTGAGGATGTTGACGTGCTCATCACCGAGGTCGGAGGCACAGTAGGTGACATCGAAATTCTTCCATTCCTTGAGGCGATCCGGCAGTTTCGCCTTGACATAGGTCCGACCAACGTTTGCTATGTTCACGTGACTTTGGTTCCATACATTGGTCCATCAGGAGAACATAAGACCAAGCCCACGCAGCACTCAGTTACTGAGTTGCGAAGTGCCGGTATCCAGCCCGACGCGATTGTGTGTCGGAGTGATGAGCCAATAAGCGACGAATTAGAGCGGAAGATTTCGCGCTTATCCAATGTTCCGTTTAACGGCGTTGTTAATTGTCCTGATGCAGGGAGCCTCTACGAGATCCCGTTGGTCGTTCACGATGAGGGCCTCGACCAGTTCGTGTGCGATGCGCTGCACTTGATAACTGACCCGCCTGATCTGACGGAATGGCGGGAGCTCAATGAGCGGATGACTCAGGCCACCGTGCCTGTGCGCATCGGTCTCATCGGAAAGTATGTGAGTCTGGTGGACGCCTATCTCTCGGTAGTCGAATCACTTAATCATGCAGGGATTTATCACGGCGCCGATGTCGAAATAGATTGGATTCAGGCTGAGGATGTCGAAGGCCTTCTTGGTGAGAACCGACTCCGGGACCTTGACGGCATTGTCATACCTGGTGGTTTCGGTGAGCGGGGGGTCGAAGGCAAGATTGCGGCGGCTGGATTCAGCCGAGAGAACGACGTGCCATGTCTTGGGTTATGTCTAGGGCTGCAGTGCATGACCATTGAGTACGCCCGTAATGTGTTGGGTCTCGAGCGCGCCAATTCCAGCGAGTTCGACCCCTCATCGCCCCATCCAGTTATTGACCTGATGGATTCGCAGCGCGATGTGTCTGACATGGGCGGCACTATGCGTCTGGGTGCGTATGTAGCCCAGCTCCAACCCGGTTCACAGGTAGCCAAGATTTACGACTCCGATGTGGTTTCCGAGCGTCACCGTCACCGCTACGAGTTCAACCCGAGATATCGGGCTCGGTTTGAAGGTTCTGATTTCGTGTGCTCTGGGGAGTCTCCAGATGGTCGTCTAGTTGAGTTCATTGAGCTCGAAAATCACCCTTTCTGGATTGCCACCCAGGCTCATCCAGAGTTTAAAAGTCGCCCTGATCGCCCCGCGCCTCTGTTCCGGGAGTTCATTGGGGCGGCCCTTGAGCGGGCACGTGGGCGCAACCCTCAACTTATTGAGGTGGAAATTGATACCGGCGCGGACTTCGTGAGGTGAGAAGCCGATCTTGGTGTTCTTTTAAGTCTCTTGTCTAGTGGCGCATTCACTCAAACTGGTGAGGACTTAATACACGTCGGTCACGTCATCACGTTGGCTACCGCTACTTTCGAAGGACCAGCGGGAGAACTCTTAGAACGTGATGTAGTTCGTCACCCTGGAGCGGTTGCCGTCGTAGCGCTTGACGGTGAACAGGTGGTCATGGTGCGGCAGTTCCGACCGGTACTGGGATGCGAGATGCTTGAGATCCCCGCTGGAAAGCTTGATATGCCTGGCGAGGATCGGCTGTCTGCCGCTCGTCGAGAATTAGTTGAAGAGGTCGGTTACGACGCTCCTAAATTGGTTGAGTTGGGTTCGTTCCACAATTCGGTGGGGTTCTGTGATGAACTCACCACAATTTATCTGGCTACGGAACTGGTGCCAGCCGTACAACGAGCCGTCAGTGTTGAAGAGGAATACCTCACTATTGAACGGGTTCACCTAGACGATGTAGAGGATCTTGTGCTTAATGGGGAAATAACTGATGCCAAGACGATGCTTGGTTTGTTTTGGATGCTGCGTCGACTAGAGCGTTGAGCAGCGTAGGCCATCTAGCCCGCCGGTTTTTCCTATCTCTGTGGCCAGTCGGCCCATCTGCAGAATCTGAGGTATGGGCGCAGGGCCACCTGCTTTCAGGCGAGGTGGTTCTATGGGAACGCATGTCCGGTGCTGATCGGCGACACGCCGTCGCTGTCGCCCGAAGGGTCGAGTCGGTGCTCGGTGAGCCTGGCCGGCCGGTATTGGCCGCTGCTCTTCTCCACGACGTGGGCAAGGTGGACAGTGGTCTGGGAACACTTACCCGTGTGGTGGCTACTTTGGCTGGTCTGGTCGGAGGCCGGCGGGCCCGCGCTAGCGAAGGCCGGATCGGTCGCTATCTCCGACACCCCCGCATTGGGGCAGATTTACTGGCTGAGGCAGGAAGTGACTGTCTCACCGTGGCATGGGCTGCCGAGCATCACCTTGCAGCGCAATATTGGACGGTGAACCTGACCGTTGCTGGAGTCTTACAGGCCTCTGACAACGATTAAACCTGTGGTTTTTATCCACCGGTTGGAGAGTATCGGACAGATTGAAATGTCTCTGATTAGCGCGGTAGTAGGCCTAAGTTTGTCCGTACTCGGTCCATTGTGGCTGACGCCACCGTCCGTGCTTTAGTGGCTCCCAGGGTCATCAGGCGACTGGTCTCGGCTGGGTCCGCAGCGAGTTCTTGGTAGCGGGCCTGAATGGGCCCCAATAGGTTGATGACCGCCTCAGCGGTGGCAGCCTTCAGATCTCCATAGCGGTTAAGTCCCATCGCTGCGGCTACCGGTTCTTGCCCTGTAGCCGCTCCGAGTATGGAGAGAAGATTAGAGACACCGGGCTTGGTGTCGGGGTCGAAGCGGACTTCAGTCTCGCTATCGGTCACGGCTCTCTTGAATTTCTTCTCGATGGTTGCCGGCGCGTCGAGAAGAAGGATTGTTCCTTGTGCGCCAGCGTCGGACTTGGACATCTTGTTTTCAGGGTGCTGAAGATCCATTACACGGGCGCCCGTAGGTGGGATTACTGCCTCAGGTACTACGAAGGTCTGACCAAATCGGCTGTTGAACCGTATGGCGATATCGCGTGCCAACTCAATGTGTTGGCGCTGGTCCTCACCGACCGGGACCTGGTCAGTGTCGTACAGGAGGATGTCTGCTGTCTGGAGTGCCGGGTAGGTGAATAGTCCACCGGATACGAAGTCTGAACTGTCCGATTTGTCTTTGAACTGGGTCATTCGTCGAAGTTCACCGAATGCTGCCGAGCACTCCATTACCCAAGCGCACTCAGCGTGTTCATGCAGGTGGCTCTGGACAAACAATGTGCTTTGTTCGGGATCTATGCCGACGGCAATCAGCATTTGGCTTAGCGACAGGGTGGCCTGACGGAGTTCGTTGGGATCGTGCGGCACGGTCAACGCGTGTAGATCGACCACGCAGTAAACGGCGTTGTGCTCGTCCTGCATGGCTACCCAGTTGCGGAGGGCCCCCAGAAGGTTGCCAAGGTGGACCGATCCGGTGGGTTTGATGCCCGAGAAGATTCGTGCCATGGCCTTTTAGGGTACTGGGGGTCGCAGCAAGGATCGGTAGATTCTCTCTGTGCAGATCATTAATCAAGATCACCAACAAGGTCAGGGCTGTGGTGGATTACGGCGAGCCCAGAGGGTTGGGCAAGTTTTGGTGGCATTGGTGTTACTCGTGTCGTGTTCGTCAGGGCCGCTCGGTCTGTTTGGTGAGGAGGAAAGGGACTTCTTTACTCAGCAGGAGTACGACGAGTTCAATCGCTGGTGTTTGGATGTGGCCGAAAATACGGCAGCAAAGTGCATTGAGACAGCCGACCTGATCAGGTTCTCTGTCAACGAGGCCGACTACGCCAAGGTTGATGAGGACTGTCTTGTCTGGGAGATGCAGCGAGACGTGATCGGATTTGGGCTCTATAACTCTTGGGACTGTATTGAGGAGTGAAACCTCTTCTTTCAGGTGCTTTAATAATGCACGGTTGGCATGCCATGCACCATGCCAACCGTGGAACTCCGTAGGGTCGAGCCTGTGAGCGTTAACGTGATGACCCCCGTGTACGAAGGGCCCTTCGAACTCCTGCTGAACCTCATTCTGAAGGAGGAGGTTGAGCTCTACGAGGTTTCTCTATCGACCATCGTCGACAGCTTCTTGGTGGAAATGGACCAGCTGGAGGACCTCGACTTGGAGTTGGCCACAGAGTTTCTCCTGATTGCATCAATTCTGGTTGAGTTGAAGACCCGACGGTTGCTCCCTGGCCGAGATCGGTTGGATCTTGATGAAGAGTTCGGGCTGTGGGAGCAGCGTGACCTCCTTCTGGCTCGTCTGCTCGAGTGCAAGACGTTTAAAGATGCTGCAATTACCCTTCGCAAACTTGCAGCTGATGCAGCTCAGTCATGGCCCCGAAGGTCTGGACTCGAAGAGCGGTTCCTGGGTATGGCTCCTGACCTCCTAGAGGGGGTCACCGCTGACGATCTACGTAACGCTTTCCTGCGGGCTATGGCGCCCCGCCCGTCCGTCCATGTCGATACTGAACACATTGCTCCGATTCGGGTCAGTGTGGCAGACGCCGTGGTTGCACTTGTGTCGGAACTCCCTCGGTCTGGTTCTGTGACTTTCCGCCACCTCACTCGGAGTCTGGTGGATCGCATTGAGATTGTGGTGCGGTTTTTGGCAGTGTTGGAACTTTACAAACAGGGTGTAGTTGAAATCGATCAGTTGGGAGCGTTTGGTGATATCCACGTGGGCTGGCGGCCCGGCGCGGATCCCTCTGACGTAGATCTGATTGACGCCTACGAGGGTTGAATGCGATTATGTCACCGCAGGAAAAGACAACTATCGGTGGATGGTCGGGGGAGGTCCGTCGTGCCGTTGAGGCAATCCTCATGGTGGCTATTGACCCCGTTCCAGCCAATCTTCTAGCGCAACTTCTCGAGGTGTCAACTAAGACAATTGAGAGTGAGTGCGAGGCTCTGGCCGCTGAGTTCGAGGCTGAAAACCGGGGCTTTGTCCTAGCTCGGGTTGGTGGCGGCTACCGGTTTCAGAGCCACCCCGATCAGGGCCCATGGGTGGAGCGCTTCGTGTTGGAGGGCCAAAGCAGCCGTCTCACAGCTGCTGCATTGGAGACACTCGCGATTGTGGCTTATAAGCAGCCGGTGTCCCGCGCTCAAGTTTCAGCTATCCGGGGAGTCGATGTTGACGGAGTGATTCGAACTTTGCAGCAGCGGGGCTATATCGACGAGATCTCACGGGACCCTGGACCTGGTAACGCTGTATTGTTCGGCACGACTCAGGAGTTCTTGGAACGTATGGGGCTAGATGTGCTCGACGACTTGCCGCCACTCGGCGATTTCGTACCCGGTCCCGAGGTGGTTGAGGCCCTCGAACGGGGATTGCGGTCTGATCCAGAGGTGGCCACCGCTGAGGCCCCCGCTGATGGGCCCCCGTCGGAGTCACCGGAGGGCTGAAAGGTGGCCGATCTGGCCTCCACCGCCCACGAGGGTGAGCGCCTGCAGAAGGTCCTTGCCCGTGTCGGGGTGGGTAGTCGCCGTACCTGTGAGGCGCTAATCGCCGATAATCGAGTCACCGTTGATGGCGAAATAGCAGTACTAGGTCGTCGGGTCGACCCGGACACGGCACTCATCGAGGTAGACGGTGCGCCCATAGGTGTTCGCCCCGGGCTCGTGCACTACTTGTTGAACAAACCGGCTGGAGTGGTTACCACGACAGCAGATCCTCAGGGTCGAGCTACCGTTGTGGATCTGACACCCGAAGAACCTCGGGTGTTCCCAGTTGGACGCTTAGATGTTGATACCGAGGGACTGCTGCTTCTAACCAACGATGGCGAACTCACCTATCGCCTGACCCACCCGTCATATGGTGTCGAGAAAGAATACGTAGCTGAGGTAGAAGGGGCCCCAAAACGAGCAGCGCTTCGGCGGCTACGTGAGGGCATCGAACTAGAGGATGGAATTACTGCTCCAGCTCGTGCCACCTTGGTGGACGATTCGGTAGTCCGGTTAACCATTCATGAGGGCCGGAATCATCAGGTACGACGAATGTGTGAAGCTGTTGGCCATCCAGTCATACGCTTGGTGCGGACCCGAATCGGACCAATTTCTGATCGATCGCTGATGCCGGGGGCATGGCGGTCCCTGACCGTTGAAGAGATCCGGGCCCTTGAAGTGGTTGTCGCGTCCAACAAGGGAACTCCGCCGCAAGGCTAAATCAATCTGATGGGCAACACGCCCGCCGGTAGCATCGGCGTCTATGAAGGCTTCTGATCTTGCACCTGATGATTTCTTGCACGGGGATATCTCGACTGGTATTGCAAAACGCGCCACGGTCGTGGGCCTCGGGTTAATCGGAGGGTCGGTTGGTCTGGCGTTGCGAGCCAGGGGCTGGCATGTGTCCGGGGTTGATCTTGATGGATCCACGCTAACCACTGCCGTCGATATGGGCGTAGTGGACCGTGTTGGGTGGGATGAGAGAGCTGAGGTGACATTCGTAGCTACCCCAGTTGGGCATCTAGCCAAGACGGTGAACGAAGCGTTGGCTGCCGCACCCGATGGACTCGTGACCGATGCGGGAAGCGTGAAGGCCCCAGTAGTAAACGCGGTGAAAAATCCCCGCTATATCGGCGGCCACCCCATGGCCGGTTCAGAACAGGAGGGTCTCGAGGGCGCTGATCCTGACATGTTTAACGATGCCACGTGGGTTCTTACCCCGACAGCAGATACGGATGGCCCTGCACTGACTCGTCTGCGAGCCGTCGTAGCCAGTCTCGGAGCTGAAATCATTACTCTCCCGGCAGATCGTCATGACTCATTGGTTGCCATCGTGTCTCATGTTCCGCACCTCACAGCTGCCGCTCTGATGGGCATGGCTGCGGAACGGTCGACTGAACACGCAGCGCTGCTGCGGCTAGCGGCTGGCGGTTTTCGGGATATGACTCGAGTGGCTGCTGGGCATCCCGGCATATGGCCTGATATATGCACTGAAAACGCGACGGCTATCAACGAGGTCCTGTCGGACTTGATTTCAACTCTTGACACGGTGCGAACCGAAGTTGTGGTTGGCGACCGTTCTAGTTTGCTGCACCGTCTTGAGACGGCTCGAACGGCCCGGATCAGTCTTCCAACTGGGGCACCTCGGCCATCCGAACTGGCAGAGATAAGGGTGCCGGTGTTGGACCAACAAGGTGAATTGGCGTCGATCACTTTGCTTGCAACCGAGCTTGACGTCAATATTTACGATCTTGAGATTGTTCATTCTGCTGAGGGTGATCGGGGTGTGGTTCTCTTGATTGTGGAGGCGACCCGAGCCGAACGCCTGTGTGGTGGTCTAATCGCCAAGGGTTATCGCCCGACTACCGCTCCGCTGGTATGACTGATCCTGATAGTTCACCCATTGATGGCAGGATGCTGGTCGAGCCGGCTAGGTCGCTCCGGGGGCGGATCCGGGTACCTGGTGACAAGTCAATTTCTCATCGAGTTCTAATGCTGGCAGCGTTGGCCGAAGGTAAGTCAACTATTGGTGGTTTGAGCGATGGTGGTGATGTGGCCTCCACCCTGGCCATCATCGAGGCACTCGGAGCCCGGGTTGATTCCGAAGTTGATCTCCTTGGGCAGCGGATTCTCCATATTTTTGGTGGCGACCTTGGTCCAGCAGTTGGCGACCTAAATGTAGGGAACTCGGGAACGGGGATACGTCTACTGGCAGGGATGTTGGCTGGCCTTCCCTTCTCGTCGGTACTTGACGGAGACGCCTCAATTCGGGGACGCCCTATGGATCGGGTGTTGAATCCACTGCACAAAATGGGAGCCTCGATTGTCGGGTGTAATGCTGATCCCGTAAATGGTGCTGGAATGGCTCCTCTGGTAATCGACGGTGGTGGACTACGTGGGATCGAGTACCAATCGCCTGTGGCTAGCGCTCAAGTTAAAGGGTGTGTTTTATTCGCTGGGCTTTCGGCGGACAGACCAACCACCGTGGTCGAACGGTGGCCGACACGCACCCACACTGAGGAGCTTATGACAGCTACAGGTATTGACATCGAGTGCTTCAGGGCTGGCGGTCTCGACCGAATCACCGTGTCGCCGGGGCGGCCCGATCCTTTTGACCATGATGTTGCCGGTGATCCTTCCCAAGCGGCGTTCTGGGCAGTGGGAGCGTCAATTGTGCCTGATTCCAAAGTGGTTATTGAGAACGTCTACGTCGGCCCAGAACGGTCGGGTTTCGTAGCTGTATTGGCTCGAATGGGTGCTGACGTCACTCACGACGAAGCAACTGGTGATTTAGTTGTCCGGACACCATCTTCGGGCACCCTTGAGGCCACGACGGTGCGGGCCGAAGAGATTCCAGGATTAGTCGATGAGGTCCCGGCCTTAGCCGTTGCTGCGGCGTGCGCTGAGGGCAAGACGGTTTTCGAGGGTGTGGGTGAGTTGCGGGTCAAGGAGAGTGATCGTTTGGTCGCCGTTGAGTCCGAGTTGGGCCGTATGGGTGCCGAGGTCCGTGTAGAGGGTGATCGTCTGGTCGTGTGGGGCCGACCCGGTGAAGGCTTTTGTGGGACGTCGGTAGATGCCCACCACGACCATCGAATCGCCATGTCGTGTGCAATAGCGGCACTCGTGGCTGATGGCCCCACCACCATTAATGGTTGGGAATCGGTAGCTACTAGTTACCCAACATTCGCTGACCATCTGGCCGTACTCCTGGCCACCGAGATGGAGAGCTGAGCAATGGTTGAGCGGGTAGTCGCCATCGATGGACCGGCAGGGTCGGGTAAATCCACCGTAGCGCGTGCTTTGGCTGTCCACTTAAACCTTGAATACCTCGACACTGGGGCTATGTACCGCGGTGTCGCTTACGCCGTGCTGCAGGGAGGAATCAATCCGACCGATTCCGCCGCCGTTGGCACGGTAGCGCGAGCGGTGTCACTGGAGATAACAGAGTCACGTTGTTTAGTCAATGGTGAGGACGTCTCAGCGGCGATCCGGGGATCTGAGGTAACTCGAGCAGTTAGTGCGGTAGCCGCCAATCCTGAAGTCCGGACGGAGATGGTGGCCCGCCAACGAGCGTGGATCGAAGAGTTGGGTGGAGGAGTGATGGAGGGGCGTGACATCGGTTCGGTGGTGTTCCCCGATGCTGAGCTGAAGGTGTACCTAACAGCCTCACCAGAGGTCAGGGCTCAAAGGCGTGCTTCCGAGGTATCCGAGCTGGACCTCGATGAAGTGGCTGCTGAGATCCGGCGTCGCGACGATGCTGATTCCAATAGGACGGCTAGCCCGCTAGTCAGAGCCGATGGGGCACTGGTGCTGGATACCTCAGAGTTGACTGTGGACGGCGTGGTAGGCGTGATCGTGGAGATGCTCGGTTGAGTGATCCAGCGGCTGTTTCAACAGGTGAGGGAAGCTCTGGTCTCGGTAGAAAGATGTCAATTGTTGACGCGCTCGTCTACCGGATTTCTTGGTCGCTTCTTTGGTTGCTTTGCAAGATTTGGTTTCGGTTCAAGGTGGTTGGCAAGGAGAATTTGCCACCCGATGAGGCGTACATTCTCACACCGGTCCACCGGTCATTTTTGGACACACCGGTTGGGGGCATGGTGACAGCCCGTCGACAGCGCTTTCTAGGTAAAGAGTCCTTATGGCGTAACCGAATTGGTGGTCGGTTCCTAACTATCGTCGGAGGATTTCCGGTCCAACGTGGTACGGCAGACCGGGCTGCGCTGCGAGCTTGTCAGGAGGTCCTGGAGCGCGGTGAGCCCATGGTGATGTTCCCCGAGGGCACCCGCCAGAGTGGGCCAGTGGTGAGGGCCGATCTCATGCGTGCCGGCCCGGCCTTTGTGGCGGCGCGTGCGGGGGTCCCGTTGATCCCGATGGGAATTGCCGGCACTGACCACGCCATGTCGGGAGATTCGTTATTTATCCGGCCGATCAGGGTTGTAATGGTGGTTGGCGAACTGATTCGCCCGCCGGTGGTGGAGGGCCGAGTTCCCCGAAGCGTGGTCGTAGACCTGACGGAGGAGCTCCGGGTCGGAATGCAGGCTTGCTTCGACGAAGCCCAGCGTCTGGCCCAACGGCCGGCACTACCGGACCCCGACCCGCCGGATATATCCGTTACTTAACCGGACGAATTCGGTCGAGGGCAGTCAGAGCGTCAGAGGCATCTATTGTTCGGTCGTCAAGATGCCCAGACGGGGCCCGTCCGGAAAAGCCCAGAGCAGCAAAGCCCCGGATCGCGTAGAGGAGGTCTCGTAGGTTCCGGGGTGGAGGAAAGTACTCGTCCTCGTCCGTATGGCGAACCGGCTCCACGCCGGCGATTGGATCTAGTGCCTTAATGACCGCATCTACCACCTCCTCCGGCGCTGAGGCGCCAGCCGTTACACCGACTACTCCAGTGAGGTCGGAGGGAAGTTCCTCGGCTCGGTTAATCCATGCGACGCGCTGGCAACCAGCCTCAGTGGCCAACTGGACAAGTGCTCGGGTATTTGAGCTGTTGGTCGAGCCAATGACTACTACCGCATCGCATCGGTGGACTAGATCCAAAAGGGCGCCCTGACGGTTGGTGGTGGCGAAGCAGAGATCACTACGTCCCGGGGACCACAGTTCGGGCCAGCGATCGGCAGCTGCGTCGACAACACCAGCCCAGTCGCGATGACTAAGGGTGGTCTGGGCGAGGATCGCAACGTTGTCGCCGAGGTCAGGTAATGCTCGCACCTCATCGGGGTGTTCGACACGGTGAATTATCTCTGGAGCTACAGCGATGGTTCCTTCCGCCTCCTCGTGGCCAGCATGCCCCACATAGACGATGTGAAACCCCTTACCGGCTCGCACTTTGACTTCGTGGTGAACTTTGGTGACTAATGGGCATACAGCATCAACGGTGTAACCACCCACCTCTTGGGCCCGCCGGACAACTTCGGGGGCGGATCCGTGGGCTGAGAGCATGACCGGTGCACCCTCAGGGACATCGGCAATGTCGTCTACGAAAACCACTCCGAGATCCTCGAAGCGCTCCACTACCAACTTGTTATGAACTATCTCGTGGTAGCAGTAGATAGGTTCATCAAACGCCCTGACCATCCAGGTGAGAGCCTTGATGGCCATCTCTACACCGGCACAAAAGCCCCGCGGCTCCGCTAAGAGAACGCGCTCGACCCTGCTGTCGGCACGGAGGTTCTCGGTGTCGAGAGTCACCTTGTGACCCTACCTGTAGCAATCCCTCGGGTGGCCGGGCAGATGCTCGGTAGCCTTGTCATTATGTCGGCCCCCGTGGTCGTCGCCGTTGCCGACGACTCGCCCGCTGCCCGGGCAGGCGTTCGGCCCGGCGACCGACTCCTGACCATCAACGATCGTGTTCCGCGCGACGTCATCGAGTACCAGTTGCTCGTCGACGAATCGTCGGTTGCCTTATCGCTAGATACCGGGGGCCTCCAGCGCGAGGTGGTGGTTGATAAACCTGACGGTTCGCCGCTTGGCATAGAGGTAGACAGTGCCTTATTCGACCGGGTTAGGACCTGTGATAATCACTGTGAGTTTTGTTTCATTTACCAGTTGCCGCCCGGTTTGCGGCGCAGCCTCTACGTAAAGGACGACGACTACCGGTTGTCATTCCTATATGGAAACTTCACCACCCTCACCCGTTTCACTGAGGCCGATCTGGAGCGGGTGTTGTCTGAAGGATTGAGCCCGTTATATGTGAGCATCCACGCGACTGATCCGGGTAAACGGATCGAAATGTTACGTAACCGTCGGGGAGCCACCAGCCTCCGGTGGCTGCGGACGTTGCTGGATCATGGCGTAGAAGTACATGGTCAGGTAGTGGTGTGTCCGGGTTTGAATGATGGTGCTTGGTTGGAGGACACGTTGACTGGAGTAGCGGACCGCTTTGCCGAGTTGGTCAGCCTGTGCGTAGTGCCGCTTGGGGTGAGCCGACACACTGATGAGCCTCGGATGCGTGCCCATACTCCTTCTGAAGCGGTGGCTGTGGTCGAGATCGTGGAGTCGTGGCAGGAGCGCTTCTTGTCTGTGCTGGGACGGCGACTAGTGCACGCATCCGATGAATACCACTTGTTGGCCGGCCGGCCATTCCCGCCTGCTGAGGCCTACGTGGACCTTGACATGACAGAGGACGGCGTGGGAATGGCTCGGGCTTTCGAGAGCGAGTTTACGACTGTGGAATCGATTGATTCCAACCAGTTGTCGACTGAACGAGCCTCAGGATTCTTTCGGTCGCTGGAGGGTGCGCCAGCGCTTGGCTATCGGTCGCCTCGGACGTGTGGTGAGGGCACCGACAGCCCGGCAGGTGAAGTAGGAGTGGCTCTAGGGGATCCGGTGGTACGTCCCCGGCGTGATGCCCCAGTGGGAGTACTGACCGGCACCTTGGGTGCTGCAGTCCTTGCGCCACTGTTAGCTACCGTGGATAGAGATGATGTTCGTGTGCTGACTGTGGACAATCGGTTCTTTGGCGGGAATGTAGGAGTGACTGGCCTTATGGTCGGCGAAGACGTAGCTCGAGTTCTAGCGGATGAGCCGAGGGGTCATCGATATCTCTTGCCGGATGTCTGCTTAAGCAATGGGCGGTTTCTGGATGGCACATTGCCTGAAGATCTGCCTCGGCCAGTTGAAGTTGTGGCATCTGATGGCGGTTCACTGCGGGTGGCTCTGGTCGGGTTTCCCCACGAAATTATTGTCAGCCGGGGCAGAGAGACAACAGGAGGCCTCGCGTGAATCCCACTGTTGCCATTGTGGGACGGCCCAACGTGGGCAAGTCCACTTTAATGAACCGCATCTTGGGTCGGCGTGAGGCGATCGTGGAAGAGCGCCCAGGTGTTACTCGGGATCGCAAAGAGGTCGACGCATCTTGGCAGGGCCGGGAGTTCACCCTCGTTGATACCGGAGGCTGGTTAGCTGCTGGTGACTCCCTCGATGACAAGGTCAGTCGCCAGAGTGAGCAAGCTATCGCTGAAGCTGATGCCATCTTGTTTGTGGTAGATGCCACAGTGGGGGTTACTGAAGATGACGCTCGGGTAGCCGCTCTGCTGCGGAACGAAGCGGGTCCGGTACTGGTAGTGGCCAACAAGGTCGATGATCGCGTGCATGAGTCCTCGATTTGGAATCTGATGTCGCTCGGTTTAGGTGAACCTATGCCAGTGAGTGCGCTACATGGTCGGGGTACTGGGGATCTTTTGGAACGCCTAGTGGCTGTTTTACCTGACGAGGTGCCTGATGAGGGTGAAGACCTCGATGAGTCAGAGTCGGGTAATCGGATAGTGGGTGTTGCTCTGGTGGGGCGGCCAAACGTGGGTAAGTCCACACTGTTCAACCGGCTGACCGGGGAGGAACGGTCAGTGGTGCACGACCGGCCCGGCACAACGCGTGACACCGTGGACACCGTGGTGGAAACAGATACCGGGCCAGTTCGTTTTATCGATACTGCAGGTATGCGACGGAAGGCAAGGATCGATGAGCGGACGGAGTACTACTCGCTAGTTCGGGCGCTCAAGGCAGTTGACACAGCCGATGTGGCACTTCTGATTATCGACGCCACTCTTGGCGTGACCCATCAAGATCAACGTTTGGCTGAGCGTGTAGACGCAGCAGGGTGCCCGATTGTGGTGCTGCTCAACAAGTGGGACCTGTGTGAAGCCGAACAGCGCGAGGACGTCATGATCCAAGTGGGAGACAAACTTCACTTCGTAGGCGAGGCACCCGTATTGCGGATTAGCGCGCTTTCGGGGAAAAATGTGCAGCGACTATGGCCAGCGCTGGAGGACACCATCTCTGATTATCGGACTCGGATACCTACTCGCCGGGTCAACGACGTTATCCGAGCGGCTCAGGCCGCTCAGCCGGCTCCTGCTGGGGTACGGGTGCTTTATGCGACTCAGGGAGCAACTGATCCGCCGACTTTCACCCTCTTTGCTAACCGAGAAGTGCCTCGGACGTGGTTGCGGTATCTGGAGCGACGGCTCCGCGAGGACTTAGACCTTGGGTCCACTCCCATCAAACTACGGGTACGCCGTCGGTCAGAGTAGAGCCACTTAAAAACTGTCGTAGATAGAGCCGACCCCAGAGCAGACAACCCACGACTACGCTTGTTTGGCATGCGAGCGCCGCTTCTTATTGTCTTAGGCATCATTTGTCTGGCCGCAGCCTTGGGGTGGGCGCGCTCTGCTCGGCACAGGCACCGGTTGGTTGGTCGCATCGACCCCGAAGTGGCTCCTGATGCCTACACGCTGGCATGGTCGACATTTCGCAAGGAGCTTCATTCAGCGTCGTTGTACGGACTGCTCGCTGCGGCTTCTCTAGCTAATGTCTTCGTCGAGGGGGCGGTTGGAGCCGTGGTTTTCTCCACGGTTGCGATTCCTGCCTTGGTGTCTACTGCTTGGGCGCGTCATGCCGTCCGGGAAGCCCGTATGGCCCGTCAAAGCATCGATATTGAACGAAGGGCTCAAGAGGCGCTGGAGCAGGAGGACCTGGCCCCTAAGGCGTGGGCAGGAAGGTTGGCACCTGAGGAGCTTCCAAACTTCACTGGGTTTGAGGTGGGGCGGGTCTATCAGGCGGGCACCGGGCTGATGGCTGGCGACTTTTTTGATGTATTTCAGATGTCTCCAACCCGACTCGCGGCAGTGGTTGGTGACGTGGCTGGGCACGGGATCGAGGCATCAATTACTGCCTTTCAGGCCAAGTATCTGCTGCGGACCTTCCTTCGTCAGTTTCGTGATCCGGCCCAAGCGTTGGAAGAATTGAACCGACAGATGTCCTCGGTGGAACGAACTGAGGAGTTCATTTCACTAGTGGTTCTGGTATTCGACACTGAGGCGGACACTGTGCGTTACGCCTCCGCTGGGCACCCAGCAACGTTCCTTTGGCATGGCCGTGAGGTCCGGCCGCTGCGATCGACTGGCCCATTGCTGATGTTGACGCCCGACGGTACATATTTCAGCCGGGAGGTTCCGTTGGCTCGAGATGATATGGCGGTCATGTACACCGACGGCTTAGCTGAGGCCCGGAACGGTGACGAGTTGTTCGGCGAGGAGCGCATCGGCGACATGGTCAGGCGTAACCCTGGGATCGCTCCCGGCGTGTTGTGTAAGCAGTTGCTCGACGCTGCCAATGACTTCTCCGCCGGCATGGTCCAAGATGACCTCGCCATCTTGGCTGTCCGCAAAGCCTGACTAGGTATTACCGGTCAGAGTAGGAATTGGCTATGCCGTGGTGTGAGTCCTGCGAACGTTACCTGAGCCCTAACTCGGTTTCAGTGGTTGGTACCTGTCCGGGGTGTGGGGATCGGGTTACCGACGCCGACGGTGCACCGGCTCGGTCTCAGAAGGTGCCATGGCACTTCTGGGTATTTGCTGGGGCAGCTGTGGTGTATCTCAGTTGGCGTCTGATCCAGGGTCTCTGGATGCTGGTCGCCTGAATCACTCTTGGCGCAATTGACTCAGAGCCACTTAGGCGGGCTGCTACAGAGGGGCGGACGGTAGATTGGGGAGTTGTTGCGGGCTGTGGCGCAGCTTGGTTAGCGCGTCGGTCTGGGGGACCGAAGGTCGGAG
>CAWVUB010000016.1:0-27902 GCA_963933065.1 uncultured Acidimicrobiaceae bacterium | reverse complement strand
GCCCCTGCGGGCGATGCCGCCCCAGTATCTGTTGATGAGAAAATTCCCAGTCACCTGCTAGACCGCGGTACAGCAGCAGCCGATCTGCCGGTGCCCACTGCTGGGGTTCCCGCTGTTCCCTCTGGGAATAGTGGCCCCGACGGTCATAACCAACGGCTATTGACCGTCGTCAAGTCAGGTTCCATTCAGGACACTAAGGCGACACCTCAGGACAAGGTCCATGTGTGGCCACACCTGCTTTTGGCTGAGTTCCTTGCGGCTCTAGCGATCACACTGTTCACGCTTTTGTTTTCTATATTCGTCAACGCTCCGTTGCTTGAACTGGCTGACTACAACAAGACGCCAAACCCATCCAAGGCGCCGTGGTACTTCCTCGGTCTGCAGGAACTTCTAACCATGTTCCACCCGATGGTGGCCGGAGTGACTATCCCCGGCATAGGTTTGTTTCTCTTGGTCATGGCGCCCTACATCGACAAGAACCCGTCGAAGCGTCCGGAGGACCGAAAGTTCGCCATCTCCCTTATGACTGTGCACTTCATGTTCTGGGCGGTCCTTGTGATGATCGGTTCTTTCTTCCGAGGTCCCGGTTTCAACTTCGTCTTCCCTTGGAACTCCGGACTCTTTTTCGAGCTGTGATTGCCATGAAACCCGTTACCCCATCCGCCATATCGATGAACCAGAGGAGCTGACCCGTGGCCGTTGTAGTTGCTGTCGTACTCCTCATTGTTCTCGCTGTAGCGGTCTTGGCCGGGGCCTCCATGCGTAGTGATCGAAAGGCAGCCGGTCTATCTCGCAGAACGCGTCGACGTGACGTGCCAAATCCGCTGATGGGCGAGTCAGTCGACGAGACCCCTTCCGGTCGAGAGGTTGAGGCGGCTGCACTTGCAGATCGGACCAGTTCCAGCGTCGCTGTTGTTGAGTCAGCCCCACTGGCACCGTTTGTGGCTCCCGACCCTGTGGCGTTAGGTGTAACTCGACGGCAGTTCTTCAACCGCAGCCTGGTCGGAATGATGGGCTTTGGCGTATCGGGCTTTGGTGCAGCCTGTATTGCTTTTCTTTGGCCACAGGGCGTGAGTGGCTTCGGGTCCAAGATCAAGGTCGGCGATGTCAGCCAGTTGCTAGCTGACATTACTTCCAACAACGGTTTCCTCTATAAACCCGAGGGTCGGATGTGGATTACCGCATACCCCAACGGTGCAGTTGAGAAGGCACGGTCCACTTATTCGGCCCAAGAGTTGGCCGGTATGACCTCAGGTGTGGATGGTGGTTTCGATGCTGGCCTCATCGCTCTCTATCAGAAATGCCCCCATCTCGGTTGCCGGGTTCCTAACTGTGTTTCATCACAATGGTTTGAGTGTCCCTGCCACGGTTCGCAATACAACCAAGTTGGAGAGAAGCGCGGAGGCCCGGCTCCCCGCGGCATGGATCGCTTCGCCATGTCGGTCAGCGACGGTGTCTTGACCGTCGACACCGGCACGATCATCCAGGGCCCGCCTATCGGGACGAATACCACCGGTCAAGAGGCCGAGGGACCGAACTGCATCGGTTCTGCAGATCACTAGCCCGCTCATCGAGAATCCTTTGAACGAAATGAACACACTCCTCTTTGCAAGTACCCAACGGACCATCGGTTGGGTCATCGCGTCCGTAGTCCTAGTGGGCATGGGCGTCTATCTCCTTTTCAGTTTTCGTATTGGTAAACGCGAGGTCGGCTCTGAGATTGATCTGGCTCCCAACCGAGTGCCTCACGCCGACGACGACGAATTAGAGACCCGGTTTCTGGATCGCAATTTGGCATGGTCACTGGTGTTGCTGACCGTGGTGTCTCTCATTCTCCCGCTCTACTGGCTGATGGAGCCAGCGCGTCAGGACAATGCTGCTTACGGCTGGGTAAAGCGGTTTGAAAAGCGCGGGGCCAATAGTTTTGAGGAAGCTTGTGTTGGTTGCCACGGCCCAGGTGGCGTGGGTGGTGTCGCTTCGTACACCCTTGCGGATACCAACGGTGCCTTCGTGGCTCAAGTCGACTGGAAGGCGCCGGCGTTGACAACTGTGCTCAGCCGGTTTGGTGAGTCCGAAGTGGAACACATTCTCAACTACGGACGGCCGGGCAGCCCAATGCCAGCTTGGGGTCTACCTGGTGGAGGGCCGATGACCTCTCAACAGATCCACCAGTTGATTGTCTATTTACGCTCAATCCAACTATCCCCTGAAGACGCCATTGCACAGGTGTCCAGCGGCTTACAGGCTGGGGCCCGCGGCATCGTGACCGCTAGTGACCCGGGCTTGACCGACGCAGACGCTATCGCTGCAGCCGCTGATGCCTGGCTAATCCAGGCAGCTGATCCAGCGAGCAGTGACTACCGCGCATATGGAGAGTTGCTGTTCAACAACCCCGCTGCTCAGGGGGCCAACAGTTGTGCCCGCTGTCATACCCCTGGTTTCTCCTATGGAGCTTCTAGCGACGAGGCCACCGCTGCGCTTATTGCGGAGTGGCCCCGTCTCGCTGAAGCAGGCGTCCTTACCGGTTACCAGCCAGGAACTGGCCATGTCGGACCTAGCCTGATCGGGGTTGAAACTCACTTCCCGACCGCATCTGGTCAGGAAGACTTCATACGAAGCGGTTCTGCTTTAGGGATTGGCTACGGAAACGCCCGTAGCGGAAGTGGTGGTATGCCCGGCTTCGGTGGGCGAACCGATGATTTGGATGTGATTGGCACGGTCGTGCGCCCCCGAATCCTCACCCCAGAGCAGATCGCCGCCATCGTGGCTTATGAGAGGAGCCTGTGATGGGTGCTCTTGTCACTCTGGCCGGTTTGGGATGGGATCCTGAAATATCGGGAATTCTGACAGTCGCCGTCGGTGTTGTAGTCCTTATGGGCTCCATCTGGTTGATCGTGGTCACGAACTCAGGAGTCCGATTGGCCACTCTTATGACAGCCGCTGCCTTGATGGGGTGGATGGTCATCCTGGGCAGTGCTTGGTGGATGTATGGCTCAGGATGGAAGGGGGACGCCCCGAGTTGGAAGACCGTGGACATCAATTTGGGAGATCTCGGTGCCAGCGGATTGTCTTACGCTCGGGAGTTGCCCAACCCACAAGAAATGCCAACAGCCTACGAACTGGTCGTGGCCTCTGGGAATGTGTCGGCGGTTGCCGAGTTCGACACGCTGCCCACAGCAGAAGAGAACCCCGACCTGTCAACTAGTGCACTTGACGCCCTGAGAGCTGACCGCCAACTGCGTAATGAAACCATCACCCGATCAGAATTGGCTGCCGTAGCCCGCGATGTCACTGATGCCGCTGGCCTGCGTGCCATCGGTCCATGGCGATTGCTGGCCACCACCGAAGCAGGAGACGCCCAGGCTCAGGCAGCTGCAGACTTGCTAGCCCATCCTGACCTTGATTTCACTAGTTCGGCTGACTACAAATTGCTTGACGCCTACACCATGGGTGGGAAGCCGTCACTGACTGATGACCCAAACCGTTGGGATCGGATTAGTCATTGGATAACCAGTTCAGCGCGCCTAACCCACCCGACCCGTTACACGGTAGTGCAGCTTCAAGGTGTGCTACGACAGGAAGTGGCCGCTGGCGAGGCACCGCCGCGCCCGGTAATCGACCCTGATGAGCCGGTGGTGTCGGTGATAATGATTCGCGATCTGGGTTGGGTTCGTCTCCGACCTGCGCTGGTCACCATCGGATCGTTGTTGGTCTTCCTGGCTCTCTGCTATTGGCTCCACGTCCGTGATAAGGAGCTGATGGAGCGTCGCAAGGAGTTTGAGGCCAGTAAGGCTTGAGCTATGAACAAATCTGTAGCCATAGGTGAGATTGGGGGAGAGTGACGTGCTCGGACAGTACCTACCAATCCTCTTCCTCCTAATCTTGGCGTTCCTTTTTGCCGCTCTCAGTTTCATGGCCTCGCGTCTGTTGGCCCCTCGGAGCCCTAATCACCGCAAGGCGGCGCCCTATGAGTGCGGGATCATCCCGGGTCGGGAGACGCCAGAACGCTTTCCGGTCCGTTTCTTCCTCGTGGCGATGATCTTTATCGTCTTCGACATCGAGATCATCTTCTTTTATCCCTGGGCTATCGCCCATGATGGCCTTGGCTTGTTTGGCCTGGTCGCCTTGTTGATTTTTTCAGCTGCGGTGTTCGAATCCTTTGTGTATTTGATTGGCAACGGCGCTCTTGAGTGGGGCCCAGTGCGTCGGACCCGTGAGGCCGTCTCCCCACACCGGACTTCATCTTCGACCATACGTCGGGCAGGGGTCCGGGAAGTAGGTCTGGAGGGACGGGACCAGATCCGCTCCGGGGAGCAGGCGGCCTGATGGTTCATATCCCTGGCGTCGGCGATGTCTCCAATGTGCTGTCTGACGGTCTAGAAGGCCTTGAGCACAACTTCGTCACCTCCCGAGTCGAAGATCTCGTCAAGTGGTCACGGGCTCGGAGTTGTTGGCCGGCCACCTTTGGCTTGGCGTGTTGCGCGATCGAGATGATGGCGACCGGTGCCGCCCACTATGACCTGGCCCGATACGGCATGGAGGTGTTCCGTGCTTCTCCCCGCCAGGCTGATCTAATGATCGTGGCCGGTCGGGTTTCCCAGAAAATGGCTCCGATCTTGCGGCAGATCTATGACCAGATGATGGAGCCCAAGTGGGTGATCTCTATGGGAGTTTGCGCGTCCAGCGGCGGGATGTTCAACAATTACGCCATTGTTCAGGGTGTGGACCAGGTAGTACCGGTGGATGTGTACGCCCCGGGTTGCCCTCCAGGCCCCGAGACGCTGATGCACGCCATTTTGACCCTTCACGACAACATTCAGAGCGGCGAACTAACTCTCCGTCGTAAGGCGAACGGTGGCGGCGCGTCCATTGAGGTAGTTCTCCCGACTGAAACGGTTCAAGCCGTGGAGCTGGGGACCCAGTGAGTGAAGGAACGGTTCTCTACGGGGTTCCTGTCGTTGAGTCCGTTGGTCAAGTAGTTCTGCATCCTCGCGTTGACCAGTGGCTTGAAATCGTTTCTGCCCTAAAGGCTGACGGTTTCTGCATGGCCATTGACCTAACCGCTGTGGATTATTCGGCTCATCCCGGCCGAACCAACCTGCCCGAGGACGTGGATCCTGAACGCTTCGAGGTAGTGGCCTCGTTCATTAACCACGCGGACGGTGGTCGAAGGGTTCGGTTGCGAGTTCAGGTTCCTGAAGGGGATCCTTCGTTGCCATCGCTATTCAATATTTTTCCTGGCACCGAAGCCATGGAGCGCGAAGTTTGGGACCTTCTGGGTGTTGCCTTTGAGGGGCACCCCGACCACACCCGGATTTTAATGCCTGAGGATTGGATAGGTCATCCGCTGCGCCGGGACTTTCCCATGGGGCGAATCCCGGTCCAATTTAAAGACTCCCCAGCCGCCCAATGAGCGACATGGCAACTTCCGGGCTAGACGACGCGCCCAGTTCGGTTTCTGATTCTGCTGAACGTATCTTTCGACGTGACGAGACCAGTGCCGTACTCCGTCTCAGCGAAACCGAGGCTGCCGCTCTAGCTGGGAATCCAGACGATCCGCCTACCGGCGACTCAGCTGATCAGCGGATGATCCTGAACATGGGTCCGTCGCACCCTTCCACTCACGGCGTACTACGCCTGATATTGGAGATGGAGGGCGAGACTGTTCTTCGGTCCAAGCCAGTCATCGGGTACCTCCATACCGGCATGGAAAAGACCGCTGAAGACCTGACTTACCTCCAGGGTCCGACCAATGTCACTCGAATGGACTATGCCGCTCCGCTGTTTTCTGAACTGGCGTTTTCAATGGCTGTCGAACAGCTCCTTGGTATCGAGGTGCCACCCCGAGCCACGTGGATCCGGATGCTCATGTGTGAACTCAACAGGGCTGCTTCGCACTTACTGTTCCAAGCCACTAACGGTATGGACCTCGGTGCTGTGTCGATGATGATCTACGGCTGGCGTGAGCGCGAAGAGGTATTGCGATTTTTTGAGAAGGTCACTGGTCTGCGGATGAATCACAACTACATCCGGCCGGGTGGTGTTGCCGCTGACTTGCCCGACGGCTGGCAAGAAGATATCCGCCGACTATTGGAGTTGATCCCACCCAGACTGGACGAATACGACAAGCTTTTGACTGGTCAACCCATATTCCGTAAGCGTCTTCAGGGTGTAGGGGTGCTGACCCCGGCCGAGGCGCTCGCCCTTTCAACTACTGGCCCCATCCTGCGATCCACCGGCTATGCATGGGACTTGCGCCGCGATCAGCCGTACCTTGCCTACGACGAGGTGGAGTTTGACGTCATTGTGGGAACCCACGGTGACGCCTTTGACCGTTACGCCATTCGCCTAAACGAGATCCGGGAATCGCTCCGTATTGTCGAGCAAATCATTGATCTGATGCCCGATGGCGACTACCGCACTCAGGACAAGAAAGTTACGCCACCGCCACGGGCCCGGATCAACGAGTCGATGGAAGCGCTTATTCATCACTTCAAGATCTTCACTGAGGGTTTCCACGTCCCTGAGGGTGAGACGTATGTAGCCGTGGAGTCTCCACGTGGTGAGTTGGGGTGCTACATAGTTTCAGACGGGGGTCCAAAGCCATACCGGATGCATATCCGGGGGCCGAGTTTTGTGAATCTACAGACCTTGCCGCACTTGATGGAGGGCGGGCTCATTGCCGACGGGGTGGCCGTCGTATCTTCAGTCGACCCGATAATGGGAGAGGTTGACCGGTGAGCTGGTTTGACGCCGCTAACGAACGGACGGCTCGAGAGATTCTGAGCCGCTACCCGAGGGCTAAATCGGCGGTCATCCCACTGCTTCACCTGGCGCAAGAGCAGGAGGGGTGGGTTACCTCCCAGGCCATGAGCGAGATAGCGACAATGACTGGTACCACGGCAGCGGAGGTTCTTGGTACCGGCAGTTTCTACGAGATGTTCAAGTTCCACCCGGTGGGGAAGTACATCGTCAATGTCTGCACCAACATCTCTTGCCAGTTGCTGGGTGGTGAGGATTTGCTGGACCATGCTGAGTCCACCCTCGGTGTGCGAGCTGGCGGTACTACTGACGACGGCCTATTCACCGTTGAGGACGTGGAGTGCGTAGCCGCATGCACAGAGGCACCCTGCTTCACTGTGAACTACCGCTACTTTCACCGGGCTGACACCGAAACCCTCGATGAAGTAGTGGCTGATATCCGGGCTGGACGTAGCCCACTGGAGCGCGGAGCTGCTGGCGATATCGGTGAACTCCCTGAGCACGGAACTCTTGGTCGGATACGTCAGCACGTACCCGACGATCGACGGGCTGGCGTGGTGCCACCCGAAGAGGTCAACGGTGCACCACCTTGGATGCCCGCCCCTGTAGTGGAGGAGGCCTCATGACGAGCACCTACATTTCCCACGCTGCGGGTTACGTCGATAACGGAGGTCCAAAGGTAGTCACATCCCGGTTCGCCTACGAAGACTCGTTTACCTTCGAGCGTTTCTTGTCTACTGGTGGCTACGCGGGGCTGAGTGCCGCTTTGGCTATGGCCCCCGAAGACGTCCATGCTCAGGTCCGTGAGGCCACCCTGCTGGGCCGCGGTGGTGCTGGCTTCCCGGCTGGTGTGAAATGGGGTTTTTGCCCCGATGGGGTATGGCCCCGCTATCTAGTCGTAAATGGTGACGAGAGTGAGCCCGGGACCTATAAGGACCGTCTCCTCATGGAGCGCGATCCTCATCAGTTGATCGAGGGCTGCCTGATCGCCTGCTACGCGCTGGGTCTTTCGCAGTGTTTCCTCTATGTGCGAGGAGAGATGGCCCTGGCCCAGGAGCGGATTGCGGCGGCGCTGAACGAGGCTTACACGGCTGGTTACGTTGGATGCAACGTGCTTGGTACCAATTTTTCAGTGGACATCACCCTCCATTGGGGAGCCGGTGCCTACATCGTTGGCGAGGAGACAGCACTCATCGAGAGCCTTGAGGGCAATCGCGGTATGCCTCGCCTCAAACCTCCGTACTTTCCGGCAGCCATTGGGCTTTATGGCCAGCCGACGATCGTCAACAACGTGGAGACGCTGGCAAATGTGCCCTGGATCATGGCCAACGGTGCTGCGTCTTACCGGAAGATGGGATCAGAGTCTTCACCTGGGACTCGCCTGTTTGCTGTGTCGGGGCACGTGAAGCGGCCCGGTGTTTATGAGGTTGAGCAAGGTGTAACCACCTTCCGTGATCTTTTTTATGGCGAAACCTACTGTCAGGGCATTCGCGATGGCCATCAACTGAAGATGTTTATCCCAGGTGGAGGGTCTTCGCCTTGGTTCTTCACCGAGCATCTCGATCTTCCACTCGAGGCCCGGGAGGTGGGTGCTGCAGGGTCAATGCTGGGTTCAGGCGCCATCATTGTGATGGACGAGACCACCGATGCCGTGAAGGCCTGTCATCGAATGGTGCGATTTTTCGCCCGGGAGTCCTGTGGCAAGTGTTCTCCATGCCGGGAAGGGACGAGCTGGGAAGAGAAGATCTTGGCCCGCATTTTGGCTGGCCATGGGCGTCCATCTGACATCGACCTTCTACTAGACGTGGGCGACAACATCAGTCCGGGCCCTTATCCGGTGGCTGCCTACGCTGCTGAAGGTTTGGACGCTGTACCGTTCCCGCCCCGCCAGACCACGATCTGCCCACTTGGCCCATCGTCTGTAGCCCCGATTACGTCAACCATCCGACGGTTCCGCCACGAGTTCGAGGCTCGTATCACCCGGAGTGATGGCATTCCCGTATCGGCGGCGAACACAGCAAATAGTTCACCGGGGGCTGGCTCGTGAATCCCGAGAGCGTAGAAATCTTGGTAGACGGTCGGGCTGTGAGCGCCCGTCCGGGTGAACTACTAATCGAAGCCTGCGAGCGTGCCGGAACGTATATCCCCCGGTTCTGTCATCACAGCCGAATGAAGCCGGTTGGGATGTGTCGCATGTGCATAGTCGAGGTTGATACCGGACGAGGTCCCGCTCTTCAGCCGTCTTGCATGCTCGAGTGTTCGCCTGGAATGACTGTCGATACCGAATCTGACCGAACCAAAAAGGCTCAAGACGGGGTGCTGGAGTTCTTGCTCATCAACCACCCTCTGGACTGTCCAGTTTGCGACAAGGGCGGCGAGTGTCCCCTGCAGGACCAGACCATGGCATTCGGTCCAGGTGAAAGCCGGTTCGTTGAGGAAAAGCGTCACTTTGAGAAGCCGATTCCTGTTAATAGCAATGTCTATCTTGACCGCGAGCGTTGCATCCTGTGCGACCGATGTACCCGTTTCGCCGGTGAGGTTGCTGGCGACCAACTGATTCATTTCATGGACCGTGGTGGGCAGACCCAGGTAAACACCTTCCCCGATCAGCCGTTCTCGTCGTACTTCAGCGGGAACACCGTGCAGATTTGCCCGGTGGGTGCGTTGACTGCTGCTCCCTACCGATTCAAAGCTCGTCCATGGGACCTCGAGGAAGTTGAGTCCACCAGCACGCTGGACAGCGTGGGCAGTCGCATTGCCGTGCAATCTTCTCATGACCGAGTACTGCGCTTTCTTGGGTTAGATGCAGATGCCGTTAATTGGGGGTGGTTGTCCGATAAAGAGCGGTTTATTTTCGAGGCCTACGACCATGAAGATCGGCTAGCTGCTCCGATGCTCCGTGGCGATGCTCTGGGTAATCGGATGCCCGGCGGCGACTCTCTGGTGGCTGCGTCTTGGGGTGAAGCGCTCAGTGCTGTCGCGTCGGCCCTGGCTGATGTTCCGGCAAACCGAGTTGCTGTACTCGGTGGCGCCCGCATGACCAACGAGTCGCAGTACGCATGGGCCAAGTTGGCCAAGGGTGTTCTGGGTACTGACCATGTGGACGCCCAGCTGGCCGATGGCCTGCCAGCCGAGGTCGTTCTCGGCCTACCCCGGGCCACTATCGACCGGGCTTGTACCCCAGGTGGAACGATTGTCCTTTTGGGGCCGGACCCCAAGGAAGAACTCGGCGCGCTGTTCCTGAGACTCCGACACGCCATCGTTCATGACGGCGCCACCCTGATCGAGTTGACGCCCCGGCGGACTGGTCTAAGCGATCATGCCGCCCATTCGTTGCGGGTTTCCCCTGGTGATGCGGCGGGCGTAGTAGCCGGTTTGTTTGGTGAAGGATCGCCGGCGGGTACGGGTGGCCTCACAGCCGATGAGATAGCAGCGACTGCAGGAACTCTGGCCGCATCGATCGCCGCCGGTTCGTCGGTGACCGTTTTGTTGGGCCGCCCTTCGCTTGCGGAGTCGGCCGGTCCGGTTGTCGACGCAGCACTGGCCCTCCACGACTACCTACCAGAGGCGACCTTCCTCTCGTTGCTGCGTCGCGGCAATGTCCATGGCGCCTTGGACATTGGGTTAGCTCCCGGACTACTCCCTGGCCGGACGACTCTTGCAGATGCTGGGCTAGTTGAAGGGATCTGGCCGACCGTGCCGACGACTGCTGGTCATGACGCACTGGGGATCCTCAGCGCGGCGGCAGCTGGCGATATCGACGTGCTGTTTTTACTGGGAGCGGACTTGTTGGCTGACGTTCCCGACCGCCAACTGGCCGAACAGGCACTGGCTGGGGCCGGGACCGTAGTGGCGGTGGACCTATTCGGTACCGACACAGTGACCCAGGCCGACGTCGTTCTGCCTGCAGTGGCCTCCACTGAACTAGACGGAACGTTCACCAATTTAGAGGGAAGGGTGAGCGTGGTGGCACGTAAAGTTAATTCGCCAGGGACGTCCCGTCCCGACTGGGCCATTGCTGTAGAACTGGCAGAACACCTCGGTGTCGATCTGGGTTTTGCCACAGTGGCGGACGTTCTAGCCGAACTTGCTGCTGTATCACCGCTGCACGCCACTGTTACATCTGAGGCCCTTGCCGGGGCCACCCGGGAGGGGATTCTACTTGAAGGTGGTCTAGTCGCAGACCGGCCTTCACCCACGAGCGTTCCGGGGCGTGATGGCTACGGGCTGCGCCTAGTTGTTGACCGGTCCATGTATGACGCGGGGGTGTTTGTCGCTCATAGCCCGTCACTGGCCGGTCTCGCACCGGGTACTCGGGCTGGCATGGAGCCGACAGACTTGGCTCGTCACGGCATCGCCGAGGGTGAAGTGGTTGACCTGATCAGTTCTCGCGGCACCATTCAGCTAGAAGTGACAGCCGATGTCGGAGTGACACGCGGGACGGTGCACCTGAGAGCCAATCAGCCCGGTGTATCCGCCACTGCATTGATCGACGCCACGGAGCCGGTTACAGAAGTCCGACTGGGCCGCCGATGAGCATCGCGAAAACTGCTGTGCTGGCCATCGACCCACTACTCAGTGGGGACCTTGACCTTGGGATAGTGGGCATTGTTGTACTGAAGGTGGTGGTGGCATTCGTTCTCTTGCTGGTCTCAGTAATGCTGATGATCTGGTTCGAGCGGAAACTTGTAGCCGACATGCACAACCGGATCGGCCCTTCGGTAGCTGGCCCATTCGGAATCCTTCAGACACTGGCCGACGGGATCAAGTTGTTCTTCAAGGAGGACCTCATCCCAGACCGTTCTGACCGAGTGGTCTTCAAGTTGGCTCCCTACCTGTCTCTCATCCCAGCTTTCCTCGTGTTCGCCATCGTTCCAATCGGGGGTGACTTCTCCTCGGGGGATGGCACTGTCACTTGGTTTGGAAAGCAGACTTATCTACAGGTTGCAGATCCACCGGTGGGTGTGTTGTTCTTTTTGGCTCTTTCGTCTATTGCCGTCTACGGAGTGATGCTCGCTGGCTGGTCATCAGGGTCGAAGTACCCACTGATTGGTTCGGTACGCGCTTCAGCCCAGATGATCAGTTACGAAGCAGCCCTAGGACTAGCCATAGCGACGGTCTTCTTAACCTCAGGCTCACTTTCCACCCACGACATCGTGGCCAGCCAGGTTGAAGGCAACTGGAATGTGCTTGCCACTGGCGTAGTTCCGTTCTTGGTATTCGTGTTGGCTGGCACTGCCGAGTTGAACCGACCACCGTTTGACCTAGTGGAGGCCGAGCAGGAGTTGGTTGGTGGATTCCACACTGAGTACAGCTCGCTGCGCTTTGCACTGTTCTTCCTCGCCGAGTTCATGAATGTGATCACCATGTCGGCTATCGCCGTCACCTTGTTCCTGGGTGGCCCGGCTGGCCCGATCCTGACTGACACTCTGGGCTGGTTGTGGCCGGTATTTTGGTTCAGTCTGAAAGTTTTTGCCTTTCTGTTCTGCTTCGTATGGCTACGTGCAACCCTTCCCCGAGTGCGTTACGACCAGCTCATGGACTTGGGTTGGAAGTTACTCATCCCAGTTTCTCTGGGTTGGTTTCTTCTTATCGGGGCTTTGGATGTAGCCAATGCGCAGGGATGGCCCTTGTTTCTGGTGGTGCTAGTCGGTATTGCCGTAATGGCGGGTGGAGCAGCGTTGCTGCTTGGAGCGATGTCGAAGGCCAGGGCGGACCGGTTAACCGAGTTGGAGGGCGCTAGAGCGCAAGATGATGCGCCAGCCGGGGGCCTACCTGGGGGAGGACTGGTCTGATGGGTTACTTCCGAGGTTTTGCTGTCACTTTTCGCAAGATGTTTGAGAAGCGGGTAACCACTCCGTATCCGCAGGAAAAGCGGCCTAAGCCGGCTCGGCTGCATGGCCGGCACGTCCTGAACCGGTACGAAGACGGCATGGAGAAGTGCATTGGTTGTGAGTTGTGCGCCGGTGTCTGTCCGGCGAAGTGCATCTATGTAAGGGGTGCAGACAACCCACCGGATGAACCTGTTTCTCCCGGTGAGCGATATGGCTTCGTCTATGAGATCAACTATCTGCGTTGCATCCACTGTGACCTGTGCGTAGAGGCCTGTCCGACTGAGGCCATCACTGAGTCGAAACTGTTTGAGTTCTCATTCACCAATCGGGCTGACGCCGTCTACACCAAAGATGAGTTGGTGGTAGACGCCACCACGGGTCGTCCCCAGCACCTTCCATGGGAGGACTGGCGGCCAGGCGATGACGACCTAACGTCAGGGTGGATGCGTGCCACGTCACCTAGTGGTGACGCCAGTTATAGCGGCCAGGTGTCGTGGTCGGGCGAGTTGGGCCACGGCGTGCGTGCGTCAGAGGTGGGACAAACGAAACCTGGTTCCGAAAACAAAGGTCCTGAAAGCTCCGATGCTGAAGAATTGGGCGCTACCTGATGGACGTTGTTGTCTTTCTTGTTAGTGCAGCCATCGTGCTTACCGGTGCAGTCGGTGTGCTTACGGCCCGCAACCCGGTCCACGCTGCATTGTTCCTGGTCCAAACACTGTTCGGTGTAGCCGTGCTTTTCGTCCTCCAGGATGCCACCTTTCTGGCTGCAGTCCAGGTAATCGTCTACGCCGGTGCCGTAGTAATTCTGTTCTTGTTCGTGATCATGTTGTTGGGTGTGGACCGGGCCGAGGACATGGGCGTAGAGCCCATTGTCGGACAACGTCCGCTGGCTGCAGTGATTGGGGCGTCTCTGATGGGCTTACTGCTCACCCTTCTACTGGTGGCAACCGGCGGACCAACGGGGACCCCGGGCCAGACTGCTCCCCTAGGTGGTGGTGGAGACAACACCCGTCGCCTGGGCGAAGCCCTGTTTACCGACTACGTGTTCGCCATGGAACTAACGGCGTTGTTGTTGACTGTTGCAGTCGTCGGTGCTGTCGTCCTAGTCCGGACCGTGAAGGGTGCTCTCCAGCCGCTACCGGTGGTGGCGGTGGCTACAGCCAACGAACAAATCAGAATTGATGCCCAGCCGGGTTCTGGAAGCGATGCCGAGGGAGGTGTCGCCTGATGATGGTGACTACCTCGTGGTACTTGGTGCTCGGTGCTGTGCTTTTCTCACTGGGTGCGGTAGGTCTGCTGACTCGCCGTAATCCACTGGTCATGTTCATGTGTGTCGAACTGATGCTCAACGCCGTCAACCTGACCTTCGTGAGCCTCGGCGCTGCTCTAGGCGACCTAGGTGGGCAATTAGCGGTCTTTTTTGTGCTGGTGGTCGCCGCAGCCGAGGTTGTAGTCGGTTTGGCAGTGGTAGTGGCCATCATGCGTCGTCGTCAGGGCGCAACAGTCGACGACCTCTCGGTTTTGAGGGGTTAGAGCGTGCTTGATCTCGTTTGGCTCATCCCAGCTCTGCCACTGGCCGGGTTTTTGGTGCTCACATTTGCCGGGAAGCGGATTGGTGAGCCTTGGGCTGGCTGGTTGGCCACTGGTGCGATGGGCGGCTCGTTTCTGGCCACTGTCGGGGTGTTCGTGGACTTGTTGGGACGCGACACGCAAGACCGGAGGTCGGTGACCACGCTGTTCGAGTGGGTCCCAGCCGGCGACCTACAGGTTGATGTCGGCTTTCTAGTGGATCCACTTTCGCTGACGATGTGCCTGTTTGTCACCGGTGTCGGTGCACTGATTCATCTGTATTCAATTGGTTACATGCACGGTGACGGGGACTTCCCGCGGTTTTTCACCTACTTGAACTTGTTCGCCTTCTCAATGCTGATGCTGGTGCTGGGCGACAACCTCCTTATTACTTTCTTGGGTTGGGAGGGGGTAGGGGCGTGTTCCTACCTTCTGATTTCCTTCTGGTTCACTGACGAGGCGAACGCCACGGCAGGGAAAAAAGCGTTTGTGACCAACCGGATCGGCGACTGGGGCTTCATGGTCGCGATCTTTATGGTCTTCTTTACGTTCGGCTCGGTTGCCTACCTCGACGTGTTGGACGCCACGGCGGCCGGAACTGTTGCCCAATCCACAGCCACCTTCATCGCAGTGATGCTGTTTATTGGTGCCGTCGGCAAGTCCGCCCAGTTTCCTCTTTACCTGTGGCTGCCAGACGCCATGGCCGGGCCGACACCTGTTTCGGCGCTAATCCACGCGGCGACAATGGTCACCTCCGGCGTTTACCTGTTGACACGGATCAACCCGATCATTGCCGATGCAGCGGATTGGGTACCCACCATGATCGCCTGGACCGGTGCTGTCACAGCCTTGTTTGCAGCAACCATCGCCGTGGCTCAACGTGACATAAAGAAAGTTCTGGCTTATTCGACAGTCAGTCAACTGGGGTACATGTTTCTAGCTGTGGGCTGCGGCGCTTACGTAGCAGCGGTGTTCCACATGGTGACCCACGCGTTCTTCAAGGCCTTACTTTTCTTGGGCTCCGGGTCGGTGATCCATGGGATGAACGGTGATCAGGACATGGCTCACTATGGGGGCCTTCGAAGGTTCATGCCCATCACCGCCGGCACGTTTGTAGTCGGCTGGCTTGCTATCGCAGGCGTGCCACCCTTTGCAGGGTTCTGGTCCAAAGACGAGATATTGGCCTTTGCTTGGAACGAGAGCCCACTGCTGTGGGCCGTTGGCTTGATCACCGCCGTTCTCACTGCCTTCTACATGACCCGCCAAGTGGTACTGACTTTCTTTGGCCGTTATCGGTTCGCCGATCCGCGACCTGATGAAGTGGACGCGGCATGGGAAGCCCGTATAGCTGGGGCTGATACGACTTTTGATGCTGCCCGGTCTTCGATGGTCGACGCTGAGTCCATGCTTGAATCCAGTCGCAGCGCAGCAGTCGCGGCCGGGGAAGCCTTGGCGGCTGCAAAGGCCAGAGCAACCGATGGTCTCTCCGGCGAAGATGGCCCCAGTGTCGAGGATCTGGCAACTGCCCTGGCAGCTGCCGAGGAGGCGTTAGCCGCCGCCAACGCTGCGGTAGTTGAAGCGGAAGGAATCTTGGCCACTGCCGTCGAAGCCTTTACGGTCACAGAAGCAGCGGCAGTAGACGTGCGGTTGGCTGCCGAAGGCCGTAGCGCTCAGACCGCTCTGGCCTTGGATGGCGCCCCTGACGTTGGCATGGTTGCAGATGAACTACCCAGCTCGGTAGCTGAACGCTCCGATCACCATCCCCATGAGTCACCGTGGACGATGGTCTTTCCGTTGGTTGTCCTTGCTGGCTTGAGTGTGCTTGGTGGCCTCATCCAACTGCCCTTCTCGTCGGCAACCAAGCACCTCGAGCACTGGCTGGAGCCCACCCTCTTCCACAACGAGGTCCACCTCTCCATAGGTACTGGCACCTTGTGGGTCCTAGCCATCATCGCTGTGGTCGGTGGTGCCATTGGCATAGCGGTGGCTGTCGCCGCTTATGGAAAGCGGCGTATCGACTACGCCACCTTCGAACGTCCGATTTTGGCTGAGGCTTGGCGTTTTGACCGGGCAGTGTCGGTGTTCATGGATGGGCCGGGACGAGCCAGTTTTGAGGCCACAGCAGACTTCGACCGATCGGTGGTCGATGGCGCGGTAAATGGCGTGGCCACACTGGTCAGACGAGAAGCCGGACTGCTCCGGCGCTTCCACAACGGTCTAGTTCGGACCTACGCTGCAGGTATCGGCCTAGGCGCCGTGGGTCTAATGCTTTGGTTCCTCACGCGGAGCAACTTCTAATGGGGATGCTTCCGACAGTCAACCTCTTGGCGTCAGCGGATGGCGTGCCCTTTGCCGTCTTACCCGCACTGATCTTGGTGCCTGCCATGGGCGCCCTTTTAGTGGCTTGCCTTCCTCGCCGTAGACCAGAGTTGCTGAAGTTGGTGGCAGTGACGACCTCGGTGGTTGTCGGCAGTATGTCGATTTGGCTAGTAAAGGGCTTTGATGCCGCTCATGGTGCCGAAATGCAGTTCACGTCCCAGGCTGATTGGATTTCCGACCTAGGGATCCAGTGGCTACTGGGGATCGACGGGATATCTCTATTCTTGGTTGTCCTGACCGGTGTGCTGTTCCCGATTGCTCTATTAGCAGTTGATCCTGGTCATGATGATCGGGCCTATTACGCCTGGTTGCTGATACTCGAGGCTGGGGTAATGGGTGTTTTTTGTGCCCTGGACCTGGTGGTCTTCTTTCTTTGCTTTGAAGTCGTCCTTGTGCCTATGTATTTCCTCATTGGACGGTGGGGCCACGGCAACCGGGCTTATGCGGCGACAAAGTTTTTCTTATACACGATGGCCGGATCAGCCCTGATGCTGGTTGGAATTCTGGCTGTGGCCTTCCTCCATGCTGAGGCCGTCGGTACTTCCGTCACCTTCGACCTCGTGGCCATCGCCGAGGCTCAGGCCATAGACCCGACCGCCGCACGCTGGATTTTTGCAGCCTTCGCTCTGGCATTTGCCGTCAAGGTTCCGATCTTCCCGCTGCATACCTGGTTGCCGGATGCTCATACCGAGGCGCCGACAGCTGGCTCGGTGATCCTCGCCGGTGTTCTCCTCAAGTTGGGGACCTATGGGTTCCTTCGCTTCGGCCTATACCTTTTTCCCGAGGCATCCCACTTCTTCGCCCCAGTTTTCCTGACGCTGGGCGTGGTCGGCATCGTTTACGGAGCCGTGGTGGCCACCATGCAGAGTGACCTGAAGCGCCTTGTTGCCTACTCGTCGGTGGCGCATCTGGGCTTTATCGTGTTGGGCACTTTCTCACTGAATACTGAAGGCATAGAGGGCGGGTTGCTCCAGATGGTCAACCATGGGGTGTCAACCGGCGCGCTTTTCCTGCTGGTCGGCATGATTTACGAGCGTCGCCATACTCGCCAGATCGACGAGTTGGGCGGCCTACAGAAATCAGCGCCAGTCATGGCTGCGGTATTTACTGTGGTAATGCTGTCGTCAATCGGCCTACCTGGCCTGAACGGCTTCGTGGGTGAATTCCTGGTGCTGGTTGGCGCTTTCAACGCTCACCGGTGGTGGGCCCTGATCGCTACTGCTGGTGTTATTCTCGCCGCTCTCTACCTCTTGTGGGCCTACCAGCGGGTGTTCCACGGGCCAGCCGAAGGCGATAACGCCAAGATGGATGACCTGAGACTGCGCGAGGGACTGGTACTAGCACCGCTTTTAGCCTTGATCGTCTTTATGGGTGTCTATCCGAAGCCAGTGATAGAACGCATGGAGCCCGCAGTGGACGCCCTGGTTGCTCATATTGAGGAGCATGTAGACGGATTTCATGAGCCTCGGTCACGCTTTGGCGCCGACGTGGAAAGTGGAACTGGGAGCAGTCACGCAGGCGAAACTGACGAACTTGGAGACGACCACTGATGTCGGCTGTCGTCACTCCTGAAGTCCTTTGGTGGGCACTAATTCCCGTGATACTGCTTTCGGTCAGTGCGATGCTGCTACTGACCGTGGCCTCGCTTGTCCGTCGCCTCCCAACATTCCTTCCCCAGATTTGGACGGTTGTGACCGGCCTGGCCGTGCTGATTGCCACTGTGCCCATGTGGAACGAGGTACGCGATACCGGACCACGCTCCTTCTTGGGAGGCACGGTCGCCATTGATGGATCCACGGTGCTGGCCACAGCGGCACTAGCTGTCGCGGTCGTAGCCACTGCGCTCCTAGCCCGTCTCTATTTAGTTCGCGAGAATCTTCCAGGTGTCGAGCTATACGTGCTTCTCATGCTGTCGGCGGCTGGCGGTGTGGTCATGGTGTCGGCCGACGATCTCATCGTCCTATTTCTAGGTCTTGAGATTCTGTCGATTGCTGTTTATGTCCTAGCCGCATTGCATCTGCGTCGCATCGAGTCCCAGGAGGCTGCACTCAAGTACTTCGTGCTTGGGGCGTTCGCCTCAGCGTTCCTGCTCTACGGCATAGCCCTGCTCTATGGGGCTACCGGTTCGACCCGAATGGCACTGATATCCGAGCACCTTTCGTCGGTTCTGTTATTCGATGACGGCATGTTGCTAGCAGGGATCGCTCTGCTTCTGGTAGGTCTAGCTTTCAAGGTGGCTGCGGTGCCTTTCCACGCCTGGACACCCGACGTCTACCAAGGGGCGCCCAGTCCGGTGGTGGCGTGGATGGCTGCTGGCGTGAAGGTAGCCGGTTTCGTCGCGATGGTACGGGTGCTAGTAGTCACCCTCAGCACCCATGCATCAGACTGGTCACCAGCTGTGGGCGTCTTGGCCGGGTTAAGCGTGGCGGTTGGCGCCTCTATGGCTGTGCTGCAGACCGATGTGCGCCGCATGTTGGCTTATTCGTCTATCGCCCATGCTGGCTTTTTGCTGCTCGGTGTGCAGGCTGCCGATGCCCAGGGTACGGCAGCCGTCTACGCCTACTTAGTGGTCTACACGCTGCTCGCTACCGGCAGCTTTGCCGTACTCACAGTCATAGGTGGGCCTGGTGATGAGGCACACGGGCTGGATGCTTACCGGGGTCTGGCCCGTCGCCGACCGGTATTAGCCGGGGCATTCACCTTGCTACTTCTAGGTCAGGCCGGTGTGCCGTTCACAGGCGGGTTCGTTGCAAAACTGGGCGTACTGGCAGCTGCAGTTGAAGGCCAGAGTTACTGGTTGGCTGGCATAGCCATGCTGGCCGCTGCCATAGCGGCTTTTGTCTATCTGCGCATTCTTGTCGCCATGTACATGGAAGAAGGCCAGCTGGAAGGTACAGAGCAGTCGGAAGACACCGTTGTGCCTCTGGGGGCATGGGTGGTCATAGGCGTGGCATGCGTAGGAGTGTTGGCTATCGGCGTCGTTCCTGGACCTTTGATTGAACTAGCCCGAGATGCTGTACCGGTCTTGGTGGGTGGTTCATAGTGACATATGCAACTGTCTGGAGGACCCGAGCCGATAGCCCCTTCGGCCACCTCCTCACGTATTCGTGAACCGTCTCATATCCGGTAACCTGCCGAGGTCGTCGGGTCCGTTGCAGCCTCCGTCGTCGCCCATCCGCCCGATTCGTTAGGTTTTTCATTTCGTGTCCGACTTCCTTCGCAGCTGGCTTGTGCTGGTCGTATTTGGCGGCTTAGCCGTTCTGCTGGTGTCCGCATTCTTGGGCTTGGGAAGCCTCTTGAGACCATCGCGTGACACCCCGCAGAAACTGATCAACTACGAGTCTGGTGTCGATCCGCAGGGCGACATGTGGAGCCAGTCCAATATTCGTTATTACGTGTTTGCTCTGATGTTTGTGTTGTTCGACGTTGAGGCCGTATTCATCTTTCCATGGGCTACCCGGCTCGAGGTCTACGGCGTCTTTGGGCTTGTCGAGATGGCCATCTTCATTTTTATTCTGGCCCTTGGGCTTTTCTACGCTTGGCGCAAGCGCCTGCTCAGATGGGTCTGAGTAGGCGTCGGTAGGAGAGGAACAAACCATGGGACTCGTAGAGAGCGGCAAACTGCCCAAGTCGCTTACCAAGTTGCTTAACGTCAGTCGCAAATACTCGCTCTGGGTATACCAGTGGGGCTTGGCGTGCTGCGCCATTGAGATGGGCGCAGCATTTGCATCACCGCGGTATGACGTGATGCGTCTTGGCGTAATCCCGTTCCCGGCCAGTCCACGTCAAGCCGATTTGGTGGTCGTATCGGGCACAGTGACTGACAAAATGGCTCCTGCAGTGCGACGACTATACGAACAGATGCCTGAGCCCAAGTATGTGATCTCTATGGGGTCGTGCGCTAACTGTGGCGGCCCCTACTGGGATAGTTACTCAGTGACCAAGGGTGTTGATCAGATCATTCCGGTCGATGTCTACGTACCAGGCTGCCCACCTCGGCCCGAGGCGCTATTAGAGGGCATCGTGTTACTCCAAGAGCGGATTGCTACCGAGGACATGACCGAACGCTGGACGGGTGATCCCATTGTCGTCACCTGATACCGACTCCGACACCGACGCTCTGGTTCAGGGAGATGAGGCCGTGGTGGTGGCCACCGACGGTCAACGTGACGCCGTCGTCGATGCCCTCATCGACGCTTTGGGTGATGGGCTGGTTGAAAGCCACGTCGAGCCTGGCGTCGACCTCTGGGTGCGGGTTGATGTTGCGGCTTGGGTGGAGACGGCTCAAGTTCTACGGGACCGCTGCGCCATGTCCTATTTTAATTTTCTCTCGGCGGTGGATTGGATGCCTTCACCATATGGTCGCGACATGGACGCCCAGGTCGACCTTTCTGTTGAAACATCTGGTGATGAGGACGCTCCGGCTGATGTGACCTCTTTGGAGACTGGGATTGCTGGTGGTGAGACTCGGTTCCAGTTGCTGGCTCGGGTTCACGACCCGCTTGGCCACCTAGGTGTCACTGTGAAGGCCGATTTGGTTGGTGACGCTCCGGAGGTTGATTCATGGACCGGCGTTTACCCCGGAGCCAACTGGCACGAGCGCGAGGCCTGGGAGATGTTCGGGATTTCGTTTCGGAACCATCCCAACCAAATACACCTTTACCTGCCCTCACACTTCGAAGGAAACCCTCTTCGAAAGGACTACCCGCTGCTCGCTCGCCGGGTGAAGCCCTGGCCGGGCATCGTGGACGTCGAGCTTATGCCCGACGGCGATGATACTGATGAAGCCGTAGAGGACGAATCGTGACCGCTGTGAGCGACCCCCGTCAGATGGCTTATATAGCCGGCCAGGCAAGTGACGCCCGAGTCAATGTCGAGATCGAAACCGAGGGTATGACCCTCAATATTGGTCCTCAGCACCCAGCCACCCACGGCACGTTAAGGATTGTCGTGAAACTCGATGGCGAGCGGGTGGTCGCTGCGGAACCGATCATGGGCTACATGCATCGGGGTTACGAGAAGCTCTCCGAGGTCCGGACGTACCCGCAGGTCACCACGTTGGTGAACCGCATTGACTGGCTGGGTAGTTTTGCCAACGAGGTACCGTTTATCTTGGCTGCTGAGCGGCTGATGGACGTTGAGGCGCCACCCCGTGCACAGTGGATCCGAACAGCGTTATTCGAGTTGTCCCGTATCGCCAACGTGGTGCTTTTTCTTGGCGACATGGGTGTTCAGCTAGGTGCGGTTACCCCAGTGTTCTTCGCCTTCCGGGATCGCGAGTTCGTTCTGAATCAGATCGAGGCAGTCACCGGTGGCCGATTCCACCCTAACTTCGACCGTATCGGGGGGCTAAAAGACGACCTTCCCAAGGGTTGGATTGACGAAACAAAGGGTGTGCTGGGCCGGATTCGTAAATTCTGCGACGAGATGGAGGGACTTGTCGCCGGCAACGAGATCTTCCAGTCCCGAACTCGTGGTATTGGCGTAATTCCAGCCGATGTGGGCCTCTCCTACGGTCTGTCGGGTGCCAATATCCGGGCGTCGGGCGTCGATTGGGACCTCCGCCGTGACGGTGGGGTTGGCCTAGTTCACAACGAGTTGGACTGGAAGGTCTGGACGCACCCCGACGGTGACTCCTTTGCTCGTTACTGGGTGCGCCTTCAGGAGGTCCGAGAAGCCTGCAAAATGGTCGATCAGTTACTCGACGGCATACCGACGGGACCGATCATGGCCAAGGTGCCTCGTATCATCAAGGTGCCTGCTGGTGAGGCCTACGTCGAGACGGAGAACCCGCTGGGTGTTATGGGCTACTACGTGGTATCGAAGGGTGACTTGGTGCCGTACCGGGTGAAGATCCGCTCGGCATCATTCAACAACGTATCGATCACGCCTTGGCTATTGAAAGGCACCTATCTGCCCGACGTGGTCTCCATCCTGGCGAGCCTCTACTTCATCCTTGGGGATATTGATCGATGAGCAGCATCTTGACTGACTCCTTGACGATGGCTGTCGAGCTTGCCTGGTGGCAGCAGACCGGTATACGCGCCGTGGTGGGCTTGTTGGCTGTACTACTACCTGCTGGAACGCTGGTCTACCTGTTCTTATTCAAGATGATGAGTTTCATGCAGAGCCGACTCGGCCCAATGGAGGCCGGCCCCTACGGTTCGCTGCAACTGTTGGCTGAGGTAGGGAAGTTTCTCCAAAAAGAGGACATCATCCCCGCTAAGGCTGACCGTATTGTCTTCAAGGCGGCTCCGTTCGTAGTACTAATTTCCACGTTCCTGCTGGTACTGGTCATTCCTGCCGGCCCCGATGCCTGGTTTATTGATGTTGATACTGGGATCTTTCTGGCCCTTGCCGTCTCGTCAATCTCGGTCATCGGGATACTTATGGCCGGCTGGGCTTCTTCTTCGAAGTATTCGCTTCTGGGTGGCTTGCGGGCGGCTGGCCAGTTGGTGGCGTACGAGTTGCCACTAGTGCTGGCCGTGATGGGCGTTGTAATCCAGGCTGGAACGCTGAATGTTCAAGAGATTGTTATGGCCCAAGCCACTGGGGAGATTTTCGGGTGGGGTGGCATGGGCAACCCATTCATCTTCACCCAGTTCTTAGGATTTGCGATCTTCCTGGTGGCGGTCCAAGCTGAACTCACCCAGCCGCCGTTCGACATGCCGGTGGCCGAGTCTGAAATCGTGACCGGCTATCTCACCGAGTACACCGGACTGAGGTTCCTGCTGTTCTTCATCGGCGAGTTCGCCACAGCCGGCATCTTCTCAGCCTTGGCAGCAACTCTTTTCCTCGGTGGATGGTATGTGCCGGGGATTGACCCGACCAGCGACCTGTTCAACGTGATTGGGCCGGCCATCTTGTTGGGCAAGGTCATCCTTGTTGCTTTTCTGATCTTCTGGTTCCGCTTTACCTTTCCCCGATTCCGCGAGGACCAACTCCAGCAGTTGGCTTGGAAGGTCCTTATTCCGTTGTCGCTGGCCAATATCGTCTTGACTGGCGTACTGAAGGTGGTCTTCTAATGTCCCTGAACTTGAAGCTTCCCGGTCTGGTTAAGGGCCTCGGTATCACCATGAAGACGATGGTGCGTACCTTGACCAAGGGTGCGCACACCGTCCAGTACCCCAGGGTCAAAGAGACTCCGACGCCCCGGGCCCGTGGCGTCATCACTTTGCTTGAGGACAACTGCACTGCTTGCATGTTGTGTGCCCGTGAGTGCCCGGACTGGTGTATCTACATCGAGGGCCACAAGTACAAGGCACCACCACGTCGACCGGGCGGCAAGCCTCGTCAGAAGAATGCTTTGGACCGCTTCGACATTGACTTCGCTCTGTGCATGTATTGCGGAATATGCGTGGAGGTCTGCCCGTTTGAGGCCCTCTTCTGGTCGCCGGAGTTCGAATATTCTGAGCCGAAGATTGCCGATCTCCTCCACGACAAGTCGAAACTTGGGCAGTGGATGGAGACTGTCCCGGACTTCGAAGAGTACGAGGTGGGCAGCGAGGCCAAGAAGGCAAAGGTACCCCGGTGACAGTTTTGGCTGCCCTGGCGGACCTGGACCGCCTTACCAGTGACGAGTTTCTAGTGGCCCAAAACGTGGCGTTCGCCGTGATGGCCATCACTATGGTGATTTCGGCACTTCGGATGGTTACCACACGCAACGTGGTACATGCCGCGCTGTATCTCGTGATCGTCCTGGCTGGGGTAGCTGGAATATTTATCCTGCTGGGCGCCGAGTTCGTGGGCGTTACACAGGTAATGGTTTACATCGGTGCCATTGTCGTGCTCTTCCTGTTCGGCATCATGTTGACGAAGGGTTCATTCGGGGAGGACGACGGCGTATCGGGGGAGAAGCGCCTGATGGCTGGCCTAGTTGGATTACTCGTGTTCGGCGTCATGACCGCAGCCCTCGTCGACTCGTTTGCCACAGCCGAATTGTCTCGTTTCGCGCCCAGCACCACCGCTGAGATCGCCGACAGTATTTTTAGTGACTACATCATCCCTTTCGAAGCCGTGTCGGTCCTGCTGCTGGCTGCCCTAATCGGTGCCATTGTCGTGGCGCGGCGGGACTGAGGGGGCTGACATGTTTCTTAACCAGTTCCTCCTCTTATCTGCCGTCCTCTTCTCCATTGGTGTGTACGGCGTATTGGCTCGACGCAACGGGGTTCTCGTGCTGATGTCGATCGAGTTGATCCTGAACGCCGTGAACATCAACCTTGTAGCTTTTGGAGCCTTTAGGGCGAGCGTGGGTGGCGAAGTCTTCGCACTGTTTATCATTGCTGTGGCCGCCGCCGAAGTTGGCGTTGGTCTGGCCATGGTCCTGCTGCTATACCGGAACCGTCGATCCATCGATCTCACTCAGATCGACCAACTGAGGGGCTGATCTCTGTGAACTCACTCCTCACCCTTGCGGCCACGGTCACTGAGACGAGCGAAGGCCTAGCTCTCGGAATTACTGAGGGAGGTAGTTGGTTTCTGCGCAACGTCTGGCTGATCCCGTTGGTTCCAGCGCTCTCCTTTGTCGGAATCCTCTTCTTCGGTAAGAAGATGCCGCGTGGCGGCTCGGAACTGGGTATTGCTGCCGTGGGCATCGCTTTCGTGCTGGCCTTATTGACTGGTGTGGCCTGGGTCGACCATCGAGACAACTTCCATGGCGACGAGGTCCACGTGGCGATCGTCCAAGTCGATGATCACGGGGCTGACCACGGGGCTGACCACGGGGCTGGCCACGAGTCGGGCCACCCGTCGCTGGCCGTGCACCGCACTACCACGTGGTTCCAGACCAATGGTGTGGAATTCACCGTTGGCACCTTGGTCGATGGCTTGGCAGTGATGATGCTGCTGGTGGTGACCTTGGTATCACTGTTGGTGCACGTCTACTCCACCGACTACGTCCACGGCGATCGGCGATACACGCACTTCTTTGCCTTCTTGTCCCTGTTCAGCGCGTCGATGCTCCTGCTGGTTGTGTCGGAGAACACGTTGCAGCTGCTATGTGCCTGGGAGCTGGTTGGTGTCTGCTCGTTCGCCCTCATCGGCCACTGGTGGGAGGAGAAGCCCAACAGTGACGCGGCACTTAAGGCCTTCCTGACTAATCGTGTCGGCGACATGGGGCTCCTAGTCGGCGTGACTGTCCTGTTCTTCGCCGCCGGTTCGGCGCTGCCCGGCCGCTTCGGATCGTTCTCCATTGCTGAGACCAACGCGCTGGCCAACAGCGGGGCGCTATCGCACACCACGTTGGTGGTGGCCGCCAGCTGCCTGATGGCTGCGGTGATGTCCAAGTCGGGACAGTTCTTCCTCCACACCTGGCTGCCCGACGCCATGGCTGGCCCGACACCTGTCTCGGCGCTCATCCACGCGGCGACCATGGTGGTGGCCGGCGTCTTCATGATCGCCCGTATGTACGGGGTGTTCTTCGAAGGCTTTCAGATCGGTGGAAGTTCAATTAATCTGATGGCCTTCATCGGTGGCCTAACCACCATCGTGGGTGCGTTGCTGGCCTTCGTGCAGCGCGATATCAAGAAGGTGCTGGCGTACTCGACGATCTCCCAGTTGGGCTACATGGTTCTGGCCCTGGGTGTAGGCGCCTGGACGGCGGCCGTGTTCCACCTGTTCACCCACGCCTTCTTCAAGGCCTGCCTGTTCCTGGGTTCGGGTTCGGTGAGCCATGCCGTGCACAGCTTCGACATGAAGTCCGACATGGGTGGCCTCCGCAAGCACATGCCTCACACCTACCGGACGTTCATGATTGGCACCGTGGCCTTGGCTGGCCTTCCGCCGTTGGCCGGTTTCTGGTCCAAGGACGAGATTCTCGTCGGGACCGGTGGTTGGGGTCTGATGGGTGGCACGGGCGGCAACGGTGCCTACACGCTGATACTGGGTATGGGCATGCTCACTGCGGCGTTGACCGCCGCCTACATGACCCGTTGCGTCTACCTCACCTTCTTCGGCGAGTTCCGTGGTCACGGAGAGCCTCACGAGTCAGGCCCGCGTATCACCGGTCCGCTGTGGATTCTGGCCGGGTTAGCTATCGTGGCTGGTTTTTTCAACATGCCCAAGGGTTTCCAACTGGCCCCCGAGTCGCTCCAGGAGCGCTTCGGTCACTTCGTGGAGCCAGTGGCCGGCTATTTTCCCGCCATCAGCCATGCCACCCCGAGCTGGTCGCTGGCCATTGTCTCGACGCTGGTCGTCATCGCCGGCATCGCCGCATCGGGTTGGTATTACTTCATCAAGGTGGAGGCCGCGTCAAAGGCCGCCGGTACGAGCCTCACCGAACTGCCCGATGGGCCGACCACTAAGTACCCGCTGGCCAGAATGGGCCACACCCTGCTGTCGAACAAGTACTACCTCGACCACTTCTACAACGGCATCGTGGCCGATGGCACCAAAGGCCCGGTTGCCCGGATGGTCAATCGGATCAACCAAGATGTCATCGACCGCACTGTGGATGTGGTCGGCGAGACCGCCGTGAAGGCTGGGACCGTCGTCTACGAGAAGATCGACCAACTGGTGGTTGACGGGGTAGTGAACGCATCTGGACGCGGATCGTCTGGTGCGGGCGAGGAACTTCGCAAAATTAATTCCGGAAAGGTCCAAAGCTACGCGGCGATTCTCTTCGCCGCTGCGACGGTTCTAGCCGGAGTACTCATCGTCATCGTCTAGGAGCACGCCGACATGGAAAACCTGCTCGACGGCTGGGGCATCACCCTCGCCACGTTCTCACCGCTTGTAGGTGCGGCGGTCATGATGCTCATTCCGAGAGAACGAGAGGACCAGCACAAGCTGATCGCGCTCGTGACCTCGTTGTGGGTGGCGTTCGTGGGCGTCCTGCTGCTGATCCAGTTCGACCTGGATCACACCGACCGCCTCCAGTTCGGGGTTGACAAGGCCTGGATCGACGTGATTTCCAGTCGATTCTCGGTGGGTATCGACGGCATGTCGCTGCCGTTGATCCTTCTGACCATGCTGATCGTGCCGCTGTGCATCATTTACAGCTGGAACCACTTCCCGGATCCAGTCAATCCGAAGGCCTTCCTGATACTGATTCTGATCCTTGAGACGGGGATGATCGGCACCTTCGTGGCTCAGGATCTGGTGCTTTTCTTCGTGTTCTTTGAGGTTGTCCTCCTGCCGATGTTCTTCATGATCGCCGTCTGGGGCGGTGAGGATCGGCGGTACGCCTCGCTGAAATTCTTCCTCTACACGCTGTTTGGCTCGGCCCTAATGCTGGTTAGCTTCCTCGCCCTGTTTTTCCTGACCGGTGCTGAGACGTTCTCCATTGGCGGCCTGTCCGAAGCGGTGGCTGCCGGTGGTGTGTCTCGTACCGCCCAGCTGTGGATCTTCGGCGGCATGTTC